>CAZCPD010000001.1:0-28645 GCA_964500425.1 uncultured Rhodocyclaceae bacterium
CCCATCAGTTGTTGGATCTCGGCGCCGACCGTGCCCTTGTATTGCACGCGACCCTCGATGCCTTCCGGCACGAGCTTTTCGACATTGGCGTCGCTGTCCTGGAAGTAGCGGTCAGCCGCGCCTTCCTTCATCGCGCCAAGGCTGCCCATGCCGCGATAGGCCTTGTACGAGCGGCCCTGGTAGAGCACGGTCTCGCCGGGCGCTTCCTCGGTGCCGGCGAACAGGCCGCCGAGCATGACGGCGTTGGCGCCGGCGGCGATCGCCTTGGAGATGTCGCCTGAATACCGGATGCCGCCGTCGGCGATCATCGGCACGCCCGTGCCGGCCAGTGCCGACGAGACATTGTCGATCGCGGTGATCTGCGGCACGCCGACGCCGGCGACGATGCGCGTCGTGCAGATCGAGCCGGGACCGATGCCGACCTTGACGCCGTCGGCGCCATGATCGACGAGCGCACGGGCCGCGGCGGCGGTGGCGATGTTGCCCCCAATTACCTCGACCTGGGGGAATTTCGTCTTGACCCACTCGACGCGATCGAGCACGCCCTGGGAATGGCCATGCGCGGTATCGACCACCAGCACATCAACGCCGGCCTCGACCAGCAGGGCAGCACGCTCTTCGGTGCCAGCGCCGACGCCGATCGCGGCGCCGACGCGTAGCCGACCGAGGTCGTCCTTGCAGGCGTAGGGATACTCGGAGGACTTGAGGATGTCCTTGACAGTGACGAGCCCGCGCAGCTCGAAGTCGTCATTGACGACCAATACACGCTCCAGGCGGTACTTGTGCATCAGCGCCTTGGCTTCCTCGGGCGCGGAGCCCTCCTTCACCGTGATCAGGCGCTCGCGCGGCGTCATGATGTTCTTGACCGGCTGATCGAGGCTGGATTCGAAGCGCAGGTCGCGGTTGGTGACGATGCCAACGACACGTCCGTTCTCCACAACCGGCAGGCCGGAGAAGCGGTGCAGGCGCGTCAGCGCCAGAACTTCGCGGACCGTCATGGTTGGCGGCACGGTGATCGGATCCTTCAGCACGCCGGACTCATAGCGTTTGACCTTGGACACCTCGGCGGCCTGCGCCTTCGGCGGCAGGTTCTTGTGAATGATGCCGATGCCGCCTTCCTGGGCCAGCGTGATCGCCAGGCGCGATTCGGTCACCGTATCCATGGCTGCGGAAACCAGCGGCATGTGCAGGCGGATCTTGCGAGTCAACTGGGTATCGAGGGAGACATCGCGCGGCAGAATGTTGGAATGCGCGGGAACGAGCAGGACGTCATCGAACGTCAGCGCCTTGTGGAGAACTCGCATCTCTAATCCTTGGTTCCAAAGGCCGGATTATACGCGATACGAGCTCCCGGCGGCGCCTCACGGCTATCGAAAGCCCTTGATTACGCTTCGGCTTCTGCTCCGCCACCCTTCTTCATGACCTTGCCTTCCGCAGCGCGCTGCTTGCGGACTTCCTTCGGATCGGCGATCAGGGGTCGATAGATTTCCACGCGATCTCGATCGCGCAGCAGCGTGTCGGCCTTGCTAAGCTTGCCGTAAATGCCGGTTTTGGCCTTGGCGAGATCAATTTCCGGATACTTGTCGAGCAATCCTGATTTTTCGATCGCCTGCTGCAGTGTGCTGCCCACCACCATGTTCAGCCGCACCAGATCCTGGCGCTGTGGCAAGGCATAGACGACCTCGATCTTGATTGAATCGGTTGCGGTGCTGTCGGCTTTGCTCATCGTTCTGACGATTCCGGGCTGCTCCCTGGCAGGTTGCCGGGAAAGATCCGCAATTTTACCGCAACCCAAGCCGCCGACGCAGCACGCGCAACCAGTCACCGCTCCGGCGATAATCGGAATTTCCATGTCGCGAAGCGATGCCATGCCTGACGAGACACTGAAACTGCTGATTCTTGGCGCCGGCTGGCTGATCTATGGCCTGCTGCATTCCCTGCTCGCTTCGCTGCGCTGCAAGACTTGGGTGGCACGCCGGCTGCCGCGGCTGTTTCATGCCTACCGGCTGTTCTTCAACGCCTTCGCCCTGCTTTCGGCCCTCCCGCTGATCTGGCTGATCGTGCACAGCGAGGGGCCGCTCCTGATCCACTGGCAGGGGCCGTGGCGCTGGCTGGCGCTGGCGGTAACGCTGTGCGGATTGGGCGGTTTCCTGATTTCGCTGCGCGCCTACGACCTGGCCGAATTCATCGGTCTGCGCCAGTGGCAAGAATGCTCATCGGGTAAGCCCGCATGCATTCTCGACGCGGGTGAGTTCCGCATCGGCTTCTTCAACCGTTACGTTCGCCACCCCTGGTATTTCTTCAGCTTACTGGTGCTATGGACGCAAAACATGAACGCCGCCACGCTCCTCAGCGCCATCGCCATCACGCTTTACCTCGCGATCGGCTCGCGTTTCGAGGAACACAAGCTGATCGCCGCCTACGGCGAGACTTACCGTCGCTACCGCGCGCGCGTACCAGGCCTCTGGCCACTCCCCGGCAGATACCTGACGGCCGCCGAGGCAGCGGAGTTTGTGCGCCGCTGAGCTCTACTTCTTCATCGGACAGGTATTGATACCCAAAAGGCTGTAAGCCGGGCAAACACCCAGCGCGCCCGTCGCCAGCGGCATCAGACCGATCCATGCCCAAAGCGGACCGTCGAAAGCTGCCGCCCAGACCACCAGGCCAAGACCGGCGACAACCCGCAGCGTGCGATCGAGATTTCCTTCGTTCCTGTTCATTGCGTACTCCTTTCAGTGAGTCTTACTCAAGCGGCCTTGCGGCGCGCCACCAAATCGATCAGTGCCGAGCGGCCGCGATGGGCCGTGCCTTCACTGAGTTCGTCCTCATATTCGCGCAACTCGAGCAACTCCCACTCGTCCGCCGCGAAAGCATCTTTCAGCATGGCAGAGGTGTACAGATTCTCCCCCGCCGAGGGACCGCCGGTGCCATATTCGAGCTGTTTCGGCGTATAGCCGTGCAACATAAGCAGACCGCCCGATTTGACGGCCTGCTGCATGCCGGCTAGCAAGATGGTGCGTTCGTCGGGCGTGGCGAACTGGATGAACACACCGACGACAAAGTCATACGCGGCATGCGGCCACTCAAGCGCCAGTACGTCCGCCTGCCTGAAGGCGACGGCCACCCGGTTCGCCGCCGCGAGCTTGCGCGCCTTGCTCAGTGCCGCCGGCGAGATTTCCAGTGCTGTTACGGTCAGGCCCTGCTGCGCCAACCAGACGCTGTTGCGTCCTTCGCCATCGGCCACCGAGAGTGCCGTGGCGCCACTCTCGAACAGACTGGCATGTGCCGCGATGAACCTCGACGGCGCGGTGCCGAACAGGTAGTCATCACCGGCGGCTTCATAGCGGGCAGTCCAGAAAGCTTCATGTTCTGAGGCGGTCATATTCATGGCGGTCATTGCGACGTGAAGGCATCGTGGAGAACGTACAACCCGACACCAGTGACGAACAGGCCGAACAGCACTTTAATCGGCAGCGGATTCCATACATTGGCCAGATGCGCGCCGAGCCAACCACCGAGCAACAGACACAAGGCCAACACAATCGCTGCGGGAAAGTCGACGTTGCCGTGCCGGTAGAACACCATGACCGCTGCGATCCCGACCGGCGGCAACAGCACGGCAAGGCTGGTTCCCGTCGCCATCTCGCGGCTATAACCAAGCAGGTAGATCAAAGCCGGAACGATCAAAATACCGCCACCAATGCCGAACATGCCCGACGCCAGTCCAGCACAGAGTCCGATAATCAGCAGGATCAACAAGGTCGGGATTGACATGATCGCCCATCGCCTGGAAGGAATTCGTATATTAGCACATACTGAATTACTGTAAAGACGCATGGCCCGGCAAGCTGGAAAACGGGGTGCTGCACTGCATGCGTCGACTCTGACGCCTGTTCGAACAGCTTGCGAGACCAAGCGATTTCAGGAATAAACCTGGTGCGCCCGTTTGACGAAGGATTCGACAAAGGTGTTGGCAATGTGATTGAACACCGGGCCAACCACCTTTTCGAGAAGCTTGCTGGAGAACTCGTAATGCAGATGAAACTCCACCTTGCAGGCCGACTCGCCGAGCGGCTTGAAGGACCAGCTGCCGTCGAGCTGCCGGAAGGGGCCGTCGAGCAGGCGCATGCCCATCAGTGTCGGGTATTCCTTGGCATTCTCGGTCGAGAAGTGCGCCCTGACACCGTGGTAGTTGATATGCACGCGCGCCACGGTCTTCGATTCGCTGCGTTCGAGCACTTCGGCGCCGCCGCACCAAGGCAGGAATTTCGGGTAATCCTCGACTCCATCGACGAGGTCGAACATCTGAGCGGCACTGCGCTCGATCAACACGGATTTTTCTACGACGGCCATGATGCGGGGTGCGTTAAAATGTCGGACATTCTACCGTGTGACCAACTCATGAGCATCGTCGACAACAAGAAGGCCTTCCACGACTACTTCATCGAGGAGCGCTACGAGGCCGGTCTGGCGCTGGAAGGCTGGGAGGTCAAGGCGATCCGCGCCGGGCGCGTGCAGATCAAGGAAGCCTACGTGGTGCTGCGCAACGGCGAGGTCTATCTGATCGGCGCCCACATCAGCCCGCTCGCCGAAGCCTCGACGCACATCCACCCCGACCCGGTGCGCACTCGCAAGCTGCTGCTGCATGAGGCGGAAATCAACAAGTTGATCGGCAATGTCGAGCGCGCCGGCTATGCGCTGGTGCCGCTCGATCTGCATTACACGAAAGGCCGCATCAAGCTTTCCGTCGGACTGGCGAAGGGCAAGAAGCAGTTCGACAAGCGCGAAACCGAGAAGGAACGCGACTGGGTTCGTGAAAAGAACCGTCTGATGAAGAGCACTCGCGGCTAAGCGGGCGCGCTTGCCTGATTTATGTCATTCCTTGCCGCGGCCGAAAATGCCGCGCATGGACTCCTGAATGTCGGCTGGCAGCACAATGGTCTTGGCATTCGCCGATTCCGCCAGCTTGCCCATCGCCGTCAGATAGCGTTCGCCGAGCATGTAACGCATCGGCGCCTCCTGATTGCCGATGGCGGCGGCAACGCGGCGAAGAACGCTGGCCGAAGTCGCGTCTGCAACGCGGCCAGCGCGCTTGTCCGTGAGCCGGTTCAAGTGGCAGTCGCTGCCCGATGCCCCGCCAGACGCTGCCATGTATCGATCACCGTATCCGGATTCAACGAGATCGTCTGTATCCCCTCGTCCATCAACCACTCGGCGAAATCGGCGTGATCCGACGGCCCTTGGCCGCAGATGCCGATGTACTTGCCGAGGCGGTTGCATGCCTGGATCGCCAGCGACAACAGCTGCTTGACGGCAGGATTGCGTTCGTCGAAGGAGGCCGCCACCAAAGCCGAATCACGGTCGATGCCGAGCGTCAGCTGCGTCAGGTCGTTGGAGCCGATCGAAAAACCGTCGAACATTTCCAGGAAGGTCTCGGCCAGCAGGGCATTTGAAGGAATCTCGCACATCATGATCAGGCGCAGGCCATTTTCGCCGCGCTTGAGGCCATTCTCGGCGAGCAGATCGACGACGGCACGAGCCTCGGCAGGGGTGCGCACGAAGGGCACCATCAGCTCGACGTTGGCCAGGCCGAGCTCCTCGCGCACCTTCTTCATCGCCTGGCATTCGAGTTCGAAGCAATCGCGGAAACTCTGCGACGCATAGCGCGAAGCGCCGCGGAAGCCGAGCATCGGATTTTCCTCTTCCGGTTCGTATTGTTCTCCGCCGAGCAGCTTGCGGTACTCGTTCGACTTGAAGTCGGACAAGCGCACGATCACCGGCTTCGGGTAAAAGGAAGCAGCGATGGTCGCCACGCCCTCGACCAGCTTCTCGATAAAGAAGGCCCGCGGATCGGCATAGCCACGCGAACGCCGCTCGATCTCTTCCTTCAAGCGAGCAGGCGCTTGGGCGAAGTTGAGAATGGCCTTGGGGTGTATGCCAATCATGTTATTGATGACGAACTCAAGGCGCGCCAAGCCGACGCCGCCGTTCGGAATCTGGGCGAACTCGAAGGCGAGCTCGGGGTTGCCGACGTTCATCATGATCTTCACCGGCAGTTCTGGCAGATTGCCGGTGTCCTGTCGGGTCACTTCGAAGTCGAGCTTGCCGCGATAAACGTAGCCGGTGTCGCCTTCGGCGCAGCTGACCGTCACCGCCTCGTTCTCGCTCAGCGCGCTGGTCGCACTGCCGCAGCCGACGATCGCCGGAATGCCCAGCTCGCGAGCGATGATGGCGGCATGACAGGTGCGTCCACCGCGATTGGTGACGATGGCGCCAGCCTTCTTCATCACCGGCTCCCAATCCGGGTCCGTCATGTCGGTGACGAGAATGTCGCCGGCCTGCACGCGATTCATCTCGCTGGCGTCCTTGACCAGGCGTACCGGACCGGTGGCGATCTTCTGGCCGATGGCGCGGCCGCTGGTCAGCACCTTGCCATGCTGACGGATGCGGTATTTCTCGATGACGTGGCCGTGCGCGGCGTCCTGCGATTTCACCGTCTCGGGGCGTGCCTGCAGGATGTAGAGCTTGCCATCGACGCCATCCTTGCCCCACTCGACGTCCATCGGGCGATCGTAGTGCTTCTCGATGATCAGTGCATAACGCGCCAGTTCGAGCACGTCGTCGTTGGTCAGGGAATACCGCTGCCGGTCGGCCTCCGGCACGTCGACCGTCACGGTACTGCGCCCGGCGGATTTCGCATCGGTGAACTGCATCTTGATCAGCTTCGACCCCAGGTTGCGGCGGATCACCGAAGGCTTGCCGAGCGCCAGCGTCGGCTTGTGCACGTAGAACTCGTCCGGGTTCACCGCGCCCTGCACCACGGTCTCGCCCAGACCATAGCTGGAGGTGATGAAAACGACCTGGTCGAAGCCGGACTCGGTATCGATGGTGAACATCACGCCCGACGCCGCCAGGTCGGAACGAACCATGCGCTGGACGCCGGCCGACAGCGCGACCTTGGCGTGGTCAAAATTCATATGGACGCGGTAGGCGATGGCGCGGTCGTTGTAGAGCGAGGCAAAGACCTCCTTGATCGCATGGAGAATGTTCTCGTAACCATGAATGTTGAGAAAGCTCTCCTGCTGGCCGGCGAATGAAGCATCGGGCAGATCCTCGGCGGTCGCCGAAGAACGCACGGCGAAGCTGGCATCGGCCGCGCCGTCGGCCACCAGGCTGTCGTAGTGACGCTTGATCTCGCCTTCCAGCGCCGGCGGGAACGGCGTGTCCACAACCCATTGGCGAATCTTGGCTCCGGTCTTCGCCAGGGCGACGACGTCATCCACATCGAGCTGGGCCAGCGCCGCGTTGATGCGATCGGCCAGGCCCTGATAGGCAAGGAATTCACGATAGGCTTGCGCCGTAGTGGCAAAGCCGCCGGGCACGCGCACGCCGCTGTCGGCGAGCTGGCTGATCATCTCGCCAAGCGAGGCATTCTTGCCGCCGACCTGCTCGACATCGGTAATCCGCAGACGATCGAATGGAATGACGTAACTCATGGACTGTTCCTTCGGAAGTAGTAGAACTGCAACCGGGCGAAGAGAAGATTGCCCGGTACCGCGCAACGAGTTATTTTATCCCCTTCGCGGCAACCTCCAGGCAATCATGACTTCTGCTCGCACCATATTTTTCGTTTCCGACGGCACCGGCATCACGGCCGAAACGCTGGCGCACAGCCTGCTCTCGCAATTCGAGGAAATTCACTGCCGTGAGGTACGCATGCCTTTCGTCGATTCGGTCGACAAGGCCCGCGATTGCGTCGAGCAGATTCGCGCCGCCGGCGAGCGCGACGGCAAACGGCCGATCGTCGTCTCGACATTGGTCAGTCCGGTGGTGGCGGAAGCGCTGCGCGAGGCTGAAGCACTGATCCTGGATTTCTTCAGCATTTTCATCGCGCCGCTGGAGGCCGAACTCGGCGCCCGCTCAACCCATGCCATCGGCCGCTCGCACGGCCGCGCCAACACCAAGACCTACGACAATCGCATCGAAGCGATCAACTTCACGCTGGCCCACGACGACGGTGTGACGGACAGCGACCTGGACATGTCGGACGTCATCCTGGTCGGCGTTTCGCGCAGCGGCAAGACCCCAACCAGCCTCTACCTGGCCGTACAGTTCGGCATCAAGGCCGCCAACTATCCGCTGATTCCCGAGGATTTTGATCGCAACAAACTGCCCGGCAGCCTCGAAAGACACCGCCACAAGCTGTTCGGCCTGACCATCGCCCCTGACCGCCTCGCCCAGATCCGCCGCGAACGCCGCCCGGACAGCGTCTATGCCTCGCTCGACAACTGTCGCTTCGAAGTCGAAGCGGCGCAAAAGCTGATGCGTCGCGAAGGCATTCGCTGGCTCGACTCCACCACCAAGTCCATCGAGGAAATCGCCGCGACGCTGATGCAGACCCTCCAGATCGGCAGCGAGGCTGATTAAAACGCGTAATTCAGCTGCACGAAGGAAACCCGCCGCTGCAGATTGGCCGGCTTGTAGTCAGCGTAGCTGCCAAGCGCATTGCGCGTCGTTACCGCGACTTCGAGTTGCTGGTCGCCCCAGCGATATTGCCTGGCGAGACGCAGATCGAGCGTCGCATAGTCCGGCAGGCTCGCTGGCGAGCTCTGCCATTTCAAACTGGAAATTCTGTAATAGGCGGCACTGAAGGCTAGACGAGCCGGCAATTCCTGACTGAACAGGAAGTTTTGCGTAGACGAAGGAGCGCTTTCGGCACTATCCGGAATCGCCGAAACAATACGCGTTATTGTAGCGCTGGACTGAAGCCGCCCGCCCTGCCATGGACGCCAGTGACCGCTCAACTCGACCCCGCGCACATGCGCCACAGAGGACGAATTGACATAGTCCCAGGCAACATGATTGGTCATGGTAACGACTGGCCGCGTTGCCGTCAGCGTGATCAGATGATCGATCCGGTCTGAGAACCAGCGAATATCGCCCCCTGCCTGCCACTGTGGCAAATCCACCGTATAAGCAATCTCGCGCGAAATGATCCTTTCATCGATCAGGCCACCGGAGCTCAGGGCAAGAATCGACAGCGGCAGGCCATGCGTCAGGGGAAAAAGCACGCTCGGCGACGCATAGATCAGGCTGCCCTTCTCCTCGTTCAGGGTCGGCGTTCGATTGGCGCGGGAAACGCCTGCACGTAGACTGTGTCCGGGAAGGACACGGTAAGTCGCGGCCAGACGCGGCGAAAGCGAGCTACCGGTCATCGAATTGTTTTCCAGCATCGCGCCGCCATGCAGCACCAGCTCGGCTACCGGACGATATTCGATGTTGCCGAACAGACGTGTCAACCGCAGGCCCTCCCAGTCATGTCTGTTCAGCATGGCCCAGGACTTCGCCCGATCCTGACGCCAATGACCACCCCACAGAAGACGCATCGCATCGCCTGACCTTTGTGACATCTGGAACTCAAAATCGTCGCGCGTGACATCGTAGTTGGAGTCAAAAATGGTGGGCAACGTTGCCCCCCCCGGCAATGGCAGCAATATATGCGAGTACTCGGTCTTGCTGCGCTGATGGTGGTAAGCCTGCACCCAGAACTCGTCATCGACACTGGCCGCATGTGTCCAGCGCAACTGCACCGTCTGCTGATCGACATCGCGCCCGCGTTCCGGATCGAATCCGCCAGCGCCAATTTGGATCTTGTAAAACCCCTCGGTAACATTGCGCCCATGCAATTCCAAACCTTGACTGGCACGAACCGTGAAGGACAGTTCATCTCGCGGATCGATCCGGTAGTGGGCCTGCAGGTTTGCCATCTCGATGCGCGAGCTGTCCGGCAGATGGTAATAGCCATCGTCGTTGCGCTGACCAAGCGAGATGCTGTAGCGGAAGTCATCACCGCGTCTGGCTGTGCGCAACTGAACGTCGCGGATGCCATTGCTGCCACCGTTCATTACAAGTTGAACGCCGGCTTCGGTTGCAGGATCGCGAGTGATGATGTTGATGACCGCCAGGAACGCATTGGCCCCATAGGTCACAGCATTGGGGCCACGAACCACTTCGATGCGCTCAATATCCTGAATTGCCAGCGGCAACTCTGTCCAATCAACTCCGCCGAGCAGGGGGCTGTATATCGACACGCCATCAACAAGCACCTGCATGCGCTTGGCGTAAACGTCAGACAAGCCATGATAGGCCACCACGGGGTTGTTGCCACTCAGGTAGCCGACATAGAACCCGGGCACCAGGCGCAGCACGTCGATTAACTGACGGGCTCCGGAGGCGACGATCAATTCCCGTTCAATCACGGTCACCGCCGCCGGCGCATCCGCGGACGACTGTTTGAGCCGCGAGGCGGATAGAACGACGGGCATCGCCTCGAAATAGGTATCCAGCGCATGACCATCAACAACCGACGCACTGGCAGCGCCCTCCAGCGGAAAGCAAACGGCTAACAGCGCCACGATCGTGGTCATGCGTAAGGTCGGACGGGTATTCATGACATCAATGATGATCGATACACTCACGGCAACTCGGAAGAAGAAGAGGATTGCTGCAAGCGGTCGCGCAAGATTTCTGCTGGAGGCAGGGTAATACCGAGCGAGCGAGCAACCGAACCATTCACGCTCACCGAAAAATAGCGCGGCGCCTGAATCTGGGGCGCACTCCGCCCCTGACTCAACAACTGCACGACTTCAAGCACCTGCCGGGAAAGCTGGGCAGGCGTCGAATACAGCGCCAACAGGGCGCCGGCCTGGGCATACGCCTCCGAATATCCCACCACGGGCACGCCCGCCCGATAGGTGGTCAGCAACAGCGGCTGCACAGTATTGCGGTTATGGACGATGGCGTCGGGCAGGGCGAGCAGGATGTCGCTTTGCGACAGCACACGTTCAAGCTGGGGAATGAAGACGACATCCTCGTACACACGAGCGACACTCAACGTCATGTCCCGCTCGACAGCCAGTTTTTCCAGCATTTTCTGCTGCGAGCTGGTGGCAGGACCAAGCAGAACGCCGATGCGCATCCTCTGCGGCAGCGCCAGGCGCACCAGATCGAGGTAACGCCCCAAGGGTTGATCCAGCACGATCGCATGAATGTCGCGCCCGGCCCTAGCCGGTAACTGGGCAAGCTCCTCGTCCAGAGCACGGCGTGTAATCAGGACGACGACGATCTGTTTCGAAACGGTCTGGGCCAGAATCTGTCGCAGGGAGGGAGCGCCGATGGCAATCGCGATCTCGCCCAACGCTGCCGGAGTGGCAGCAGCAGGCCCCGACTCCCGCAATTGCGGTCGCTGCGAAGAACGGGAGCCTCCTGTCGCAGCTTCCGTGAAGCCCGCCTGGCGCAATTCCGCTGACAGCAATTGATGAAGCTGGCGGCTCGTCGCGCTGTCGTCCGAGAAAAGGGCGACACTCGGACCGGCCATGACTGGCATGGCCTGCCCGAGCAAAACGGCAACGAGAAGAATGAAGCGTTTAATAGGCAAGACTCAGTTGCAGATAAGAAATGCGACGTTGAAAATTGTTCTGGTTGTAATCACGATAGGCGCCAAGCGCGTTGCGCGTTACCAGCGCCAGCTCGCCACGCTGGCCGCCCCAGCGCAGCGGCGTGGCCATGCGCACGTCGAGCGTCTCGTACTCGGGAACATCACTGGGGGAACTCTGCCAGCGCATGCTGTCGATCTTGAAGTACGCTGCGCTGAACGACATCTCGACTGGCAAGGCCTGCCTGAACAGCAGGCTGCGCGTATGCGACGGCGCGCTCTGCTCGGTATCCGGCATGTCCGAATCGATGCGAATCTGGCCGACGCTGGCATCGATCTGTGCGCCACTCCATGGACGCCAGCGGGCGCCGACTTCGTAGCCGCGTTGATGCACCCCGAGGCCGGAGTTGCTGTAGTCCGCCGCCCGTTTATTGAAGATCGCCGTCACCGGACGCGACAGTGTCGGATGGATCAACGAGTCGATGCGGTCCCGGAAGTAACGCACATCACCCGACAATTTCAGATCCGGAAACTCCCCCACATAGGCGATTTCGCGCGAAAGTATCCTTTCGTCACCGAGACCTCCCGAGGCGAGGTAAGTCACTTTCAACGGCACGCCGCGGGCCAGCGAAGCAAGGGCTGGTGGCGCGTCATAGCGCTGATTCACGAATTCCTCGAACAACGTCGGCGACCTGTTGGCGCGCGACACAGCAGCGCGTAGCGTATGGCCGGGTCTGACCACATAGGTTGCCGCCAGTCGCGGCGAAACGGCGCTACCGGTCAGCGAGTTGTGTTCGAGCATTGCCCCGCCGTGCATGGCCAGCTTGTCGCCAGGCCGCCACTCGGCGTTGGCAAACAACCGAATCAGCCGATTGTCCAGCCACCGGTCGCTATGGAAGAAGGATTGCGAACGCACGCTGTCCGTTCGCCACTGCGCCCCCCAGACCAGACGCAATGCGTCGGTATGCTTGCGCGACTGCTGAAACTCGATGTCGTCGCGCGTCAGGTTGTAATTGAAACCAAAGCTATAGGGAATCGGCGGCAATGACGGAAGCAGTATGTAGACGGAAGCCGTCTCGCGGAAGCTGTGCGAATGATGGTACAGCTGCAGCCAGGACTCGTCATCGACGCTTTGCGCACGAGTCCATCGCGCCTGCATCGTGCTGTGCTGCAGATGACGCGGCCGGCTGACGGAACTGTCGTCGATGGCCCTGTTGTAGAAGCCCTGCCCTTCGGTGCTGTGGCTTGTGCGCATCTGCAAGCCCAGTTCGTCGGTCGGGTTAAACCGGAAATGCGCGCGCAGCGAGGCGAAATGCACCGTCGAACTGTCTGGCAGAAAAGCGAAGCCATCGTCATACCGCTGCCCGAGCGTCAGCCGATAGCGCCCATCCTCACCCTGCCCGGCCAGCCGTGCCGCGACATCGCGGATGCCGTTCCCGCCGATGTTTGAATCGAGCTGGAAGCGCGGAACGGTCGCCGGATCGCGGGTGATGATATTGATGACGGAGAAAAAGGCGTTCGCGCCGTATGTAACGGCATTCGGGCCGCGCACGATCTCTATGCGCTCAATGTCTTGCAGCGCTAGCGGCAATTCCGTCCAATCGACGCCGCCATAAAGCGGGCTGTAGATCGAAACGCCGTCGATCAGAACCTGCATGCGGCGCGCGTAGGCATCGGAAAGCCCGTGGTAGGCAACGATGGGGGAGCCACCAGCAGTGTAGCCAACATGAAAGCCCGGGATCAGACGCAATATCTCCTCAATGCGGCGCGCGCCGGAGGCGACGATCATGTCGCGATCAATCACCGTCACCGCCGATGGCGCCTGATTGATCGATTGCCTGAGCCTGGATGCAGAAAGCACGACGGGCAGTTCCTCGAAGTATTCGCTGACCGCAGTCGACGCATTGATCTTGTCCGGCGACACCTGGGCGCATGCGTCGGGAACTGCCTGAACAATGAGCGATGCTGCAAAACAGCAGGTTAATTTGCGCACTTTATCGCCCCGGCAATCGCAGAACCGAAGCCGGGCCGCCAGCGCAAACCCACGAATCGCCACTGTATGCACCGATCATCATTTTGTCAAATGTCATTTAGACCGACGTAATTGCTCCTGCTGGCGGACCTGCTCGAACAGACAAACGGCGGCGGCCGCCGCCACGTTCAGCGATTCGCAGCCTGCCGCCATCGGGATGATGACCCGGCGCTGCGCCATCATTTCGAGCTGTGGCGCAATTCCCCTGCCCTCAGCGCCAAAAAGCCAGGCAACGGGACCGCGCAGATCAAGCCGGTACAAAGGCTCGGCGCCATGCGCCGAAGCAGCCACGCCGAGCCCCCGGAAGCCGCTCAGGATGCCTCCCAGATCAGCCTGCTCGCGTATCCGGAGATCGAAATGGGCGCCCTGCCCCGCACGAAGCACGCGCGGCGTCCAGGCGCCGGCGCAGCCCGGCCCGAGAAAAACGTCGCCTATCCCAGCGGCAGCGGCCGTGCGCAGAATCGAGCCGACATTGCCGGCATCCTGCAGGCCATCAAGCAGCACGCACGAATCCGGCGGCGCACCATCCGCCGCCGATTTGGCGGGAACGGCAATCAGCGCAAGTATCCCGATCGGGCTGACCACCTCGGTCAATTGCTTGAACAGGGCATCACGCAGCAGCCAGGCATCGACACCCGGCAGGGAAGCGAGCAAGGACTGAACCTCGGCTCGCGCAGCGCCTTGCTCGCTGACAATCAAACGCTCCGG
The DNA here is from genome assembly GCA_964500425.1 of uncultured Rhodocyclaceae bacterium. GTDB lineage: Bacteria > Pseudomonadota > Gammaproteobacteria > Burkholderiales > Rhodocyclaceae > Sterolibacterium. The sequence goes on from CAZCPD010000001.1 coordinate 14,175, forward strand.
CGCACCGACCTTGTCGCAATAGGCCTGCACCAGATGCACGCCGTCGAGCAGCGTCCGCCCCTGACGACGCTGCTCACGGGCATCTTCGGCAAGAGATTTCAGGGCTTTGAAGCCTGGATTGTCGCGGGAAGCAATCAGCTTCATGGTGATCAAGAAATGAAACTCGGAAACAATGACGGATGCGCTCAATCCGGCTGCAAGGCGGGGCCGCCTCAGAATTGTAGATACACGCCCAGCTTGGCGATGACGATGGTGATCAGGCCAAGCACCAGGTTGAAACCAACAAGTTTTCGAATCTGATTGAGCGCCGCCCCGGCACGCGACCAGTCGCCGGCTGCGACGCCCTGGCGCAGACGGGCGTAAGGATCGAGATAGAGATGGATATACACCGCGACCATGACCAGTCCCGTCGCCAGCATGAGATGCATGAACACCGGCGCGCCCGACATGCCGTGAAAGAGGATCATCGTCAGTCCCGACGCCAGGATGACACACACAGCCGCCCAGACCCAGGGAAAAAAGCGCCCGAACACCCCTGCCCAGAGCGTCAGGCGCATGGGCGGTTCAAGTTGCTCGGCAGCCACCGGGCGCAGACAGACATAGGCAAAGAACATGCCGCCCACCCAGACCACCACGGCAATCAAATGCACGAAGAGCAGCAACGGGTATGTCGAATTCATGATCAATTCCCTTCAACGAGCATACGTCGAACCGGTGCGAAACTGCGCCGGTAGATGTCGACCACGCCATGCTCGCGCAGGGCGGCGAGATGCGCGGCCGTCGGATAGCCCTTGTGGCGGGCCAGACCGTACTGCGGATAGAAAGCATCGAGACGCAGCATCTCGGCATCGCGCGCCGTCTTGGCAAGTATCGAGGCGGCGCCTATCGCCGGCTCCGTTGCATCGCCCTTGACGATGGCGCGAGCAGCCATCGTCACCGTCGGGCAATGCAGTCCGTCAATGAGGAGTTCTTCAGGCCGAATCTGCAGCGCCTCGACCGCGCGTTGCATCGCCAGCAAGCTGGCGCGCAGGATGTTGAGGGCGTCGATTTCCTCGACGCTGCTGCTGGCGATGGCCCAAGCCAATGCCTTTTCGCGAATTTCGCCGGCGAGTCGCTCGCGCGCTCTTTCACTGAGCTTCTTCGAATCGGCAAGGCCGACGATCGGCCGCGCCGGATCAAGCATCACTGCCGCCGCATATACAGGGCCGGCCAGCGGCCCACGCCCCGCCTCATCGACGCCGGCGACCAGCATCCTCATGACGCATGCACTCGTGATTCACCGGTCCGCCGCAACGTCGGCAGAATAATGGCCGCCGCCTTCTCCGCGGTGTTCTGGCGCAGCAGCAGGTGCATCTCGGTAAATAGCTCATGCAACCGGGTGCGCACCGTGTCGTCGCTGACCAGATTACCGAGCGCCTGGGCGAGATTTTCCGGCGTCGCGTCGTCCTGCAGAAACTCGGGCACCGCAAAACGCTGAGCAAGGATATTCGGCAACCCCACCCAGGGTTGATAGCCCATGTTGCGCATGATGCGCCAGGATTTTGGCGACATCTTGTAGGTGATGACCATCGGTTTTTTCAGCAGCGCCGCCTCCAGCGTCGCCGTGCCACTGGCGACGAGGACGGCATCGGCGGCCGCCATCGCGTCCTGCGCGTGGCCGAACAGCAACGTGACCGGCAGGTCCTGTCCGCCACAGCGCCACAGCTCGTTTTCGAAGAACAGCCGCGTTTCCCGCGAGACCAGCGGCACCAGGAAGCGCGCCAGGGGAAAGCGCTGATGCAGCAGTTTGGCGGTATCGATGAAGGTCTGCGCCATGTACTGCAGTTCGGACTGCCGACTGCCCGGCAGGAGCGCGAAGACTCTCCGGTCCGGCTGGAGACCGAGCCGCTCGCGCGCAGCAGCAATGTTTACTTCGAGTGGCAGAATGTCAGCGAGCGGGTGCCCGACATAGCTCGCCTTGACGCCCTGTCCGACATACAGTGCTGGTTCAAAGGGAAACAGGCAGAGTATCTGGTGCACCGAGCGGGCGATCTTGCGGACGCGCCCGCCGCGCCAGGCCCACACCGAGGGGCTGACGAAATGGATGCTCTGAATGCCAGCGGCTTTTACTCGCGCTTCCAGCCAGAGATTGAAGTCGGGCGCATCGACGCCGATGAACACATCCGGAGGATCGTCGAGCAGACGTTTCAGCAACTGGCGGCGGATGCCGGCGATTTCACGATAATGGCGCAGCACCTCGGCATAACCGCGCACTGCCAGCTTCTCAGCCGGCCAATCGGCCCGAAAGCCGACCGCCTCCATCTTGGGACCACCGATGCCGAAAAATTCGGCATCGGGCAAGTGCTGCTTGAGTGCTGAGATCAGGTGACTGGCCAGCAAGTCGCCGGACGCCTCCCCTGCCACCATGGCGATCCTGTGCGGCGCGGCCATGGCGCTCAGCGGACGATGCCGCGGCCGGTTACTGCCAGAAAATCGGCCAGCGGCTTGAGTTCTGGAACTTCGGCGCTTTCCGCGGCGATAGCGTTCTGCGCCTCGGCGAGTGGCAGACCGGACTTGTAGAGCACCTTGTAGGCGCGCTTGATGGCCATGACCGCATCGGGCGAGAAACCGCGCCGCTTGAGTCCCTCGCTATTGATGCCGTGCGGCTGCGCCTTGTTACCGGAAACCATGACGTAGGGCGGCAGATCCTGCGCCAGCGCGCTGGCCATGCTGGTCATGGCATGCGCGCCGACGCGGACGAACTGGTGCACCGTGGTGAAGCCACCGAGGATCACCCAGTCGCCGATCTGGACATGACCGGCCAGTGACGCATTGTTGGCGAAGATCGTGTGATTGCCGACCTGGCAGTCGTGCGCCAGATGAACATAGGCCATGATCCAGTTGTCGTTGCCGAGCCGGGTGACACCGACATCCTGAGCCGTGCCACGATTGAAGGTGCAGAACTCGCGGATGACGTTGCGGTCGCCAATCTCCAGACGGGTTGGCTCGTTGGCGTATTTCTTGTCCTGGGGAATCTCGCCGAGCGAGCAGAACTGGAAAATCCGGTTGTCGCGGCCGATGCGCGTATGGCCGGTGAGAACCACATGCGGACCAACGTGTGTGTTGTCGCCGATCTCGACGTGCTCGCCGACCAGCGTGTAAGCGCCGATCTCGACCCCGCTAGCGATGCGAGCGCCGGGATGGACGATGGCGGTGGGATGTATCAGTGGGTTCGAAGGATGCGTCATTGCATCGGCCATTCCGTCGCGGCGCTTCACTCGATGGTGCGCAGCGTGCACATCAGTTCGGCCTCGCTGACGAGTTGACCATCGACCGTCGCCTGCACCTTGAAGCGCCACATGCCGCGTTTGTGATAGACGATGCAGGCTTCCAGCATCATCTGATCACCCGGCAACACCGGCTTCTTGAAGCGGGCGCCCTCGATGCCGACGAAGTAATACACGGTGTTGTCGTTGCTGCGATCGTTGAGCGTCTTGAACGAGAGGATCGCGGCGGTCTGCGCCATCGCCTCGATGATCAGCACGCCGGGCATTACCGGCTGATGCGGGTAATGCCCGGGGAAGAACGGTTCGTTGATGCTGACGTTCTTCAGCGCGATGATGCGCTCGCCCGGCACGCACTCAAGCACGCGATCGACCAGCAGCATCGGATAGCGATGCGGCAGGTGCTTGAGGATTTCATTGATGTCCATCGAGGTCACGGCAACGGTCACGGCTTTTTCTCCAACTCAGACAGGCGAGCTTCCAAACCGCGTATTTTATCGTTCATCGCCTCCAGATGGCGTAGACGGGCGAAATTTTTAGCCCATTGCGAGTGTTCCTGGAAGGGAATCCAGCCGGTATAGGCGCCCGGTCGGGTGATCGATTTGGTGACCAGTGTGTTCGTGGAAACATGGACGCCATCGGCGATTTCGAGATGCCCGAGTATCATCGCCGCGCCGCCAATGGTGCAGTTGCGGCCGATTCGCGCGCTGCCGGCAATGCCGACGCAGCCCGCCAGCGCCGTGTGCGCACCGATACGGACGTTGTGAGCCACCTGAATCTGGTTGTCGAGCTTGACGCCCTCCTCGATCACCGTATCGTCCAGAGCGCCACGATCGATGGTGGTGTTGGCGCCGATCTCGACGTCATCGCCGATGACGACGCGACCGATCTGGGGAATCTTCACCCAGCGGCCGCCACCCGGCCCGAGCGCTGCATCCTTCTCGCGGGCGAAGCCGAAACCATCAGCACCGATCACAACCCCGGAATGAACGATGGCGCGCGCCCCGATCACGCAGCCGGCATAGATGGTGACATTGGCATGCAACAGGGCGTCGTCGCCGATCTCGACGCCATTGCCGATCACGCAGCCGGGACCGATGCGCGTGCGCTCGCCGAGGCGAACCCCGACGCCGACCCGGGCGCCGGCGGCGACGCTGACGCTCGCCGCCAGGCTCGATTCGACCGTGGCCGAAGGATGAATGCCTGGAGCAACAGCCTCGGGCGGATTCAGCCATTGCGCGACGCGGGCATAGTATCCATAGGGATCGGCGGTAACGATGCAGGCAGTCGGACAGTCATCCGCCGTGGCCGCGCCGAGAATCACCGCGCCGGCCTGGGTAACGCCAAGCTGCTCGCGATAGCGGGGATTGGCGAGAAAGGCGATCTCGTCGGCCTGGGCGCGCGCCAGCGTCGCCACCTGACGGACGGTGAGTGAACCGTCGCCTTTCAGTTCGCCGCCGAGACGGGCGACAATTTCATCGAGACGGAGCTGGCTCACAGTCATGCTGCCTGAAAAAGCTGGTTGGAAAACGCGCGCCGGGTCGCGAGGGCGAAACGCTCCGCGACTTACTTGCCGCTGCTCTCGCCGAGCAACTTGATGATGCGTTCGGTGATGTCGATACGCGGTCCGGCGAAAACGGCTTCCTGAAGGATCAGGTCGAACTTCTCGGTTTCGGCGATATTCCGGATGACCTTGTTAACCCGCTCGAAAATCGCCGCCATCTCTTCGTTCTGGCGCAGATTCAGGTCTTCCTTGAACTCGCGCTGGCGTCGCTGAAATTCGCGGTTGAGTTCGCCGAACTCGCGTTCCTTGTTGCGTCGCTCGGACTCCGGCATGGTCACCGAATTCTTTTCCATGGCTTCCTGCAGCGACTGCAGCTGCTTGGCCAGGCGTTGCAGATCCTGGTCGCGCTTTTCGAATTCCTTCTCGATTTTTTTCTTCGCCTTGGCCGCCTGTGGCGCGTCGGCCAGGATGCGCTGCGTATTCACGAAGCCGATCTTGACTTCGGCGCTCGCGGCGCCACTGGCAAACAAACAGGCAGCGGCCAGCAGTGAAGTGAGAATCTTGTTCAAGCGGAGTCTCCTGAATGCAAACAATTAGAACGTCGTACCCATCTGGAATTGAAGGCGCTGAATCTTGTCTTCGGGCTTCTTGTTGAATGGATTGGCGAAACTGAACTTGAGCGGTCCCATCGGCGACGACCAGGCCAGCGACACGCCGGCGCTGTAGCGCAGATCGCCGAGGCTCAGCTTTTCGTTCTGCCCCCAGACCTGTCCGACATCGAAGAAGGCGCCCAGACGCACCGACCTGTCGAGGCCGCTGCCAGGCATCGGGAACAGCAACTCGGCATTGCCGACCACGCGGCGATTGCCGCCGAGACGGCTTTCATTACCGAATGCATCGGTGACCATCGGCCCCAGCGAGCCGCTGTCATAGCCGCGCACCGAACCGATGCCGCCGGCGTAGTAGTTCTTGAAGAACGGCAACGTCCGCCCGCCGTAGCCCCTGGCATAGCCGCCCTCGCCATTCAGCAGCAGGGTGGTGTTGCGGAACCAGGGTATCGGAATGAATTCCTGCTGCTGGTAGGTGACGCGATAATAGCGCAATGTGCCAAGATTTCCGGCGGGAAGACCCAGCTCGCCAACCAGGCGCTTCGAGCCGCCCTTGGTCGGATAAAGGCGGCTGTCGATGGTTTCCTTGAGCCAGCCGGCAGTCGCCAGCATCGTCGTGTTGGTCGAACCGAACTCGTTAACGTACTGCTGATAAAGCGCCGGACTGGTCGAGTTCATCGTCAGCTTGGTCGAATCAAAGGAAAGCCCAAGACTCACGTAATCGTCCTCGGCGATCGGCAGGCCAAAGCGAACGCCGCCGCCGGTCGAGGAGGTGCCGTAGCTACCGATGGTATTCAGCGAACTGGTGTCGGTCTTGCGATCGTAGATGTCGAAGCCGCGGCTGACGCCGTCGATGGTGTAGTAAGGATCAGTGTAGGACAGCGAATAGACCTTGTTGACCTTGCTGGTATTGACCTGCACGCCGACGGTCTTGCCGCTGCCAAACAGGTTCTGCTGCTGGATCGAGCCGGACAGCACGAGTTTTTCCGAACTGGAGAAGCCGGCGCCAAGCATGATATTGCCGGTCGCCTTTTCCTTGACGTTGATGTTGACATCGACCTGGTCGGTCGTGCCGGGCACCGGCGGCGTCTCCAGGGTGACATCCTCGAAATAGCCCAAGCGGTCGATGCGCGTGCGCGACTTGTTGATCTTCTCGCCGTCGTACCAGCTCGACTCCATCTGACGCACTTCGCGCCGCAGGACCTCGTCGCGGCTGCGCGTATTGCCGGTGATGTTGATGTTGCGCACATAGACGCGGCGCCCCGGATCGACGAAGATCGTGAACGCCACCTCGCGCTTTTCCTTGTTGAGTTCGGGCGCGGCATTGACGTTGGCGAAGGCATAACCGTCATTACCGAGGCGGTCGCTGATCTGTTTTGTGGTCTCGGTGAGGCGCTCGCGCGAGAAGGTGTCGCCCGGGCGCAGGCTGATCAGCTTGCGCAATTCATCCTCGGGCACGCGCAGATCGCCGGCCAGCTTGACCGACGAAACGCTGTACTTCTGACCTTCAGTGATATTCACCGTGATGTAGATATCCTGCTTGTCGGGCGTGATCGACACCTGGGTGGACTCGATATTGAACTCGAGGTAGCCGCGGTTCAGGTAGTACGAACGCAGGTTCTCCAGGTCGCCAGCGAGCTTCTGCTTGGAATACTGGTCGTTCTTGGTGTACCAGGTGAACCAGCCGGGTGTGCGCAATTCGAAAATTTCGAGGATTTCCTTTTCGGAAATCTCTTTGGAGCCGATGATGTTGATGCGGCGGATCTTCGCGACCTCACCTTCCTCGATATTGAAGCTGATGCCGACCCGATTGCGCTCCAGCGGCGTCACTGTCGTCGTAACGCTCACTGCGTAGTAGCCGCGCGACAGATATTGGCGTTTGAGCTCCTGTTCGGCGCGTTCGACCAGGGCGCGGTCGAAGATGCGCGATTCGGCAAGCCCCACCTCGCGCAGACCCTTGAGGATCTGGTCCTTCTCGAAAGCCTTGAGACCATTGAAGCCGACCGAGGCGATCGCCGGGCGCTCATCGATCAGCACCACCAGTACGCCACCCTCGATCTCCAGGCGCACGTCCTTGAAGAAACCGGTGGCAAACAGCGCCTTGATCGCCTTGGCCGCCTTGTCGTCGGTCATCGTATCGCCGACCTTGACCGGCAGATAGCTGAAAACCGTGCCTGCCTCGGTGCGCTGAATCCCTTCTACGCGGATGTCCTTGACGACGAAGGATTCAAATGCAGATGCTGAAGTCGTAAACAAAGCCGCGACCAGCCCGGCAATCAGGTTCTTATTCATGCTGCTATCCGGAAACTAGACGGTTGATGTCGTTGTAGAATGCAAATGCCATAAGCATCAGCAGCAAAGCCAGTCCGATTTGCTGGCCGATTTCCATCACCCGTTCGGAGAGAGGACCGCCTTTGACAATCTCGACAATATAATACAGCAAATGCCCCCCATCCAATATCGGAATGGGCAGCAGATTCAGCACCCCGAGGCTGATGCTGATGAGCGCGAGGAAGTTCAGATAGGGTTTCCAGCCCATGCGCGCCGATTGTCCCGCATAGTCGGCAATCGTGACCGGTCCACTGAGATTCTTCCACGACAGTTCTCCGGTCACCATGCGACCCATCATCTTCAGGCTGAAAGTCGAGGTATCCCAGGTCTGCGTGACCGCCTTCTCCAGCGCCGCCAGCGGCTCGTAATAAACGGTGGTGAACAGTTGGTCGTGCAGCGTCGGATCGTCCTTGACGACAACACCCATGCGGCCGAAACGCTGCCCCCCTTCCTCGATTGCCGTTGGCGTCACCTCCACGTTGACCAGCGCGTCGCCGCGCCGCAGCTCGACCCGCAACGCAACGCCAGCGGCGCCGCGCACCTTCGCGACGACATCGCCCCACGAAACGATAGCCACGCCGCCGATGCTGACAATTTCATCGCCCGACCGGATGCCGGCCTTCTCGGCGACTGAACCACGCGCCACCTCACCGACGATAGGTTGCAATTTGGGGCGGTGCAGTTTGAGACCAAGACGGCCGAGCAGATCCTTTTCCAGATCGCCTTCCACGAGAGTGTCGGTGGCAATCGAACGAACGGCAAGCTCCTGCCGCTCATTGACGACATCGAGGCGCACAGGCGCGCGGTCGAGCGCCACCTTGGTGAATTCCCAGCGCAGTTCCTGCCAGGTCGAGATGGACTTGCCGTTAACCGCAGCGACCCGTTCGCCGCCCTCCACACCGGCGTTTGCGGCGGCTGTCGCCGCCGGCGGCGCGGCGAGAATCGGGCGCAACTCTTCGCTGCCCTGCATGAAAAGCAGCCAATAGAGCGCGATCGCCAGCAGCAGGTTCGCCACAGGACCTGCGGCGACGATCAGAAAACGCCGACCGACCGTCTGGCGGTTGAAGGCACGCGCCAGTTCGTGCGGCTCGACCGCGCCTTCGCGCTCGTCAAGCATCTTCACATAGCCGCCGAGCGGAAAGGCGGCGAGCGCCCATTCCGTTTGATCCGCTCCGAAGCGCCGCATCAGCAGCACCTTGCCGAATCCGACGGAAAAACGCAGCACCTTGACGCCGCATAGACATGCAACCGCGTAATGGCCGAACTCGTGGACGACGATCAGCACGCCCAGCGCGACCGCGAAGGCTGCGAGATAAAGAGGAAGATGCTCACCCATCAGACGGTCCAGCCCGTGACCAGATCGCCGGCCAGGCGGCGCGCAGCGGCGTCGGCCTGCATCACCGCATCGAGATCGGGCAGCGCCGCCGCCGGAAGGCGATCCAGCACGGCAGCGATGGTGTCGGCGATCTTCAGGAAGGGCAGACGTCCATCGAGAAAGGCCGCGACAGCAACCTCGTTCGCGGCATTCAGCAGGGTCGGCGCGCTGCCTTCAGCGCGCAGCGCTTGATAGGCCAGGGCCAGACAGGGAAAGCGCCGCTCGTCGGGCGGCTCGAAATTCAGTTGCCCGACCTGGAAAAGGTCGAGCGCCGCGACCCCGGCCTCGATGCGTTCGGGATACGCCAGGGCGTGGGCGATCGGCGTGCGCATGTCGGGATTGCCGAGCTGCGCCAGGACCGAGCCATCGACATACTCGACCAGGGAATGGATCACGCTCTGCGGATGAATGACGACCTGGATGCGCTCGGCCGGTGCGTTGAACAACCAGTGGGCCTCGATCACTTCGAGACCCTTGTTCATCATGCTCGCGGAATCGACGGAGATCTTGCGACCCATCACCCAGTTCGGATGAGCGCAGGCCTGTTCCGGCGTCACGCTGGCAAGGCGCTCCAGCGGCATGTCGCGAAAAGGCCCGCCCGAGGCGGTCAGGAGAATACGTCGCACACCGCGTGCATCGAGCGAGCCATCGTAATCCGCGGGCAACGACTGGAAGATGGCGTTGTGCTCGCTATCGATCGGCAACAGCGTGGCGCACGCGCGCTTGACCTCGGCCATGAACATCGGCCCGGCCATCACCAGGGCCTCCTTGTTGGCGAGCAGCACGCGCTTGCCGGCGCGCACCGCCGCCAGCGTCGGGTTCAGCCCGGCCGCGCCGACGATCGCCGCCATGACGCTATCCACGTCGGCATGCGCGGCAACCGCAGCCAGCGCCTCGGCGCCCGCCATGACTTCGGTGGCAAGACCGGCGGCGCGCAACTGCTCGCGCAGATCCGCCGCCGCCGCGACATCGTCGACGACCGCGAAGCGTGGCCGATGCACGCGGCAAAGACCGGCCAGTTCGGCAACGCGCGTATGGGCCGTCAGAGCGAACACCTCGAAGCGTTCGGGATGACGCGCAACGACATCGAGCGTGCTGATACCAATCGAACCCGTCGCACCGAGAACCGTCAGGCGCTGCTTGTTTGCGGATGTCATGATCAGGAACTAGTAACCAACTGAATGGGTGGCGACCAGGGCCGCCAAAGGCAAGGTGGATGTCAGACTGTCGATGCGGTCGAGCACGCCGCCGTGGCCGGGCAGCAGCGCACTGCTGTCCTTGACGCCCGCCTGGCGCTTGGCGAGCGACTCGAACAGATCGCCGAGGATGCTGACCGCCGTCAGCAGCAGCAGACCGAACGCCGCCAGCAGCAGCTGTCCGGGGTCAAGTTGCACCAGACGACCCGCGCCATGGCCGACCGCAAGACCATAGATCAGTACGCCGATCGCCGCGCCGGCAGCGCCCTCCCAAGTTTTGCCCGGACTGATCGTTGGCGCCAGCTTGTGGCAGCCGAAGTTGCGTCCGGCGAAATAGGCGGCGATGTCGGCAACCCAGACCAGCGCCATTGCCGCCAGCAACAGCCACGGACTGCGCTGATAGAGAATCACCATCGCCGCCCAACTCGGCACCAGCAACAGCCAGCCGATCAGCCAACCCGTCACGTTATTGCCGAGCGGCCACTTGCCGCGGAACCAGAGCGGAACAATGACCAGCCAGAAGCCCAGCGCCAGCAACCAGGCGCCGGTCAGCAACGCGGACGGCATTCCGGCGGCAATCAGGGCGATGCAGGGCAGCCCGGTAAGCATGGCATACAGCCAGCGACCCGAGGCGCTGGCCTTGAGCAGGCCAGCCCACTCCCAGGCCGCGATGGCGACGATGCCGATGAAAACCAGCAGCATGCCGAGACGCGGCAGCAGAAACAGGGCCGAGAGAAGTCCGCCGGCAAGAATCAGGGCGGTGATGACCCGCGCCTTAAGCATCAGGCATCCTGGCCTTGGCGTTCGATCGAAGGCGCGACGCCCATCGTGGGCATTGGTTCGCGCGCGGTGCTCAGTTGTTCGCTGGTGCGCCCGAAACGACGTTCACGGTTTTGATATGAGGCAATCGCCTCGTCGAGCGCCGCGGCGTTGAATTCAGGCCAGAGCAGATCGGTGAAATAGAACTCGCTGTAGGCCAGTTGCCAGAGCAGGAAGTTGCTGATGCGCTGCTCGCCGCCGGTGCGGATGAACAGATCCGGCTCTGGCGCATACGCCATCGACAGATATGGCGTCAGATCGGCTTCGGTGAAATCGGCGCGCTTCTCGGGGTGGGCCACGAGCATGCGTGATGTCGCTTGCATGATATCCCAGCGGCCGCCGTAATTCGCGGCAATGGTGAGCGTCAGGCGTTTGTTGTGGGCCGTCAGCGCCTCGCCACGGCGGATCATGTCGACCAGCTTGGCGTCGAAACGCGACAGGTCGCCGATCACCCGCAACCGCACCTTGTTCTCATGAAGCCGCGTCACCTCGTTCTCGAGCGCGCTCAGGAAAAGGTTCATCAGAAAGGAAACTTCCTCGGCGGGGCGACGCCAGTTCTCCGAGCTGAAGGCAAACAGCGTCAGGTATTCGATGTTCCGCGCGATGCACGACTTGATGGCTTCGCGCACCGCTTCGAGCCCGCTCTTGTGGCCGGCGGCGCGCGGCAGAAAACGCTTCTTCGCCCAGCGGCCGTTGCCATCCATGATGATGGCGACATGACGCGGTATCGCGGCAGTCGTCGGGACAACCTGTGTGGAACTGGAGAACAGACTCACGCCATTGCCCTTCTGTCGCGGTGAAAGATCGAAAGGAGTGAATGCGGCCGATCAGACGGCCAGCAGATCCTTTTCCTTCTCGGCGACGATCTTGTCGATCTCGACCACGAAGCGGTCGGTCAGCTTCTGGATGTCGTCCTGGATGCGGCGCTCGTCATCCTCGGAGATTTCCTTCTTCTTCAGGGCATCCTTGAGATGGGTATTGGCGTCGCGGCGCAGATTGCGCACCGCAACCTTGGCGCCCTCGCCCTCATGCTTGACAACCTTGGTCAGCTCGCGACGACGTTCCTCGGTCAGCATGGGCATCGGCACACGAATCAGATCACCCTGGCTGGCGGGATTCAGGCCCAGATCAGCTTCCCGAATGGCCTTTTCGAGTTTGGGAGCCATCGGCTTTTCCCACGGCTGCACGCCGATGGTTCGAGCATCGATCAGCGTGACGTTGGCGACCTGGGTGAGCGGCACCATCGAACCGTAATATTCGACCTGAACATGATCGAGGATACCGGTGTGCGCGCGCCCGGTGCGCACCTTGGCGAGATCCTGCTTGAGCGCGTCGAGCGACTTGAGCATCTTCTGCTCGGTCTGTTTCCTGAGTTCGTCGATCACAATCATCCTCGGCTCCTAAACTTCAACTCTTGTTTTTCCGTGTTCTTATATTCTAAAAATCTCAGCTATGCACTACGGTGCCTTCGTTCTCACCGAGCACGACGCGCTTCAGGGCGCCTTCCTTGAAGATCGAGAAGACAACGATCGGCAGGTTCTGGTCGCGGCACAATGCCAGCGCGGTGGCGTCCATCACCTTCAGGTTGCGGCTGATCGCCTCGTCGAAGCTGATGCGCTCATAGCGCTGTGCGGTCTTGTCCTTCATCGGATCGGCGGTGTAGACGCCATCGACCTTGGTCGCCTTCATGACGATCTCGGCGCCGATTTCCGACCCGCGCAGTGCGGCCGCGGTATCGGTGGTGAAGAACGGATTGCCGGTGCCGGCGGCGAACACCACCACCTTGCCTTCCTCGAGATAGCGGATCGCCTTGCCGCGGATGTACGGCTCGATGACCTGTTCGACGTTGAGCGCCGACTGCACGCGGGCATTGATGCCCGCCTGGCGCATCGCGTCGGACAACGCCATGGCGTTGATCACAGTGGCAAGCATGCCCATGTAATCCGCCGTGGCGCGATCCATCCCGGTCGAGGCGCCAGCGACGCCGCGGAAGATATTGCCGCCGCCGATCACCACCCCCACCTCGACGCCGAGAGCGGCAACCGAGCCGATCTCGGAGACGATGCGGTTGAGGGTGTCACGGTTGATGCCATAGGCATCATCGCCCATCAACGCCTCGCCCGAGAGCTTGACGAGGATGCGTTTGTAGCGGCTCTTCTGCGCGGCGCCCATGGCTATCCCTCGTGGAGAATTACTTGTTGGCGGCGGCGGCAGCGGCCTGAGCGGCCACTTCGGCGGCAAAGTCGTTCACCTTTTTCTCGATGCCTTCGCCGACGATGTACAGCGCAAAGCTGGCCACCGATGCATTCTTGCTCTTCAGCAGCTGCTCGATGGTCTGCTTGCCGTCCTCGGCCTTGACGAAAACCTGGCCGAGCAACGTGACTTCCTTGAGGTACTTCTGCACCGTGCCTTCGGCAATCTTCTCCAGCATCGCTTCGGGCTTGCCCGATTCGCGCGCCTTCTCGATGGCGATGCGGCGCTCGGTGTCGAGCAGTTCGGCCGACACGCCCTTAGGATCGAGCGACTTCGGCTTCGATGCGGCGATGTGCATCGCCAGATCCTTGCCGAGCTGCTCGTCGCCGCCGACGACGTCGATCAGCACGCCGATCTTGCTGCCGCCATGGACGTAGCTGGTCAGTTTGCCCTGCGGGGCGATGCGCTGGAAGCGGCGGATCGTCAGGTTCTCGCCGATCTTGCCGATCAGCGCGGTACGCGTGACTTCGACCGTCTGGCCGGCGATTTCGAGGTTGGATAGGGCAGCCACGTCGGCCGGATTCCTGGTCGCCACGAGCTGAGCGAGATTCTTGGCGAAGGCCTGGAAGTCGTCGTTCTTGGCGACGAAGTCGGTTTCGCAGTTCACTTCGATGATCGCGCCGAGCTTGCCGTCGTCAGCCAGATAGAGGCCGACCACGCCTTCGGCGGTGACGCGAGCCGCAGCCTTGGTGGCCTTGTTGCCCAGCTTGACGCGCAGAATTTCCTCGGCCTTGGCGAGATCGCCGGCGGCTTCGGTGAGCGCCTTCTTGCATTCCATCATCGGCGCGTCGGTCTTCTCGCGCAGTTCCTTGACCATGCTTGCGGTAATTTCCGCCATCGCTTTACTCCAGATTCAATATCGGTTGAACGTCAACAGATGAACCCGCCGGCCGGATCACCGGCGCGACGGGGTCAGGCTGACGGGGACTTATTCGGCTGCTTCTTCTTCGACTTCGACAAACTCGTCGTCGCCGGCAATCTGCTGTTCCAGGTCGGTCAGCGACTGATTGCGCCCTTCGAGGATCGCATCGGCAACACCACGAGCATACAGTCGGATGGCGCGGCTGGAATCGTCGTTACCCGGAATCACATAGGTCACGCCATCGGGCGAGTGGTTGGTAT
>CAZCPD010000001.1:28655-39188 GCA_964500425.1 uncultured Rhodocyclaceae bacterium
GCCGACGTCGACGACGAAGATCGCGTCCGGCAGACCGGGCATGTCCTTGATGCCGCCCATCGACTTCTGCAGCTTCTCGAGCTCACGGCGGGCCGTCAGAGCCTCTTTCTTGCTCATCTTCTCGAAAGTGCCGTCCTGCGACATCTGATCGAGATCCTTGAGGCGCTTGATCGACAGCTTGACCGTCTTGAAGTTGGTCAACATGCCGCCCAGCCAGCGCTCATCGACATAAGGCATGCCGGCGCGGCGCGCCTCTTCGGCGACGATTTCGCGCGCCTGGCGCTTGGTGCCGACGAACAGCACAGTTCCCTTCTTCGCAGACAACTTGCGGATGAAGGCCATGGCTTCCTGATACTTGACCATGGTCTTTTCGAGGTTGACGATGTGAATCTTGTTGCGATGACCGAAAATGAAGGGAGCCATCTTGGGGTTCCAGAAGCGCGTCTGGTGACCGAAATGGACACCCGCCTCCAGCATTTCACGCATGTTTGCAGACATTCAGAATCTCCGAATAGGGTTAAACCTCCGCCCGGCCGTGCAACCCCCTGCAATGGGAGCCACCCTTTCGGCGCCAGGCGTGTGGATTTGATTGATGAAATTGGCACACGACTACATGTATGTCATGCCCGCCGAACCACCGCAGCGTCCGGCCAACATGACAACCGGAGGATTATAGCGTTTTTTCTCCCCCGCCATCAAGCCATTTGGCAGTGCAGCGGGTAGAATCCACCGAATTCATTCACACTTCAACAAACGATGAGCATCAACCTCAAGACACCCGAGGAAATCGAAAAAATGCGCGTTGCCGGCCGGCTCGCCGGCGAGGTTCTCGACTACATCGAGCCCTTCGTCAAGCCCGGCGTGACCACCGAGGAACTCGACCGCCTCTGCCACGACTACATGATCAATGTGCAGGGCTGCATCCCCGCCCCGCTCAACTACGCACCGGCAGGTTATGCGCCCTACCCGAAGTCGATCTGCGCCTCGATCAATCACCAGGTCTGCCACGGCATCCCCAACGACCGCGCGCTGAAGAAGGGCGACATCGTCAACCTCGACATCACCACCATCAAGGACGGCTATCACGGCGACAGCAGCCGCATGTACCTCGTCGGCGGCGAAGCGGCCACCTCGATCCTGGCGCGCCGCCTGTGCGCCGTCACCCACGAGTGTCTCTGGCTCGGCATCAGCCGGGTTCGCTCCGGCGCCCACCTTGGCGACATTGGCGCGGCGATCCAGAAGCACGCGGAAACCAACGGTTTTTCCGTCGTGCGCGAATTCTGCGGTCACGGCATCGGCCACAAGTTCCACGAAGACCCCCAGGTTCTTCATTACGGCAAGCCAGGCACCGGCATCGAACTGCAGGCCGGCATGATCTTCACCATCGAGCCGATGATCAACGCGGGCAAGGCCGCCATCTCGGAACTCAACGACGGCTGGACCATCGTCACCAAGGACCGCAGCCTTTCAGCCCAGTGGGAACACACGATATTGGTCACTGAAACCGGCTATGAAGTCCTGACACTCTCCCCCGGCGCACCGCCAAAACCCGACTTCATCGGCTGAACGGCCATGAGCGACGCAGAGACACGAGACGGCACGCTCGAGGAGACGCTGCGACAACTCCTCCCGAGCCTGCGCACCGAACTGCAGACAGCCCAGGCGGCACTGCGCGCCGACTATGAAGCCGGCGCCAACGCCCTCGCGATGCTGCGCGGGCGCGCCGCCCTGGTCGACCGCGTGCTGCGCGAAATCTGGCGCCACTTCGCGATCCCGACTCAACTCGCGCTAGTCGCCGTCGGCGGCTACGGACGCGGCGAACTCTATCCCGCCTCCGACATCGACCTCCTGCTGCTGCTGCCCGATGACGCCGGCAACCATCACGACGAGCGCATCAGCCGTCTGATCGGTGCATTCTGGGACATCGGACTCGATGTCGGCCACAGCGTGCGCAGCATCGCCGAATGCCGCGTCGAAGCCGGGCGCGACATCACCGTGCAGACCACCCTGCTCGAAGCCCGCCTGCTCGCCGGCAGCCGCGCAACTTACGACGAATTCGGCGCCGCGATGCGCGCCCAGCTCGCCCCGCAGGCCTTCTTCGCGGCCAAGCGCCTTGAGCAGGAAGACCGCTACGCGCGCCACAATGACACGCCCTTCAGCCTCGAACCCAACTGCAAGGAAAGCCCCGGTGGCCTCCGCGACCTTCAGGCGATCCTCTGGATCAGCCGCGCCGCCGGTCTCGGCGCGAGCTGGCGCGAGTTGGCCGGCAACGCGCTGATTACCCGTGGCGAGGCCGCCCAGCTCGAACGCTGCGAAAGTTTTCTGCGTCATGTCCGCATCCGCCTGCACCACCTGACGCGGCGTCGCGAGGACAAACTGCTGTTCGACCACCAGGAAGCCCTCGCCCAGGCCTTCGGCATCCAGCGCAACGCCGCCAAACGCGCCTCCGAACTGCTGATGCAGCGCTACTACCGCAACGCCAAACTGATCACCCAGCTCAACACCATCCTCCTGCAGAACCTCGGCGAACGCATCTTCCCCGACAATCGCAAGGCCGCTTTCGTCATCGACGACCACTTTCAGATGCAGCGCGACCTGCTCGATGTGCGCAGCGAAGACGTTTTCGACCAGCAGCCGAGCGCCATACTCCAGAGCTTCCTGCTCCTGCAGCAACGTCCAGAACTGAAGGGCATGACGGCGCGCACCCTGCGCGCCCTGTGGCGCGCCCGCCACCGCATCGACACGAAGTTCCGCCGCGACCCCGCCAACCGCGCCCTGTTCCTCTCGCTGTTTCAGCAGCGGCGCGGCCTGGTACACGAATTCCGGCGCATGAACCAGTACGACATTCTTGGCCACTACATCCCGGCTTTCGGCCGCATCGTCGGGCAGATGCAGCACGACCTGTTCCATGTCTATACGGTCGACCAGCACATCCTCCAGGTCCTGCGCAACGTGCGGCGTTTCTCGATGCCCGAGTTTGCCCACGAATACCCCCTCTGCTCGCGGCTGATCGCCAGCTTCGAACATCACTGGCTGATTTACATCGCCGCGCTGTTTCACGACATCGCCAAAGGTCGCGGCGGCGACCACTCGAAGCTCGGCATGGCCGACGCCCGGCGCTTCTGCACCAACCACGCGCTGGCTGCCGAAGACACCGATCTGGTCGTATTCCTGGTCGGCGAACACCTGACGATGTCGTCGGTCGCCCAGAAACAGGATCTCGCCGACCCGGACGTCATCGATGCCTTCGCCCGCGTCGTGAAGACCGAACGCCGCCTGATCGCCCTTTACCTGCTGACGGTCGCCGACATCCGCGGCACCAGCCCGAAAGTCTGGAACAACTGGAAAGGCAAGCTGCTGGAGGATCTTTATTCCGCCACGCGCCGCCTGCTTTCAGGCGCCACGCCGCAACAGGCCCTCGGCGTCGCCGCCCGCCAGGAGCAGGCGCGCGGCAATCTGCGCTTCCACGGCCTGCGCCCCGGCGTCGAAGATGCCTTCTGGCAGCAGCTCGACACTGTGTACTTCATGCGCCACGACGCCGAGGAAATCGCCTGGCATACGCGCGTCCTCTACCACCGCCCCGACGCCGCAGAGCCGGTGGTCAAGGCGCGTCTCAACCAGATCGGCGAAGGCCTCCAGGTCATGGTCTATGTGGCCGATCAGCCGCAACTGTTCGCCCGCCTCTGCGGCTTCTTCAGCCGCCTCGGCTATTCCATCGCCGATGCAAAGATCCACACCACTCGCAACGGCTATGCGCTCGACAGCTTCATCCTCCTCGACCCCTCGCATCAACTGCCATACCGCGACATGGTCGCGCTGATCGAGCACGACCTTGTCGAACGCCTCAAGAGCCGGCCGTCGCTAGAACCGCCCGTCGGTGGGCGCCTCTCGCGCCAGTTGCGCCACTTTCCGATCACGCCGGAAATCACCATCCGCGCCGACGAAAAGGGCCAGTATTACATCATGTCGGTGGTGGCCGCCGACCGACCGGGTCTGCTATATTCCATTGCGCTGACGTTGTCGCGCCACGGGGTCAATCTGCATACGGCGAAAATCGCCACACTCGGCGAACGTGCGGAAGACACCTTCCTCGTCAGCGGCGTGGAGCTTAAACAATCCGCGACGCTGGTGCGCATCGAACAGGAGTTACTGGAAACGCTGCAGGTGTGAAGGAAATGCTGTTCAAGCCCTTTGGCATTTGGCATTAAGCCTTTCGACTACGCTCACGACCGGGTTGTCGAACTGCGTGCCAGGAAAATCGCGGGCTGCGACAGGCACGGCCCGAACGCTGTCTGACTGTTCAGCGTATCCTGAACCGGACACATCACCAGGCGAAAGGAACACCATGGGCTGGATCAAGGAGGAGTTCAACTTTACCGATCTGCAGCGCCTGCTTTCCAAGCTGGCCGAACAGGTCAAGGTATTCCAGGGCATGACGGCAGGCGACCTCACCGACCTGCTCAGCCACGCCGAAAAATGCAGCTTCGATCCGGACGCCGTCATCGTCAAGGAAGGCAACGTCGGCTCCTACATGTACGTCATCATCTACGGCGAAGCCGTGGTCAGCAAGCGCGGCCACGACGCCGACGTCGAACTCGCGCGCCTCACCGCCGCCGACAGCTTCGGCGAAATGGCCCTGCTCGACCAGGAAGTGCGCAGCGCCACGGTCAAGGCGCTCACCACCTGCATCCTCGTGCGCATCAACGAGAACGCCCTCAGCCGCAAACCGGACATCGCCATGAAGTTCTATCGCAACATGGCCAAGGTGCTATCGGAACGCCTGCGCCAGGCCAATGAACTGCTCGCCTGGCGACTCTGATCTGTTCGGGCTTGGCAACCTCTCGCGCTCGGCGCCCCACCTCATCCAAACGGAAACACTGATGCGCTACTGGCTCGTCCTGCTGACCTTGATTGTCACGCTTTCCGCCGCCCATGCCGGCAAGCACGACTATTTCGAATGTACCGACAGCGCTGGCGTCGTCTCATTCTCGACGACAAAATGCCTCAAGGGCGAAACGCAGAAGATCATTCGCGACGACGCGCCCCCGGCCGAAACCGTCGTCACCGTGCCCCCGTCCGCCTTCATCGGGCCCGCAAGCGCCGGCGCTGCCGGCACGCCGGGCGTCATCCTCTACGCCACCGCATGGTGCGGCTACTGCCAGAAAACGCGCGAACTCTTCGCCGAAAAACACGTCCGCTATCTGGAGCACGACATCGACAAGTCGGCGGAGGGCCGCGCGCAGCACAAGAAGCTCGGCGGCAAGGGCGTGCCCGTTCTGGACATCGGTGGCACGATCATCCACGGTTTCAAGAGGAATGACATCCTCGCCGCCTTGAACATGAAGTAGCTCTTCCAGGCTGGAGTCCAGATTGCCCTATTTCATCGGTATCGGCGGCGTTATCCTGTTTCAGGCAGCCATTTCGTTGGCGCTCGTCCTGGCCACCCGGGGCGGCGGCTCCTTCGTTGGACTCGGTGCAATGCTGTTGGCGCTGATCGGGATTCCGGCCACGGCGCTTGCCGTCGGATTGCTGATCCACGCCCATCGAAAAAACCCGGCCATGAACCACATCGGGCGCCTGGTTCTGTTCGCGCTGATTCTGCCCGCGCTGCAACTTGCGCTTCTCTTGGTCGTTTCCGTGTTTCACCTGTAGAGCGCAACATGTCGGAATGGGAGAACGCTCGATGAAACGGCTGAGGATTCTGTTGGCGGTCATCGGTTCTGTCTGGTTCATTCCCGTCGCCTGCACGTCCGGCACGCTGCTCGGCACCCGCGTCGTCGCCGCGCTGGACAACCGCGATGCGCTGCGGGGTGATCGTCTCCATGCGCAGTTCAGGATCGCTGCCGAGCCTGGCGAAAACGGCCAAGCCTTTCGCGTCGTTGTCATGAAGGACTGGCAGCAAGCGAAGCCGGAATACTCATTCCTGATGTCGAGGCCGAGCGCATCCATCGAGGACAGTCGGTCGCGCTACTCGTATCGGGTTCTCTCGACAGACCCGAACGAGCAGGTCATCGAACTGATCGAGGAGCTCAAGGACGGTGACAACACCATCTGGAGCCGCTACAAGGCGACCGCGTCCGGTGTGACGCCGTTGTCGTCGCGGATGAATTACTTCGGCTACGTCTTCAAGGCTGGCCTGTATGCCTTCGCCGCTGCGCTGCTGCTCTGGATCGCCGCGCGCATTGCCCGAAAAAAATCATTCGGCGCCGAGACTTGAAACCAGTGCCGGCCTGAACGCCAGCATTGGCGGGCCTTTCCGGCAAGGTAACGTGAAGATGCCTGCCAATGCTCGCTCTCCGGGCAATGCCCGATCGACTTCACTCCGGCCGCTGGAAAATCCGCGCCACGTCTTCCGCCGACAGCACGCGCCACTCTCCCTCGCCCAGACCGTCCAGCGTCAGCCTGCCGACAGCGACGCGCTGTAGCGACTCGACATGATTGCCGACGGCGGCGAACATGCGCCGCACCTGATGGTAGCGGCCTTCGGTGAGGGTGAGGCGTACACGCCGCTCGCCGACGGACTCAAGCCGCGCCGGGGCGAGCGGCTCGGATTCTCCTTCGAGCAGCAGCGTGCCCTTGGCGAACAGCGCCGCCTCGTCACCGCGCAAAGGCTCGGCGAGCCCGGCTTCATAGACTTTGGGTATCGCCGCTTTCGGCGCGATGATCCGGTGCAGCAGCGCGCCGTCGTCGGTCAGCAGCAGCAGACCGGAGGTATCGCGATCGAGACGACCGACCGTGGATAGCAGCGGGCTGCGCAGGCGAAAGCGCGGCGGCAGCAGTTCGTAGATCAGCCGGCCGCTGTCCTTGGTCGAGCAGGTAACGCCGGTCGGTTTGTTGAGCATCAGGATCATGCCCGGCGCCGGGTCGAGCGGCTCGTCATCGACGCGAACGTCGGCATACGCGACGGCATCGGCGGGTTCCAGTTCGTCGTCGACGCCAAGTTCCGCCCCATCGGCGCGCGTCACCCAGCCGTTCTTCAGCATCTGCGTGACCTGCTTGCGGCTGCCATAGCCCAGGTTGGCAAGCAGTCTGATCAGTTTCATGTCCCGTCCTCCTTCACTTGATCGCCTCGATCACCTTGAATCCCTGCTCTTCGCGGACCGGACGCACCTTGCGGAAATTCACTCGGAGAACCGCTTCATAGGGCAGATGGCGGTTGGCAACCAGCCAGAAGCGCCCCCCAGGTACGAGCGCATGGGCGGCGGCGACGAGGAAGGCCTGACCGATTTCCGGCTGATCGACTCGCCCTTGATGAAAGGGCGGATTGCTGACGATGAAATCGTAGCGCCGCCCCGCCGGCAGGCCGCGCGTGACATCGTGCCAAAGGAAATCCAGGCGCAGTTGCGCGTTGTCCGCAGCGTAACGGTGAAGATTCAGGCGCGCGAGTTCCAGGCCGCGCCCTTCCGCCTCGTAGAGATCAAGCGCCGTCACCGCCGGACAGCGCTCCAGCACTTCCGCGGCGAGATAGCCGAAGCCGGCGCCGAGGTCCGCACCGCAGCCGCCGAGATTGTCCGGCAGACAGCGCGCCAGCAGGGCGGAAGCAGCATCGATGCGCGACCAGGCAAACAGGCCGGGGCGGCTCAGGAAGCGGCCGTCGGCGATCGGCCGCGGCGCATCGAAAGCCGCCCATTCGTCGATCAGCGCGGCGTTCCTGCGAACCGCATTCGCCTCCGCCCAGAAGACCCGGCACTTGTTCTTGGAAAGACTCTGCACCGCGCCGGCCAGCCGCTCCAGATCGGCCTCACCGCTGCGCGCCCCTTCGTTGTTGGCCATGGCCGCGACAACCACGCCGTCCGCCGCGACACGTTGCAGCGCCTGCGCCAGCAACGCGCGCGCCTCCTCGCGCTGCCGCGGCGGCAGCAGCAACACGACCGCGTAACCCCGCTCATCCGCCAACGGCGCCGCGGGCGGATACCCGGCCGCAGCCAGCGCATCGGCATAGGGTTTGAAGCTTTGTTCGCAAACCAGGGAGTCCGCCGGAACCAGGATATCGCCCAGGCCCGCCCCGGCACGAGCACGCATGAACAGCACCTTGCCCCTGACCGGCCAGGCGAGCGCGCCGCTGGCAAAGGGCAGCAGCAAGGTTTCGAGAGTGTTCGGAGAGACAGGCATGGCGGCGCGGCGGGTGGCTACGCCCAATCTCCGGGCGCGTTGCAAGGCGCGCAGTATCTTCGCTGGCGGCACGGCGGTCAATCGGACGAGTCATGGCTGAGGCTCCTGCCCGCCCCCCCCGGCCTCACGACCTCACGACCTCCCGCGCCCGGGCCGGCGCGACGGGATTCGGCAGGCCGAGGCGGTCCGGACATGACCGGCCCGGCAAGCTGACAATCGAGCAATCAAGCCATGTGCAGCGGGCTTCGATGGTAATATGCCGGGTTTGTATCATCCGGCAGCACCTGCCCCCCCTCCCGTCACCGTCCCGATAAGGAATATCCAACAATGCAAACCAAGTCCCGCCTTCTGCTCGCCACAGCGGCATCCGCGCTGATACTCGCGGCCTGCAACAGCCAGAACTCCGCCAGTTCGGCCGGCGCTCCTGCAGCCGGCGCCGCGAAGAGCGAGGCGGCCCCGGCCGCCAAGGACGGCGTTGCCGCGACCGTGAATGGCGTGACCATCAGCGAAAGCAAGGTTGCGCTGTTGACCAAACACCTCGGCTCGCAAGGCCAGGGCCCGGCCGACCCGGCCGAAGCCCGCAAGATGATCCTCGATCAACTGGCAATGCAGATCATCCTGTCCCAGGAAGCAGCCAAGAAGGGTATCGACAAGAAGCCGGAAGTGGCCGATCAACTCGAACTGACGCGCCAATCCGTGATCGCCAATGCGTACATTCAGGACCACATGGCCAGCAACCAGATCACGGACGTAATGGCCGCTGCGGAATACGAGAAGGTCAAGGCCAAGATCGGCGGCAGCGAGTTCAAGGCGCGTCACATTCTGGTGGAAACCGAAGAGACGGCGAAGGACATCATCGCCAAGCTGAAGAAGAACCCGAAGGCCTTCGCTGCACTGGCCAAGGCGAACTCGAAGGACCCCGGGTCCAAGGAACGCGGCGGCGACCTCGGCTGGTTCGACCCGCGCAGCATGGTTCCGGAATTCGGCGCTGCCGTGGCCAGCATGGAAAAGGGCAAGTTCACCGAAGAGCCGGTCAAGTCGAATTTCGGCTACCACGTGATCATGCTTGATGACTCGCGTCAGAAGGAAATTCCGGCGCTCGATCAGATCAAGCCGATGCTCAAGCAGCAGATGCAGCAGCAAAGCGTCAAGAAGCTGCTGGATGAGCTGAAGACCAAGGCGAAGATCGAAATCTCCGCCGCCCCGGCCGCTGCCACGGCGCCGGCGACGCCCGCCGCCCCGGCCACTGAAGCCAAGCCCGAAGAGAAGAAATAAGCCACGAGGCGCCGGGCCACGCCCGGCGCGCCGGCTTACAGGAGATCACCGCCATGCCGTTCTATGCCCTCGGTGACCGCCAGCCGGTCTGCGCCGTCGATTCCTGGGTTGCCGACAATGCCACGATCATCGGCTCGGTCGTCCTCGAATCCTGCGCCAGCGTGTTCTTCGGCGCCGTGGTACGCGGCGACACCGACCTGATCACCATCGGCGAGCGCACCAACATCCAGGACAACGCCGTGTTGCACACCGACGCGGGCATCAAACTCACCCTCGGCAAGCGCATCATCGTCGGCCATCAGGCCATGCTGCATGGCTGCACGGTCGGCGACGGCTCGCTGATCGGCATCGGCGCGATCCTGCTGAACGGGGCGGAGATTGGCGCGCACAGCATCGTCGCCGCCGGCGCGGTGATTCCCGAAGGCAAGAAGTACCCCGATTACTCCCTGATCCTCGGCTCGCCGGGCAAGGTGGTGCGCCAGCTCAGCGAAGAGGAAGCCCGGATGCTGATGATGGGCGCCGACGGCTATGTGGCTCGCTGGAAAAGCTATCTGACCGAACTGCGGCCGATGGCGGCGCCGCTGCGGCCCTGAAGGCCGATCGGTGACGGGCGACCACCGGTCGCCCCTACTCATCGGAGAATGTGCGATATATCGACGACTTCAACTTCATGCAGGTTGGGTTAGCGGCCTTACCGCGTAACCCAACGAGGCAACCTCGCGAGGCAACCTCGCGTCGCGATCAAGGCTGCCTCTGCGGCACCTGAATGAAAATCTCGTCCTGCTTGATCAGGCCGAGCTCGAAGCGCGCGTGCTCCTCGATCGCGTCGAAGCCGCTCTTCAGGTCGCGCACCTCGGCATCGAGACCGGCGTTGCGCTGTTCGAGCTTCTGGTTGACCTCGCGCTGCGCCTGCAACTGGCGATCGACTTCCCAGACCCGGAGCCAGCCGCCCTTGCCCAGCCACAGCGGATACTGCAGCAAGGTGATCAGGGCGACCAGCACCAGCGTCGGCCAGCGCATCTCTCGGCGTTACCGGGTAACCGGATTACTTGCGGAGATTGTAGAAAGCGTCACGGCCCGGATAGTGGGCGATGTCGCCGAGATCTTCCTCGATACGGAGTAACTGGTTGTACTTGGCGATACGAT
>CAZCPD010000002.1:0-3946 GCA_964500425.1 uncultured Rhodocyclaceae bacterium
TCGCGCAGCAGATCGGGAGAGATGTTGAGCTGGCCGATCTTGTCCGCATTCACGGCGAGATCCTGGAAGGCCATCGCCACGAGTTGGGAAGCATCCATGTTGGCGCTGGTCAGCGCATGCAGTATCTTCGGATCCGCTTCGGCCAGCGCCTTCATTGTTGCGGAGATTCCATAAGCCTTCGCATCCGCCTCTTCGCGCGCATTGGTCGTCGAGATCGACAGCAGCTCGCGGTTCTTCTCTTCCAGGGCGATGCGCGTCGCCATCTCGGCCTCGCGCAACTCGCGCTGCTTCTGCTGCACCGACTTCTCCGCGTCCATCTGCGCTTCGCGGATCTGACGCTTCTTGTTCTCGATGGCGACTTCGGTATTGAGCTCGTTTTCCTTGATGGCGCGTTCCTGCTCGACGGCGGCATTGCGGCGCAGGTAGATGGCTTCATCGGCCTGCAGCAGGATCTGCTCCCGCGCCTCGGCTTCCAGCGCGCGCGAGGTTTCCGGCGTCGGCTTGATCGCCAGGATCGAGAAGCCGAGGATTTCGACGCCCATCGCGCAGAGCGACGCCGCCGAGCTCAGCCCATCCTTGACGGCGACCACCAGGCGATCGAAACCGCCCAGCGCTTCCCGCAGCGACATGCCTTTGAGCGTTGCACTGGTCAGCACTTGCGCGTGATTGATCAGGCGCTGGTCGAGCTTGGTCGGGTCTTCGGAACTGTAGTCCCTGCCGTTGGGCGCCAGGGTGAAGTTCATCAACTCCGCCAGGGCGCGTGGATTGGCAATACGGTAGGTGAGCTGACCCTGCACCGTCACCTTCTGGAAATCGGCGGTGACTTCCTCGAAGATGAACGGCACGTCCACGCTTCCCATTGGCACGCGCACCAACGACGACGATGGGGCGAAGTAGAAGAACGACAGGCCGGCGCCCTCGCGCACCACCTCCCCGCCCCGGTACTGGAGTACGAATTCGGTCGGTTCGACCTTGATGTACTGGATGCCTAACATGACGCTCTCCTTGTGTTGTCGGCGGAATCGCCGATGGAAAGAAAGTGATCGAGCATGCAGAAATGGTCTTCGTAAAACATCGACTCCATCGCCGCCAGCTCGTCGATGGGCACCCAGCGCGCCTGTGCCGCATCGTCGCCACCGGTCACCGTGGGTAGGCGGCAGTCGCCCAATTCGAACCAATGCGCGTGGGTGACCGTCCGCCCGCCCGCCTTGTCGAAAACACGAATGCCGCGCAGCGCATGTTCGAGATGGACCGGCAACAGCGCCAGCCCGGTTTCTTCACGCAACTCGCGAATCGCGCCGTGCAGCAGTCGCTCGCCAGGCTCCAGATAGCCGCCCGGCATCGCGAGTTGCCCCTTGCCCGGGGCATGCGCACGTTCGATCAGCAAGACATGGCGCGCGGCGGTCACCAGCGCATCGACCGTAACGAACGGGCCGGGCCCCCAGACGCGCCGGTTCTCCTGGCTGACGGCATGGTCCTGGCACAGTTCGGCGAACCGAGGCAGCCGCATCCAGCCGCGCAGGTAATGCACGATGGGTTGCGGCAGCAGCCCGCCAAGCAAGGCCTGCGTCGCCGGCCAGTCCTCGCCTTCGAAGTAGATCTGACGAATGGCGGTCGCGTCGATTTCGTCGCTTCTGGGATGCGCGAGGAGATCCCAGTCCGGAAAACGGTTGAGGTAGTGGCTCGACGCATCTTTGGCGTGGCCGAGCAGGGCGATTCGCGGGCTTGACGGGCTGTGGGCCTTGACGGCCTTGGCCACGGCCTCGCCCCAGCGCCGGTCGTCGCAGTAGTCGCGGACCGGCAGAAAGCGAACTCGCTGTTGCGCGGCTTCATCGAGCGTCGCCGCGATCATGGCGGCACGCTCCTCCCAGGTGAAGGGATTCTTGGCATTTGGTGCGATATGAGCCGAGCCGAGCATGACCATGACTTGCGGCGCGGTGGCGAGCGCCTGCGCCAGCAGTGCGGCATGGCCATTGTGGAACGGCTGGAAGCGGCCGATGAGGACGGCGACATCGTAGTTCTGTGTTTCAGCCATGAGCATCTCCCTGGTCATACTTTGCCGCGATCGGCATCTGCCGGCCGCTGCCGAACGCGCGGCCGCGCACCCTGAGGATGGGCGGAGCCTGGCGACGCTTGTACTCGTTGCGCGCGACCATGCGGCGGATGCGGTCTACCAGCGCCCGACCTTCGGCATCGGCCACCAGTCTGGCGTAGGACTGCTCGACCTCGGCACGCTCGTGGCTCCCCAGGCGCGGCCCCTCGATCAGCACCTTGAGAATGCAGTCCAGCACCGGATACGGCGGCAGACTGTCGATGTCGCGTTGGCCGGGCGCGAGTTCCGCCGACGGTTCCTTGTCGATGATGGCCTGCGGGATCAGTTCGCGTCCGGCACAGGCATTGAGGTGGCGGCTCAGTTCGAAGACCTCCGTCTTGTACAGGTCGCCGATCAAGCCGAGGCCGCCGTTGGTGTCGCCGTAGAGCGTGCAGTAGCCAACCGATATCTCGCTCTTGTTGCCGGTCGTCAGCAGCAGGTGCCCCTGGCTGTTGGAGAACTCCATCAGCAGGGTGCCGCGCACGCGTGCCTGCAGGTTCTCCAGCGCGAGCCCCTGCAGCGGACTGCCGAAGGTATCGGCGTAGCCGTCCTCGAACCGGCTGACGATGTCGCGGATCGGATGGGTGTAAAGCCGGACGCCAAGATTGGCGCACAGCGCTTCCGAATCGCTGACGCTGCCGCTGCTGGAGAAGCGCGACGGCATGGTGATCCCCACCACATTCTCGGCGCCAAGTGCCTCGACGGCGAGCGCCGTAGTCAGGGCGCTGTCGATGCCGCCGGACGAACCGATCACCGCCTTGCTGAAGCCGCAGCGCCGGGCGTAGTCGCGCAGGCCGAGGACGATCTGGCGGCGATAGAACTCCATGACCGACAGGCCGGTCGCGGGAACGGCAGGCAGCTCGTTGCCGGCGCCGGACAGAAATCTGCCGTCGGCCAGCTGCAGTGTGGTGACCGATGCCTCGAAGCGCGCCGCCTCGAAGACCACCCCCTGGTCGGGCGCGACCGCGAACGACGCGCCGTCGAAGACGAGTTGATCGTGACCACCGACCTGATTGACATACACCAGCGGCAGATTGTGGCGGCGACTGGCTGCGGCGAAGAGAGCATGACGTTGTTCGCGCTTGCCGATGTTGGAGGGCGAGGCGTTGATCGACACGATCAGGTCGGGCGCGGCATCGGCCAGGCGCAAGAAGGGGTTCACAGCATAGTCGTCGCCCGCATCATTCCAGCCGTCCTCGCAGATCAGGAAGCCGACGCGCGTGTCGCCGACCTTCAATACGCGTGCGACATCCGGCCCCGGCTCGAAGTAGCGCCGCTCGTCGAAGACGTTGTAGGTCGGCAGCAACTGCTTTGCGTATTGCAGAACGACTGCGCCGTCGCGCAGCACCAGCAGGCTGTTGGACAGCGGCTTGCCCGGCCCGCTGCGGCGGGTCGGCGCCCCGACGACCCAGCACAGACCGTGAGTTTCGCGCGTTGCCGCCAGCAGGCGGTCCACGCCCTGCTGGGCGTGCTCGATGAAGTCGGCTTCGTCGAGCAGGTCGCCGGGCGAGTAGCCGGTCAGCGACAGCTCCGGAAAGACGACCATCTGGGCCTGCTCCACCTGGGCACGCGTCGCCGCATTGCGCATCAGCGCGATGTTGCCGTCGATGTCGCCGATGGTCGGATTCAGCTGCGCCAGCGTGATGCGTAAGGAACTCATGCGCTGTCTCCCGCGGGTTGATTGAAGACCTGGCGCAGATAGGCCAGGAAGGTCTGGTCGTCGCAAAGCGTCTTGCCCGGCGTATCCGAGAGCTTGGCGACCGGCTGGCCGTTGCAGGACATGATTTTCATGACGATGTTCAGCGCCTTGTGCGGCGTGTCGTTGGAAAGGTCCGTGCCGATTCCGTAGGCCGT
>CAZCPD010000002.1:4046-38575 GCA_964500425.1 uncultured Rhodocyclaceae bacterium
TCAGCGCCTTGTGCGGCGTGTCGTTGGAAAGGTCCGTGCCGATTCCGTAGGCCGTCGGGATGCGTCCGTGGAAGCGCTGGTAGAGCTCGATGGCGCGCGGAATGTTGAGTCCGTCGGAGAACACCAGACGCTTGGTCATCGGGTCGATGTTGAGCTTGCGGTAGTGGGCGATGGCCTTCTCGGCCCACTCGACCGGATCACCCGAGTCATGGCGCAGGCCATCGAAGAGCTTGGCGAAGTAGAGATCGAAGTCGGCCAGGAAGGCGTCCATCCCGACCACGTCGGTCAGCGCAATGCCCAGATCGCCGCGGTATTCCTGCACCCAGCCTTCCAGGGCGGCTTTCTGGAAGTCGCGCAGGCGGAAGCCGAAGGCCTGGTAGGCCTGCAGATACTCGTGCGCCATGGTGCCGATCGGCGTGAGGCCGAAGCGCTTGGCGAAGAGGACGTTGGAGGTGCCGCGGAAGTGTTCCGGCACTTCCGCGGCCAACGTCCGCACGACGGTCTCGTGCCACGCCCCCGAATAGCGGCGGCGCAGACCGAAGTCGAAGAACACGAACGGATCCTTCTCCGCGGCCAGGGCATCGCGATTGCGTTTGAGGAGTTCGATCTTCTCCTGCAGCCGCGTCCGGGCAACTGCAAGCACCGACTCGTCGGTAGGCAGCCGACGGAAATAGAGCTCGTTGACGATGTAGAGGACGAAGATCTCGAAGGCCATGACGTGCACCAACGGGCCTTTCGCCACGATGCGCAGTTGATCGCCATCGGCACGCACTTCGACGAAACGCCGCTGGAAGCGGAACACCGAAAGAAAGTCGACGAAGTCGCTCTTGATGAAGCGCAGGCCGCGCAGATAGGCGAGTTCGTCCCCGGCGAAGCTCAGCGTGCACAGGCGATCGAGCTCGGCCTCGACATCGGCGCGCAACTCCGCCAGCGGGTAGGCCGGCGTGTTGCGACAGACGAAGGCGTACTCGGTATGCGCGCCCGGGTGGCTGTGCAGCAGCGCCTGCCACATCGTGAATTTGTAGAGGTCGTTCTCCAGCAGGCTGCGGACGACGGGTGCATTGCGGTTGGTGCTCATTTCTCAACCTTTCAGGCGGCGTTATCGAGCGTTGGCGTTGGCCATCAATTCAGGCAGGACATCGGCAGACGTCGCGACCTGCACGCCGCGGCCGCGCATGTCCTCTATGAAGGCGGCGTACTGGGCCTCGAATCCGGTCACTGCGCTCATGCAATCGGTCAGCAGCACCAGCCTGCCGAGCGCGCCGGGAGCGAAGGTCTCGACGATGTGCTCGGTCGTCGCCTTGACGCAGTGGCTCCCCGCTTCGCCGGCAATCAGCACGCGGTCGGCCTGCTGCAGGCGCTCGAGGAATTCGCGGTTGATCTGGGTGCTGGCGTCGTCGGTATCCGGCACTTCGGCCTTGATGGCGCTGTAGTGCTCGGTCCAGGGGTTGGTGCCCTTGACGACCTTGGCGACGATACCCACCGAGGCTTCTTCCCAACGGTTGTAGGCGCGCCGCACGTCCTCATGCACGTTGTGGCCCCAGGAGCCGATTTCGCAGTGCACCGGCCAGATCATGTGGGCGTAGCGTCCATCGGCTTCGAGGGCATCCAGGTAAGCCAACACCTGCCCCAGACTCTCCCCCCTGCGCGGCAGGTAGCGGCCTACACGTACGTCCGCCGCCAGGACTTGGGTGAAAGGCGCGACGGCCGAACCATCGCCCTGACGCCAGAAGGTAGGATGGGCGATGTCGACGCGCTGGTGTGAATCCAGCGTCACCGAGATTTCCGTCAAGCCGGCGCCAGCCTGATCGATCAGCGCCGCGACCCGCTGCATGTCGGCATGGGCTCCGGTGACGGGCAGAGCCGGCGCCAGGCGCTTGCCTACGGTTCCGCCAGCGGCAGGCAGATAGTTCTCCGGCAGATCGCAGAAATCGTTCTGCGGATCGATGATGACGAGGTGGATACGCTTGCTTGCCATGATCGGCCTCCCGTTCGAGAACGCTGCGAGGGCAGCGCTTGAGTTCAATATAATCCACTTCGTACAGTCGTGCAACTAACAAAGCGAAATATTTTTCACGCTTCTTTGCTGATAGAGTCCGATGGTCTGCCACAGTTAGTTCCTGTGCTACACTAACGCAATGAGTTCGACCACGGCGCCCGCCATCATCTGTACCGTCGATGTTGTCCTGCTGACCTTGCAGGAGGGCGTGTTGCATGTCGCGCTGCTGAAGCGCAGGCAGGCGCCGTACGCGGGAGCGCTCGCGCTGCCCGGTGGCTATGTTCATGCGGAAGAGGACGCCGATGCTCAGGATGCGGCGGCGCGCATGCTGCAAGAGAAGACGGGCATTGCTAGCCCTTATCTGGAACAGCTCGCGACCTTCACCGGACGTGGGCGCGATCCGCGCGGCTGGTCGATTTCGGTGGCTTACTATGCGCTCGTGCCGATCGACGTGATCGAGCAGGGCGGGCACCCCGAGGTCACGCTGGTGGCCGTGAACCGCGTCAAGGGCCTGCCCTTCGATCATCAGCAGATCATCGAAACCGCAGTGGAGCGGGTCCGCAACAAGAGCAGCTACTCTTCGCTGCCGGTCTACCTGTGCGGCGAGACGTTCACGCTGCCGCAGCTTCAGGCGATCTACGAAGCCATCCTCGGCGAGCCGGTGAACAAGGTGAGCTTCCGGCGCAAGATCGACGAGCTGGACATGCTCGAACCCGTCGAAGGCGCCATGGAGACCGGCAAGGCCCATCGGCCGGCCCAGCTCTACCGGCTCAAGAAGCAGTTTCAGCGCACACTCTCGCTGTCGGATCGTGCCCTGAACGCAGGGTAGCAATCCTCTCTCGATCTATCTGGGCAATGGCTGACTCTGCAGCCACCAGGCGGCGAAGTCTGCAAGAGTCGTGTGCTGGGAGTGGAGGAGCGCCAGGTCTTCACCTGTGTTGGGACTGCCATTCGGCTCGCGCGTGACCAGCGCCGCATGGATCTCTGGCGGAATCCCCCGGAAATACGGCAGGAAGTCATCCACGAAGGCGACGGGGCGCAGTTCCTTCAAAACGGACGACTTCGGACTGAGACCCGTAGTCGTGTCGGCGGATGTGGCAATGACGACCTCGATCGGAAAGCCGTGGTCGCGCAGGTTGCGCAGTCGCGCTGCCTGGAACCGCGGTTTCAAGGCCGACACGCAGACCAGTCGGTAGCCCGCTTCGCTCAGCAATCTGCAAGCATCCAGAGCGCCGGGAAGCGGGAAAATCGAAGACCAGAAGTCTTCATCGAAGCAGGCTCGAAATGTTTCGAGTCTTTCTCCCTCCAGGCGTTGCACATGCCAGCGATCCATCGGCCAATACGCCTGCGGATCACGGAGTTCGGGAAGATGGCCGAAGGCCTGTTGCCAGGCCTGTCGATAGGAGGCGTGGTAGTCGAGCAGGACGCCGTCGGCGTCGAGAGCGATGATGGGATCTGTCATGTCTGGCTGCGTGGTCGGTTCGTGGAATCCGCTGTTGAATGAATTGCGCCAAGCTGGCGGGAGCAATAAAGACAGTTCTACCTGGTTTAAAGTGGTGAGCGACTCGCTTATTATTGTGATTATTCCGATACGCTCAAGAGTAAGCCATATGCGCCGCGAAGAAGAGAAGTTTGCATCCGACCAGGTCAAAGCAACGGCAGGTCGCTTGGCGTCCGTGATCCGCCTGGCCCGGCTTGCCCGCAACATGACGCAAGCGGCCGCGGCGGAGCGGGCAAAGATGAGCGCCTACACGTGGATGAAGATCGAGCGTGGCAGCGTTGCCGTCAGCATGGGCGCCTGGCTCTCTGCGATGGAGTGCCTGAACCTTCTGGACGATCTGGTGCTTGCGCCAGATCTTCTCACCCCTCGGCTGCCGGCGGAGGTGCGCATGCGCGCACGGCCCAGCCTGGCCAGGCGCGAGGAGTTCGATTTCTGACGCTCGACTTTCTCCGGTGCCAGATCCACTAGCGTCGCAGGGAAGACGAGGCATCGGCGGCTCGGCGCAGATTTGCTTTCGCGCATTCGTTGCCGAAGAACTAAGAGCTGACTGGGGCATCACGCCTTGATTCCCACCGTCTGGGCTGCGGATTTCCAGCGATCGTTGAACAGGGTATCGAGCGGCGGCGACACGCCGGCGCACAATGCAGCTGCTTGACGTGCCCAGGCGAAGTATTCCGAGGGCCGATCGGCCGGCCAGTCGGCAGGAATCGAGCGGATGTTGCTGCATAGATCCGCCAGCTTGATCAGCTTGACGGCATCTTCCGCGTCGGCCAGGTGTTCGAGAATCTTCGCCTTGCGTTCCGCCTTTGAGAGCGTCTTGTCGTCGGACACAGCCGCCACCAACTGGCCGACGCGCGAGCCGTAGCGGGCTGCCACTTCCTCGCCGGTGGTCGGCGTGTCTTCGAGGATGTCGTGCAGGATTCCGGCGATCAGGATGTCTCGATCGTCGACAGCACCCATCTCGGCCAGCAGTTGGCCAACCTCGATGAGGTGGTTGATGTAGGGCTCGCCGTCGGGCCCCTTGCGACGTTGGTGTGCATGCCGTTCGGCAGCGAAGCTGAGGGCCTGGAATATGTCGGGAAGGCGATTCATAGGGCTGTATCCAGCTTTCTCAGATCAACGAACTGAAACAGACGTTCCGAATTGGGAGTCATGTTTCCGAGACGTCGGGGAAGTCGCTGCGATCCGACAGCGACCATGACGATAGGTAAAGCGCGTCGAGCGATGTGATGCATCGCCATCAGCCATGAGTGCAGCGGTCCATCGTCGAGGGCATCCAGATCGTTCAGGAAGATTACGATGGGTGTCCCAGCCTGCCGCGCCGCCAATCCGACACGCTCCAATTGATCCGGGAGGTCTGTTGCCAACTCGCTTTGTCGGGGTGGTGTGTCGATGCAGCTATCCGTCACGAGCGGCCTTCCTCCAGGCGCATCACTCGGCGTCGTCTCGGCCAATACGGCGAGAAGCTCGTGCAACCGACTGGCCAGCGCGACGGTGGGTGCTCGATGTGGCGGGTCGCTCAGGTCAAGAAGCTGAATGCCGGTGTCACCGACTTTCCGACGTAGTCCTGTCATCAGCCGCGTCGTGTCGTCATCGACGCTGCTCAGAACGACAAGACTTCGAAAGGATCGCCCAATCCGGGCACGCTCAATGGCGATCCGAAGACTATCGGACAGAGGTTTCAGCACGTCGTCGGTCGATGCATGGTCAGTCATTCCCGTAACGCCCCTTGCAGAGCAACGCAGTCGGGCGTCGGCGACAGATGGGCCTGAGGGAGTCTGTTCGAATGGAACCAGGAGCTTGCACGATGGCCGCCTCAGCCTCTGAAGGTCAGAATCTTCAAGAGGGCCTCAAGATCTCGTCGCATGGCTCGTCTGAACTCGGCGATGAACGTTGCCCGCTCGTCATGATCGCACATGGAGTATGCAACCCCCAGCAGCAGGCTCAACAGGGCGAGAACGGCAAGAGGGACCACGAGAATGGCCACTTCTCCTGACCAGCCCTGGAAGAAGGTCAGATAGGCGGCAATGAGTACGCATCCGCAGAATGATCCAATGGTCGTCCAGCTCATGGCTACTGTGTAGTCGTTCGATGCGGTTTTGGTCGAGTTGGATGGCGGCGTTCCGATTCAATCAATACGCTCGACCAGGTCGGGCGTGTCGTTCGCCGGATTGCCAACTTTCCTGCTCACGGGGTACGCCTCCATCAATCGCTCCGGATAGGGACCGACCATCGACTGGATTTCGGTCACGTCAGACAGAGATGGATCAAGCCAGCGCCGATAGTCATCAGGGCGAATGATCGCCGGCATGCGTTGATGGATCTCCGCCATAACCGGATTGGCGTCGACCGTCAGAATCGTAAAGGTCCGGACTTCGCCGCCCGGTCCCTGCCAATGCTCGAGCAGGCCGGCCATGCCGAACGGTACGCCGTCGCGCATGTGAATCAGGTAGGGTTGCTTGGTACCGCCTTCCTGCTTCCACTCATAGAAGGCATCCGCCGGAACGAGGATCCGACTCGTGCGATAGGCATGACGAAACATCGGCCTCAGTGCAGCGGTTTCGCTCTTGGCGTTGATGGGATGCTGGATGTCCGAAGGATCCCTCACCCAGGAAGGAATCAGACCCCAGCGGGCGGTCAGAAAGCGTCTCCGGCCATCGAGATCCTGATGAACGACGGGCAGCAGAAGCGAGGGGGCGATATTGAAACGCGGGGCGAAATCGAACCCATCCTCCGTCGCGAAATGTTCGCGATACCGAGAAGAGGGTCCATAGAGAGCGTATCTGCCGCACATGTCACGTATGGTAACGCAGATGAAGAAGGTGTCTGTCTGCACGCCCATCGAGACAGTCTCGTTGAGTCTGATCTGACACCGACCCTCAAGGCTTTCATGACGTATCGCCATGGAATGGTTTCTACTTTCGATCCCAGCCAGCCAGGTGAAGCGTTCTAATTGCGTCATCCAATGCAGTACCAGTCTCGTAAAGCACCTGTCGGCAACCGTCAGTCTTTGGTCCGCATATCGGATTCAAACCCAGAATGGCCAGTTCCTCAATCAGCGCACGCGGAGATCGGCCGAAGGACCTCGCCAGATCGCGCGCAAAGATGTAACGCTGGCCAAAAGCCTGCAGGGCAACGCGTGAAACTCCCTGGCTCGCGCGTTTGGTGCCCGTAGCCAGGACTACGACCGGGAGCAGACCGGACCTGGCCAAGGCATAAATCACTTCTTCCTTGACCTGCATGCTGGCAGCCACATTTGGCAAGCTTATGATATCGGCGGTCTGCTGCTGTGTTTCTTGATGCCAATTCCGCAAGTCCGATTTCCTGAAAATCAGGCCGGAGACCCCTTGCATGCCTTTCAAGTTGCCAACGGGCAAGAGCTCTCCGGCAAGCAAGGCATTCAAAAGGTCGGCCAGTGCAGAATCCGTCCACGCCCAATACTTCAAGACGTAACCGAGGCACGTTGATTCCGCTGCCAACGCGGGCTCGCACTTGACGCCCTGAGTGATTGTCACGAGCCTATCCAGCCGTTCCCGAGGAATTGCCCACGGGGAAGCATCGTTGGTTGTCTTGTACGCTTCGGGGAACAACAGCGGCAGAAGGGCCTGAAACCGTCTCTTGGTCAGACCGAGCATCTCAGCTGCGGTAATGAGATCGACTTCCCCATCCAGCACCTTCGACTCTCTATCCACATCCTCGCGCCGAACCACGGAAAACCTCCTGCCCGACGGCCCTGTACGCATCTCCCCGGCAATCCGTCCCTCGGCGATGAGAACTGAGAGTCGCGCGGTCGAAATGCCAAGTCTTGCGATTGCGTGATTCGCTGGTATCCAGGCGGCACGCTGCAATACTCCAGCAGGCAGACGTCGATTCCGCTTGCCCAACGCTCCTCGCCAGTGATCCGCCACGTAGTTTTCGAAGACGTTTCTCAAGTCAGCAAATGCGTCCTCTGGAAACGCCTTGTACAGCGCTGTGTAGAGATAGCCAAATCGACCGGTCAGCCGGCCACCGCCGTCGGCCGCGCGCTCGTGTTGCAGCCGGTCCAATATCCTGTAGAGGCAATCTGGCCAGCTTGCCAGGATTTCGGCGGCCAGAGAGGTGATCCGCCACGAAACGGCCAAACGATCCTGATGAGAAATCTTCTGTGGCTTTGGTCCGGGCTCCGGATCACCGTATGTTCCAAGATAACGGACAAGCCGCTGCAACTGGCTGATATTCAACCGTCCTGTTGGTGCGACGCTTGAGGCTTCCGGGTTCTCCAGAGCCTTGTCCAGAAGAAGCGCAGACAGCCCAGCGACGGCATCGGGGCAGGCGGCAGGTGTTTGGCTGCGAAACGCTCGGCCACAATCACACCTGAAGGGATCGCTGCGATCCCAGGTAAGCACACGGCCACAGGCGCAAACGTCAATCAGCCACACGCAATGGTCCGGGCATGCATCCGCAAACAGCAATTCCCACCCGACCCGCCAGCGTGCCTGCTGACCCAGGCAAAGTGGGCAGAAGCGACTGAAACGACGTATCCATGACGCAGGACTCTCGCCAAGGCAATCGGTCACCGTCCTGAGATAACGATCAAGCTCAGGATCTTGTTCCCGACGCGGAGCACACTTGTGCTCGCGCAGCACATCTATGTCGAATTCAACACCCAGCCGTTCGAGGTCGGAGATCGCCAGGTGATTTGCAGCAGACAGCCGCCGGAGGTATCCCGAAGGTCCTTCCCCTAGGCTGATTTGAGGATGGAGCAACAGCGCCATGGCTACGCCCTTTTCGCCCCTGGCAGATCTTCAGCTCGCATAGCGATCGAGCCCAGTCCCTTTCCGCCAGGAAGCCTGAACAGCGGAATGTCGCCGGCCATGATGCGCTCTGCGAAGCGCACCCAATTGGGTCTGGGATACCCTGACCTATTCTTCACAGAGAGTTGATTCAGAGGAATCGCCGATCTGGAATCAGTACCCGGGATCTCATCGCTACCCATGTTCCACAAGCGCGAGAGAAATTGATCCAACGCCTCTTTCTTGAATCTCCACGTTCTCGCCTGTCCAGCAATCTTGATGGCAGAGATGGCTCCAGCTCGCGCGAGCAGATTCACGTGTATCTCACTGCACACGAGATGTTGGGCTGCTTGTGCCAAGCTGAGGGATGACGAATAGAGTTGCCTGAGACGGATCGCCTCCTCGGATGGAATGACATAGGTCTTTTGGCGTCCAGTGTCGCGTACGACGGCACGGATCTGACCCACTGCGATGAGTTTGATTAGCGTATCCGGGCTCAATCTCGTCAGTTTTGCCAGCTCCGTCAGAGAACGAATGCTGTCATCAGCCAGTTGACGTTGCCGCCGTTCCTCGCGCCGAACCTCGGCTACGGCGGTGCGAACCAGCATGCTCGCTTGGTTCAACTCGGGCGAGCGCAGTTTTCGCATATTCTTCAGCAGCACATGGAGTGACGATTCGCCAACCATGGTCAGCACGATGAGATGTTCGTGGAAATGCTTTGGCCAATCGCACATAAGACGATCAAGAGGGTCAAGCTGATTTCCCTCGAAGAGCGCCTTGCTCGCCCCGGCCACTCGTCTTGATCTTGAATCGAGTTGCTTATTCTCGGGAAGCAGTAGCGCTCGCAGAATCAGCAACGATCGTGCTTCACCCGCAATGATCTGCTCCTCATCGAGACCGGCCTGGCGCCATGGCGAAAAGACCCTGTAGAACACAGGTAGCCATGATGGAGCTGGCACCGTCTTGAAGAGGCGAAAATCAAAGCCGCAGTCACACGCGCATTGGTTACGACGAAGATGAGAGACCCGTTTCAGGCATCTCGGGCATTTGTCGATCAACAAACAGCCGTGGCGCTGACAGGCGAGCGTCAGCGGCCAACCCCAGCGCCTGTCGTGTCGCGCGCCCTCTCTCAAGCAGCACGGACACAATCGCGTATAGGTGCGAACTCCGCTCAGGAACGACACCCGGCCCGACGTAGCGGTACCTTGACCCGGTGGCGAAGGCACAACCGTGGCGCGACCGCACAGAACTTCCCGGAAAGACTCCGGCCCAAGCTGCAGCAATTGCCCGTAGGTTAAGCCGAGGCACCGAGCCAGAGAACCTGAACCGTGGAGCCTGTTCGCGGAACACAAACGGGTCAGATAGGCTGCGAACCCTTCATCCGGATCAGGCATCGGGCGCAGAAGCAGGAGTGGCCTGCCGTGGCACTCAACAACTTGAAATGGCCGGCCACTGGGTGGCTTGCTCATGAGGTAGATACTCTCTTCTTGGTCGGCTTCTCGCGCGATATCGTTGCGTTGAACTCCCACTCGGCGAAAGGCTCACCCGGTTGGGTCAATTCCCGTCTTGGACCATCGTCCCGAAATGGATTCAGATCCCTGCCTGCATCTTGAAAGATCAAGTCGAAACCACTACGCAGATCTTCTTCAATCAGTCGCTCCCTGCCGGCTTTGATGGCGATCTCCAGAGCCTCGCCGAGAACTTTGAATATGTAGTCCGGAATACCGTATGTCGCCCAATAAATCTTCGCAGCAAACCCTTGCAGGTCGCTGAACTCGGCGAGAGGCAGCAGGTCATCGATTTCGCGAAGGAATCGCTTGAGGCGCGCGGCCTTGTCGGGATGGTCGATCCGAAAGTAGGGAATTTCGAACTTGGTCGGATCCCGACGGCGGGTTTGCGGATTCGAGATGACGACCTCCTCTGATGCCTGCGTCCCAACGAGGATGACCAGGCATCTGGAGTATTCGATCAGGTCGCGAATCCAGTTCGTGGCGACGCGCAACCCCACCATGCCGCGGTGTTCCGGTATGTCTTGGACATTGTCGATGGCGATGACGTATACGCCGACCTCATTGATGATTTCGTATGCGCGCCGAAGACCATCGCGCTTGAGATTCCAGGCTGGGTCGCCCATTGCCTGGAGCATGGCCTTGGTGAGCCTCTCCTGCGTCGGATTTCCCGGAACAGCGAAATACACCACCCGGACACGTGTCACCTCGTCCGTCTCCTCGTCCGGCCACAGTCTTTTGAGCAGCCGCAAGAAGTGCGTTTTTCCCCCTCCGGATCCGCTGACAATACGGATGGCCCGCCCATTGCCGGTGACCTGACAGCGTTGCGACAGCCGCTTGATTTCGTTCAGTGGCCGAGTGATTGCGGGATGTAACGCGACGAGGTCGTTTTCGAGATAGAAGAGGCGCTCCTCCAATGATGCGCCACGCCAACTCTCTTTCGATCGGCCCCGGAGTCGTTCTTTCAGGCTGAGGGGACTAGATGAGTTCGGGGACATCCCAACCATCCTCGCTGGTTTCCATTTCAACATCGTCGATGTCGGCAACTTGTGCTTCGAGGTCCGTCATGACCTGAGTCGGAGGGCCACTCGTTGTGCTGGTTGATGCTGCCCCTCCCGGAAGGGCGCCGACAGACTTCGAAAACGCGCGCTCCCTCTTCTTGCGGGATAAGAGGGTTTGTGCAACGAGTTGTCTTAACTCCTCTCGAGTCTGGAGAAGATCTGGTATGGATGGATTCAGCTTGCGGCGCTGTCGAGCCATCTTGCGGATCAGTCGATGCTGGTAGAGCGTCAGCCCCTGCGTGTACTCCGGTTGCGCCGATGGAACAACAAACAGCTGACGCTCAACGGGATCCAGCACATAGGCCCTCGACATATCTCGCGGATCATAGCGAAACTCGATCTCGGCGGTCGCTCCCAAGTTTTTCCGCAACTTCTTCAGGCGGTCATTTTGGTAGATCAGTCCCGTAAAGCGAATTCCTTCGGGCCTGAGCGCGACGGAATGTCGCAGTGTCGGAGCAATCTTCAACCGAAAGACGTCGACGGGAAAACGGGGTTCGACCAGACGCATCTGGCTATGCCAACGCTGCCTGGGCGTAAACCCGTCTTCGCCAGGCGCGTTGCAGTAATCATCGTAGGCCCAGTGCATCAATCGCCGGACGAATTCGTCGGTCGACATATTCGCCGAAGCCGTTCCTTCATCGAAGCCGTCACGATCCCCCTTCGCGCCGGCGTAACCTGGCTGGACCCCGAAGAAGTCTCGATCCATGCGGCCGTTGAACCCCTCAATGCAGCTCTTTTCTGTCGGGGTATAGGGCTTTGCCCACGCAGGAGTAATCTGCATTTCGTATGCGGCAAGATCGATTTCAGCCACATGGTTGTAGGTTGCATTATCAAAGAGTGCGATTGCCGGCTTCCCCATGAACTCGATTGGTGAGGTCACAGCACCAAACTCCGGCGCATTGGAGTCCTTGGGAAGAATTGAGTTGGTCAAGGCACAAAGTGCCGACCAGGTACTCCGATGCCGCTCGCTGACCGAGAACCCCATCGGCACCAGCGTTGCCTGATCGATCCCGGCCGTCACGAACCCCCGACCAAATGGGAGCCCGGTACGTTCGTCCACGAGAAAGACCCTGGAATCCTTGTCGTCAAACTCAACCACCTCCAGTGGCCGTTCAGCTCGGTCACGGGGATAGGTATGGCGATACACGCGCTCGGCGTAGGCCCGGCCCTTGTTTCGCACCATGATTTGAAACGGCGTAAATTCCTTCTCAAGAGCCCTGGATGCCGTGCTGCGAGACACGTTGATCAATGGCGCCTGATCGCCTCCAACTTTCTGTACCAGAAGGTTCAAGGTCAGTTCTTCCAGCAAACAAGGGCGAAGCTTGAGACGATCATTGGTTCGAAGCTGATTCAGGGCCAGTTTCAGGCATGCCTGAGTAACCTTTGCCAAGCGCGCCTTCCCGCGGCCTCCTCGATCGGAGAATTGCGGAAGAATGGCGCGCGGATCTCCCCCCGCGCGGTCAAGCTGGAGTGACCAATCGTAGATAGTGCGCAATTCGTAGCGTATGAAATCGGGCTGTTCTGCTTGGATGCGCTCCCACAGGCGGTCGTACTCGATTTGGAGAAGCGGAGTTGGTACAAGCGACTTGTAGCCAAGTTTCCTCAATCCATTGATGCAAGCCATCACACTCCGAACGTGTAATCGCGCGCCAGCGCTACACATATCCAGCGGCAAATGGTGCAATAGCTGTGCGTCATCGTCTGCTGGAACAACATCGTGGTGAGCCTGCTCGTCCTCGTCCACCTTTGCCGGCACAATCAACTCGGCGGCGTAATCGAGTTTTAGCTGCAGCTTTGGATAGAGCTTCTTTTCGAGTGTCTTGGAATTTTCGAGGCGATAGTACGCCCCTTCATCCGCATCGATCCGGAACAACGTTGTTCCGCGCCTGAAGATCTGACCTTGAACAAAGGTGAATTCCGATGTCGCCGGTTGTTTGTTGGTCTTCGCCATCACCAGCTCCGCTCAGGTACTCGCCAAAGTGTTCCACCATTGGTCCTGGATCGGCCTCTCCCCCAGGAACATCGCCCGAAAATCTTCGATGGCATGATCCCGAATCAGTGTCCGAGCATCCACAGGGCGTGCAAGGGGAAGAAAAACGAAGCCACGCCACCAAGCCGAAAATATGCAATTCAGGTCGAAACCAAGCTTGGTTGCCGCATCGACGGTAATTTCTCCCTCCTGCTTGACCAGATTCTGAAGATCTTCGAACGACTTCCAGGAAATATCCTCACTGGCGGCGCGCCGCATGTTGATGAGGTTGTGGCGGACCGAGTATTGCAACGGAGTCTGGTCGGTCCAGAACAAGTATTTCAGGCTGAATCGTTTTAGCCCTTGGCGATTCGCTTCCAGCTTCGCTCGCACGGCATCTGTCACAAACCGACTGGTCTTGATTTCGATCACGCAATAGTCTTCAGATGCCGTTTCGGCCAGAGAGTCCGGCCTGATTTCCCATCCCAAGTCGCTTTCATTGGTGGCGAACGGGTGTACTTTGTAGCGGGACACCAGCCCCAATGTCTTGAGATAGTCGAGCACTAGAAGGCCAACGTATTCCGGACGTCCCTGTACCGCCGCGAAACGGTCAAGCGCTTCCAGCCACGCCTCGTGGGCTTGCGTCCAATGGGTTCTGCCCTTGATTCTGTCTACCGGAGGGGTCGTCCAAACCCACCTCCTCCAAGCCTTGCTGCCTAGCTCGGGAGCTTGCGTCATACGACCTCCC
The DNA here is from genome assembly GCA_964500425.1 of uncultured Rhodocyclaceae bacterium. Taxonomy (GTDB): domain Bacteria; phylum Pseudomonadota; class Gammaproteobacteria; order Burkholderiales; family Rhodocyclaceae; genus Sterolibacterium. The sequence goes on from CAZCPD010000002.1 coordinate 17,605, forward strand.
TCGAGGTCGTTGCCATATGGGATGCAGAAGCACGCCGTCCGGCTGAAGCAGGCTGTTCATTTTTGTTGAGTCTCGCCATTTGGCAAGAGCCATCCAGGCATTGAGCATGCGTGAAGGACAGCGGCTGTACGCGAAGTGCCATGACAATGTTTCCCTTTATCGAGAGCAATAGCGCCGCGGCGATACGTCATTCAGTTCAGAAATGAACTTACACACGTAACGTTGTGCAAGACGCGCCATGCACCGGATCGTCAAATGGGCTTGACGGTTCTCTGGGAAAACTCAATACTTCGCGTACCCCTACGCAGTATCGGAAGTCCTCGGAGAGCCGCACTCGCCCAGAAATGGTCAGTGCGGTTTCTTCGTTTACATGTCGGTTCTCCTGGGCAATAGAGCGCGGAAGCGATACCCATCGACCAGGGTTCGCAAAGCATCGACCTCATCTGTGGTCATCTCAGGCGAAACCTCCAGCAGCGATAGTGCCGCCGATGCGCCCGGAAATACGTTCGAATGATTGGCTATCACCCGAGCAATCTCGCTGAGTTTGGCTGCGCGCTGGAGCTGCGCTTCTTCGAGTTCTGTCGCGCCAACGGCCTCGACAATCTTGTGGAATGTCTCGAGCGGAGGCGGTGGTCGCCGCCCTCCCTCCAGAGCAGCAATGTATGACGGCGCAAAGCCGCTCTTGTATGCCACTTCCTTCTGCAGCCATCCATATTTTCGTCGCAAGCTGCCAAGGCCACGTCCGAAGTAGTTCCAATCCATTTTTGTTACGTGTTTCAGTGCACTAATGAACTGCAATTCAAGTCCATCTCGATATTGCATTCAACAGTTTCATCGCTGATGCTTTATTGGTTGCAAATCGCTAAGGCAATCATGATCTCAACGGATTTGGAGGCTCGGCTGCGTGAAGTTGGCGGTCAGGTCGAGTCGATCGACAATGCGGGAGCAGGGTGGCAACTCACTGCTCGATTCCACGCCAATGACGCAACGTGTCCAAGATGTTCCAGCTCCTTCACAAGCAGGTATGGGTGGCGTCAAGCAAAGTTCCATGACTGCCCAGCGAACGATGGCTTGCCTGTTCTGCTGACGGCCTGGCGCCCACGGATAAGCTGCAACGACTGTGGCAGCACCTTTGTCGCGGACGTGCCCTATCTGCTCAATTACGGGCAGCTCACTCTGGGAATGCAACGTCATCTCGCGAGCGAAATCCTCAACTACCCCAGCGTCCGAGCGCTGGCAGGTGCCAAGGAGCTAAGTGCAAAGACTGTGATGGCGGCTCTCAAGATGGCAGTCAAAGATGCGCAGCTGCGTGCCTGCGCATGCCAAACCGTTGTGGTCCGTTCGTTACGGATCGGGCGAAGAGCCTACTGGTTGGGAATTGACCCACTCAGCCTACAGACGTTGATGGTCACGACCGCGAATGAATCGTCAGACCTTGAAGACTTGGTCTGCCACATTGCACGGTTATCTCCGAGTCGCATCGACTTGCCTGCTAACCCCAAGCTCGCGACATTACTAAAACACCGACTACCTGAGACGCGCCTGACGATATCGATCCAAACAATATGCGAACTGACCGAGGAGACGCTAAGAGATTACGTCATGCGACTCAGCTATAGGCTGCGAAATGAGGGACTCGTTTCTGTTCGCGCGATTAGATTGTGCTCAACGTCCGCGGAACAGTTGATGGAACACGAGCGACGGCTTTTCAGCACGCTTGCTAGCGAGACCCCTTTCTGGGGCGCCTATGAATTCAAGGAACGATTTGTCGGTTTGCTCGGTCAAGGCAAGATCGCGTGTCTGCAAGCCATTCAGGAGAGCATGGAATCAACTGTTGATGCGAGCCGGCCCGTATTCCTGCCGATGTATCGACAGCTGACGCAGCTCGACGATCTCGGTGTTGAATTTCATCGTGAGGCAACTTTCGACGCCGTCCAGTCGAAACTCAACCAGCTCAAAGTCCGCTTGGGGAAGCAAGGTACGCGATTTGAGCTTCCTCTTCTCTACGCAATTATCAGTCTCTTCTTCGTCGGCTTCGGGAGACCCAATCTGGTTCGCGCGCTCAAACAAACTTTGATCGAGTTGCGCGACGCGTTCGTGGCGCCAATGACGTTTTCGTTGTCTGACGCGGAATGCTGTGCGGTCTTGTTCAACACTACGGACCTTGCTGATCACAAGACAAGTAGCTGTTCGGCCATAGCCGACCTTGAGTTGCCGCCCTAAGTCGATTGGCAATGCAACGTATCAGTGCTGGTCGCTCAACCGCAGATGCCCCAGAACGACGGGTTCTCTTTGGCTCTGTTCGCATCGGCTGATGATGGCTCATGTCATGAGCCCATGGGAGCCGATACTGAACTCCTGTATTGATCGAACAGGAGACGGCGATGCGAACGCGGGAATTGCGGAAATGGGTGCAACTAGTCGGTCGCTTGAGCCGGGAAGAGCGTGCGTCGCTCAAGGCCGAGATAGCGGCCTTGGATTCCATCGACGCGGGTGTTCAGACGATTGAGGCACAAGCGCCACAGCGTTGCCCGCACTGCGCATCTACGCACGTGGTTCGCAATGGCCACGCCAACGGTTTGCAGCGCTACCGCTGCCATGATTGCCGGAAGACCTTCAATGCCCTGACCGGGACGGCGCTGGCCCGACTGCATCAACGGGGCAAGTGGCTGAATCAGTCCGCCGCCATGGCCGAGGGCAAGACCTTGCGACAGGTGGCCCGACAACTCAATATTGCGCTGAGCACGGCACACCGGTGGCGCCATCGCTTCCTTTGTCAGCCCGGCGTGGAACGCGTCGCCGCCTTGCATGGCATTGCCGAGGCCGATGAAACCTATTTCTTGCACTCCTGCAAGGGGCAGAAACAATTGCATCGTCCGGCTCGTCGCCGGGGTGGCAAAGCCAGCACCCGCGGTCTGGCGCCGGATCTTGTGCCGGTCCTGGTTGCCCGTGATCGCTCGGGGCAGACCGCCAATCTCATTCTTCCCTCGACCCGGGCAATCGACATGGCCAGTGCCCTGCGTTCGCTCCTGCCCACCGACACGATTCTTTGCACTGATGGCAGCAGCGCCCTGGCGGCGGCCGCACGCTCACTGGGTGTTGAGCACCACGCCATTAACGTCGCAGCGGGCTGTCGGGTGAGAGGGGCTTGGCATATCCAGAACGTCAATGCCTTCGATAGCCGACTCAAGCTCTGGATGCATCGATTCAAGGGCATCGCCACGCGATATTTGGCAAACTATCTCGGCTGGTTCCGCGCCATCGACCGGTCAGACGACGTTGCCTCGAACCACGCGCTATTCCTGGCTTTGGCTTTGTAACCTTGACCTATCATCAGCCGATGCGAACAGAGCCTTCTCTTTGGCCTCCGTGGCACCCATTACAGTCGTTTTGAACGAGCGCGATGCTAGATATTGCAGTCGAATTTTGAGACGCAATCCTTTTGACTAGTCCCTAATAGCAAGCTTGGTTTCGCCGCCGTGCCGAGTAACGCGTGGCCTGCACCGAAGCTTTACGGCGCCGGTCGAGAACGACTCATCAGTCGCCTTACTTGACCAAACGTAGGCCTCCCCTGCTTTCAGGAGAGCCATGCGTTCTGGCGTTAGGTTGCCTAGCGCAGCGTTGGCCTTCTGGATGTGCTTCAGCCACGCAGGCGAGTTGAACTTGTGCAAGATGATCTGGCTGGACAGCTCGATCAGACTCACTGGTACAGATGGCGGGTCTTGGCTCGCTACCATGATGCTCACACCCTTGTGCCGCATCTCTCGTACCACCTCGATCAACCCAGCAACCAGATCGGGACTCTCGATGTACTTGTGAGCCTCATCGAACACGACCAGCTTGTTGAAGCTGCGACCGTCGATCTTTGCGTCGGCGAACAACTGCAATAACACAACGAACAGACCGAGCGCTTCATCCTTCTCGATGAATTCGTCTCGAAGGTCAACGATGATCAATCGTCCAGGTTTCACCACGTTGGTAAGCGAGGTGGAATCGTTGATGTACTCGGCGACAAGATCCAGGCGCATCCGGGCCAGCTCCTTCAGATGATCGGGAACGGACGAAGCATCAATGCCCGCGCGCAAGCCCTCAAGGGTGATGTCATCGCGCATCGCCTTCATGATGCGCATGATTTGGCGGATGTAGGTGGCCTGATTGCCCACGGCCCCCATCAAAAATTTCCAGTGCGATGCCTTCAACTCCGAGGCTGAGAACTGCAACGGCAGCACCTCGATATCTGGATACTCGGCCTGGCGTTCTTCGATCTTGTCGGCAGGTACAAGCAGCAAGACATCGGAAAGTGCTTTTGGCTCTGCGCCGTACACCTCCCTCAGCGCCCGTACTTGATCTTCAACGCCGTTCGCACCCACCATTGAGGTAAACTCCGGCTTGTAGTCCATGGTCGGGCTGTAGTGAAAGATCACCGTGGCCAATGGTTCGGGCAGGCAGTTGATGCCGGGGATCGCCAACGAGGCCATCTCTGCAACGCTGCCCAATGTATAGCTCTTTCCGCCCCCCTGAACACCGAACAAGCTGATGGTGTGTGTCTGATTGAGGTCTAGCGCTACCTTGCGTCCAGACACTTCGCCCAACAGGCCGTACTGAGGCGTTAATCCGGTCGCACCGAGCATGATGTCGTAGGTAACCCGACAATCTTGGACTGCGACTGCTTGAATTGGAGGAGCGACAACGGGAATCTCCCCAGGCGCAATCTCCTTGTCCATCGGCACAATAGTCTGCTTCTGCTCATCCACATCGGATGGTGTCGGTTCTGCGGAGACCTGCGCTGCTGCAATCTCCGGTGGGCTTACCGGCACGGCGGGATCTGGTTCGCGCGCCTGCGCACCAGCCACAACTTCTGGCGGCCGGTACGTAACCCGTGGGCTGTCATCCCAAGCAAGCGTTCGATCACGCGGCGGACTGAGGAAGGCTGCTGTCTCAAAGGTCGGAACGGCAGGTGCCAACTCCCTTCGACGCAGCAGCTCCTGAGTAACCTCTCTTACCGCATCTGCAGACCGCGTGGTCTGCAAGCTGGCGATGGTCTCGGTGTCGGTAACTGCAGACTCCACCAGTTGCCGAATCAGGTCACTGCCAATTCGGTAGAACTCAATGCCGTTTTCGTGCTCAGCGGGCTCTGTGCCTGGCTTGCTGAAGTCGAACACCACTGCGCTTCGTGTGAACTTCAGCGTGTAGGGACGCTCATCCAGACGCCGCAAGAAGTAATGAGCTTCTTCTGCTGCCTCGGGCAAAACGACGCCGTATCGCTCCGAGCGATCCAAATAGAAACCCAGCAACGCCGCGAGATCACGGTTCTTGATCGGGCGATCTGGGCGATCCATCTCATCGCGCTTCGGGTCGAAGTGGTAGGCGAGAACCTGTTCCGTTTGCGTGATTTGCTCAGCAATGGACGCCTTCAATTGGGTGTAGACCGCCACATCGCCAACCTGACTGTAGCACTTGACCTCGACCAACCTGCAAGTCACCTCGCGACTGGATGGGTCAAGATCGAACAGGGCAAGATCAGTTCGCCGGAAGCTGACCTCATCCCCCATCTCCTCGGCATTCTGCCGAAGAGCCTTGTACAACTCCAAATGCGCATCCAACGGCACCACGACCTGGTTCTGAAAAACGCCTTGATGTTCGAGAAACAAGCGGGAAAGTGCGAGCCCCATCGCCTCAGCTCTTTGCGACGACGAGGACAACAACTTCAAGGCTAGGCGGCCAGACAGCGAGCGCAACTGATCAAGCATCACCAAGGCATGGCGACCTGTATTTGGCAGGCCATACTCGCCCAGGATAGGCACCAACAACGACTCCAACTCGGCGACCGAGCGTGAAGTGATGGCCAACCGATGGCTCATCGCATTCGCCATGTCAGGAGAATGATCGATCAGATAGTCTGGGCGTGTGGCGTGCCGCCGATGATCAAAGAACTCGATGCCAAGGTTCCGATCAATCGTAAGCACCCAATCACTGACCTCGTGCACCTGATGGAGCATGGCGCGCTCATCCGCCGACAAGCTCAACGCCACCACAGGCCGCGCATGTGGCAGGTACTGGCTACGTGCGACAGTCGCCACGGCCACCGATACCGCTCGTGAGATGCCCCCCATCAGATCGGACAGGGCCTCCGCTCCCTCAATTGGCTGTGCAACACCGTGCAACGGACGACGAAGCCAGGTAATGGACTGCTCGTCCTCCAAATAATCCACCTCAAAGGGCTGAACCAGACCATGGACGAAGGATGAATCATCCGAGTCACGAACATCTACGGCTCGAATTTCCTCGGCGGGGAACAAGTCAAACAAGAACGATAGATGCGCGGCATGCAAATCCGGGGCGTCGCGGAACTCCTTGATCGCTCCGATCGCCAATCGCAGCTTCGGGTGCAGATGGCTGTCAGTCGGAGTTGAGAAAGCGTCCGCCTCCTTCGCGCTCGTTCCAGAATCGGGAGCCAACAGTTCCAGCAAAGCTTCCCCAGTCGACGGTGCTGCCGGATCGAGCACGAACAGCCTGATGTCGTACCGAAGATCGGCAAACTCAGGGTGGCGCTGCAGTGCCAGCAGCACTTCCGACAAGGCCGCGGCTCGCCCGGCGTTGAAGGCATTGATCGTCAGGGTCTCAACATACGGGTGTTGAATCAGATAGCGCTGTACCCGCGCCGCCAAATAGGCGCTGTCGATGGTCGCACCACCGATGGCAGGCTCCGCCAGGCCGAGCGCGGCACACACCTCCCCAACCAAACCACGAGGGTCCTTCTCGTCGGTCGCCGCATACAGTGACCAGAACGGGTTGATGTTATCCACGGCCAGCGCCGTGCGGCCAAGCTCTTCTCCAAAAGGGAGTACCGGCGGAAACGCTGCAGGCGCAAGCTGCTTGATTACTGCATCGCGGGTCGGAACCACAAATTCACGGCCACTCGACTGGCTACGTTCCATCCAGGTCTGGCCAAGCTGGCTCCAGGCGACATGCCAGTTGGCGCGCAAAGGATGCGTCGGGCCCAACAGAACAGCGTCACGCCGCCTACCTTGATAGTCCTCCAGCGCAAGAGCCACCGAATCAATGGTGAGTGCGCAACGCAACTCATCCAATGCTTGACGTGCGACGGCTGCATCGGTTGAGCTGGATCGGGTCAGAACGGCGTCAATCCAGGCCAGATAGGCAGCCGCATAGTTCTGAGCGGGCTCTTGCAGGCCCAGAAGGTCGCTAGCCTGCATGATCAGACGCTGCTCGCCCTGTAGGACTGCACCAAAGAGCGTCGCCCGAGCTTCTCTGAATCTCGTCACCTCGTCCGAGACTGGCCATTTGAAGGATGCCGTTGAGCGCGTGGCAACACCGGACGCGCTAATCGACAGCCTCAATCGATTAGTGCTTTCCGGATCGTCAAGAAATGCGCGTTCCAGGCTGGCCAGTGCACCAGACACCAAGACGTTCGCTTTCCCTTCCTTGCCCAGCCGAATCTCCAGAGTCTCACCGCTGGCCGCAGCTTTGCTGCTTCGCTCAACCCAAGCACAACCCGTGATCGAGACGGCACTGGGATCTCGATCCTGAACCACCGCCGAAAAACGTGCGCGTAGCAGTGCATGCATCAAACTCGGCTCTCGCGGCACCGCGCGCTGCGGAGGCTCAACCTCCACCTCATCATCGGTGACGACATAGAAGAGATCGCTCTCATTGGCATTGGCGTGCGTCTCCGATGCGTCACTGTTAAAGCGCACAGGATTGCCTTCGCCGTCGGCGAGCGGAATGCGATCACCGTCCTCGGCTTCCGCATACACGCGCACGTAGTGCCAGCCTTCCTCCCAGTCAATCTTGCCAATCGAGGAGAAGGCGATCACACCTGAATCCGTACCCTTGGCCCACGTCGCTTTGCGCCGACGCAAGCCGGTTGGCCCGTTGTCGCGCGAGACGACCTCCGCCACAAACCGGGACAATCCCTCCACCTTTGAAGGTACGGGGTCAACACGGAAAGAGACGCTGAACTTCTTGAGCCCAGTTTTCGAGATGGGCAACACCTTGTGCCCGATCAGCTCTTCTAAGCGTGGGTCATCGTTGTCATCCTTCACCACCGGAAGATCAGGAAGGACAACATCACCGATGTAAATGGCATCAGGGTTGACGCCCCCATCCTCAAATAGCCACTTGTTGAAAGCGAGGAGCCAGTTCACACGGTCTCGAACGATTGCTTGAGTCCAATCCCTGGGATTGGCAACGCCGACTCGCGAAAAGAACTCGCCCAGCTGCTTGCAGAACACAGGATCGAGCAAGCCCAACTCCAGAGCGCGAACACGCTCGGTCTTCGTAGACCAAGTGATACGCTCGACACACTCCCGGTTGCGCGCCACCCGAGCAGGTGCGCGCTCAGGCTGCTGGAACAGCTCAAAGTCAGGCACCAGAGCCAGCTCAAACAGCGCGGCCCCCATGGCATCGGGATCAAATTCGTTGACTTGGCAGGTGAGCAAATACCGCGCCACGGCAGCATCGTCCGCGTACCGCCAGCGGGTATCCTGCCGGCGCAACTCGCTCAAGCTAGCTTCTACGGCAACGCGCAAATTAGCGGGAACCTGTGCGATCAGCTGCACGTTCAGCTCAGCATAGGCGCCGTCAATCGCAACCTCTTCAAACGTCGCGACACCAAAGGAATCCTCCGCCGAAGCACGCAGATCGTTCGGCACAAACACCAGCAGCGGAGGCCGAAGCTCATCGTTAGGCAGGGGATTTCGCAGCTCAACCAGCTTGGTACTGCTAACGGCCAAGTCCGGCGCCATGGCGCGCAGGCTTTCGTCCGCCAAAACCACCACATTGGCAGATGGCACAGCAGCCCGCAGGCCACCAGCCAGTCGAATCATCAGCTCTCGGTCCAAGTCCGTGACTCGCATGCAATGCCCAAGGTCTCGGGCAGCGAGCAGCTGGGACAACCTTGGCAGCAAGACCGACTCCAGCGCAGCGTTCAGTTCCTGGTTGGTGAGTTCACGCAGCCCTTGGCTCATGTGCGCGCTCCTTCGGCTCGTTCTGCAATCGTGTAGCGCGGCACAACTGTCTGGGTCACATAGGCATCAGAAAGGTCTCGGTAGAAGCCAATCTCACGAAGGCGTCCGGTGAAAGCCTGCACATTGCTCCGCAAGGCCTTGCGCTCATCGATAGTCGGTGCGCTGAAGCCCTCACCTGGGGGCAATTGGTCGATGTAGAGCCCATAGCGCTCACGCAGGAAGGACAGCAGATCATCGATCCGCATTTCCCCTGTGAAGTAGCCCTGATCCCCTCCTGGCCGCAAAACAGCAATCTGCAGAAGCACCTCCAGCAAGCGGCTCTCCAGCACAAACCGCCGAGGTGCGTTGCGTGCGCGGGTTTGCGCCAGCAGCGCGCCCGACTTGTTCTTCAACATCGTCGCATCCAGCGACTCAATGATGTACTTCCGGTGGAAGGCCCCTCGCAGTGCCACCAGGATCTCGATGTAGGTCTCGAAGTCCGAGAGCCCCATCTTGGTGATGGCCTCAACCTCAGCGTCCAATCCCGCGTCTCCGTCAGACAGGGATTCCAGGAGCCCAGCCAAGCGCTCGCCGAAGAACTTGTCCCGCTCTTCCGCAAAGGGCTCGCCCTGCAGTCCGAAAATCTCACCCACCGAAAACACCGAGTTCAAGGGGCGAATCAGCTTGCCGCGCCGAACGAGATGCTCCGAGAACTCATCCAGCTTCTTGGCAACGAAGTAGGCACGGACGAAACCTGGAATGCGCCGGTAGTACCCATCTGCGCTGCGCTCAGCCAGGGCAGCCGTAGCGGACTCCGCGCTACCCGATAGGTCAACAAACAATCCGAGCTTGTAAGGGCAATCTCCTTGGGGTTCGCGTTGCTCTCGCGGTTTCATCGGGCACGCCGATTCGGCGCACAGAGAATTCGCTCCCTCCAGCTTCTGCCAGGCGGACAGAAGCTTCAACAACCTCAGGTGATACAGCGCCAAGTGGAACGAGAGCAGCACCTTCAGGTACTCCACCATTACCGAGCGCGGCATAAAAGGTTTGTAGAACAGCAGTCGCTGGATGTCCTCGGCCATCAAGTCAGCCGATCCGATGCACGCTGGCGCGAACCGATCACCGCCTGCGCGCGTGTCAGCCGTATCCTTCCGTTGAGATAGGAAGTGCAGCAGCGTTGCTGTCTCGATGTCCGTCAGGGCCTTGTCGTTCAACTCGCGCGTGAGCTTGTCGAACCCGTCGAAGAAGAAGCTCTTCAGGTGCTCGATGGCATTGTGGCCGGCAAGGTGGCGCGCGTGGTGCAGCATCTGATAGAGGTGCTGAGCCGCACCATAGTCACGCGAGTGCTTCGGATTGCGGAAGCGATAGGTATAGCCATGCAGAGGCCGAGGACCCGCCACGGCAGCGTTCTTCTTCCCCCGGTTCACGATGTCCATCAGATGGGTTTCCACCCAACGCTCCACCATGTCTCGGTGCTGTGTGAAACCCAAAAATTTGTCGCTCGCGTCGAGGATATCGTCCACGAATTTATCAACGGTCAGCTCGCGCTTGTCACGAAACACGCTGGGATAGCCGCCATGCTCCAGACGCTCAAACAGACCCGTGAGCACCCGGTCCATCTCGATGGTCTTGAAGTCGAGATAGCTGATCTTCGGGAGCCGGAACTCCCTGTCCTTCTTCTGCAATGCCATCAGTTCCCCCTGGCGCCCTGTTCTATGGCTTCTTCTTTTCGCGCACCCGCCACCGGGCCCTGCAGCAAACGCATCTCCACACGGCCATCGTCATGGCGAGCCAGGCGGTAGAAGTCGTGTCCTGTCGTGGTCAGCAGGATTTCTCGATAGGGCTGCGCGTTCAGACTGTTCTTGAAGACGCCGAGACAGAGATAGAAGCCCTGCATTTCCTCGACGCTCGGCCGGTAGCCCTCATTCAGGCGCACCAACATCTCGAACACATCCAGGTTGATGATCAGCTCGCTGGTAATGGCGCCAGCTCCCTGCCCCTGGAACGTCAGTAGAAGACCTGTTGGTAGGTGCTCGACGAAACGCGCCTTGGCCGCGAAGTCTTGCACTTGCAACCCAAAGCCCTCCACCGGGAAGAGTCGATAGCTGCGAACCGTACCGTGTTCAACCTGCCGCAACTGCAAGGCCAAGCTGGCTCCCAAGCGCTCCGGCTGCCGTAGCCCCTCACCTCGGTTGATCGCATGCAGAATTTCGCTCGTGAGTTCATCAATGGGCGTTGCGCCACGAACAATCTCAACCATGCGCTTGGCCGAGCGGTACGGCAGCATCTTTTCCCAGCCCGTGTCGCGACGCTCGAAGAAGTGTTTTCGGCGAGCCATCGCCACGTATTCCCGATGCTTGCGCGCACGCTGACGAACTGACGAATCAGACAGCCCGCGCGGCAGATCACCGAACAGGCGCTTCAACACCTCGAAGTCAAACTGCCCCCGGCGCTCAAACCGGAACAGGGCACGGTCATCCGGCTGCACAAAGTCGAGTCCTCGGTCGAAGCGTGGGTCTTCCTGCTTGCCCACATCCAGGTTACTCAACAAGTTGAGCAATCGATCCGCGGTTGGCTGCCCGCCGCCCATCCAGCTATTAAAGTAGAAGCTGCGCGCCACTTCATCATGCTTCCCGGCCGCATACAGCGCATGAATCTCGCCGCAATCGCGGTTACCAATCAGCATGAACGACAGGGCCGAGCGGAGGTCGCGCATCGTGATGTGCAAGCGTCCCCGCAGGTGTGCCATGGTGTACAAGGTCTTGAGGCGCTCCAGCAAGCGCGGGCCGGCGATCTCATCCTGGAAGCTGCGCGCGTTGTGCAGGGCGTAGCAGCTGTCCTTCAAATCACATTGCTCGCAGGCAGACCAGTTCTTGGGTTGTACGATGCTTTGCAGCGTGCGTTCCAGAATCGAACCGCCTTCGGCATCGGCCACGACGCTGCGCAGGTTCAGGTTCACCATCGCCACGCCCGACTCGACCTCGCCCGTTGAAAACGCTCGACGAACCAGGGCTGTCAGTGCCGGGAAATCGCGTTCATGTGTCGCCAGGAAGTCCACCAACCGACCTTCATTGATCGCAATGAGGCGAGTCTCTTGCGGCTTCCAACCGTTGGCGTCACTGCCTTTGAACGGGGTCAAGAAATCAAGCAAAACTTGGTTGTTGTCCTTGTTGCCCTCATCCTGGCTGCCGTCGTAGTTGATCAGGTAGCGCTTGCCGTCCAAGGTCAGCTCGCTGCCGTTGGGCAGGCCGCGATTAGCCGAACCGCCTCGGACTTCGACTTCTTTCTCCAGGCGCTGTAAGAAGGCCGTCTTGCCATCACCTGCATTGCCCGAGATCAGCACCAGCCGGAACTCACCTTGCAGCACAGCGGGCAACAAGGCCCGATCCAGCGCCGTGTCCACATAGGCGGAGAAACCCAGGGCGTCCATGCCTCGCGTACCGGCATTGCTGCGGCGGCTCTGGCTATACAGCGTCAGCAAATGCGAGACAAAGGCATTGCTGTTTGGCGCGGATTCGGTCAACACGACATTGCCACTGCTGGCTGCCGCCGCCATGGCCGTCAGGCTGACCGTTTGAATGCGCCGCGCGTGACGAACCTCCGTCAACGCATCACGGAAATCAATGGCGGTGTGATAGCGCTCCGCCCGACGCGGGGCAATAGCTTTCAGCACCGCATTCACCAGCTCCGGCGCAAGGTCGGCAAAGCCCGACAGCTCACGCGGGTCTGGTGCAGGCTTATTGATGGGTGGCTCTGTCGTGTCCCAGGGGTAGCGCGAGGTCAGTGCCTCATACAACGTCAACCCCAAGGCATAGAGATCGCGGTCGGCGCGCTCGCCGTTGTGCGGAATAACCTCGGGGTCAAAGTCAGGGGGCAGGTAGCGTCGTGAGCCGCCGCCGCGCGACTCCTTGTCGTCAGCTCGCACCGAGACATTGAAGTCGATGATCTTTGCGCCCTTCTGAGTCCACAGCAGGTTGCGCGGCTTGATGTCGCAATGATGGAAGCCTTGCGCATGCAAATGCACCAAGCCTTCAATCACCTGCTTGCCCAATTCCAAGGCGTCCTCGGGCGATAGCAAGCGATCTTGAATCATGTCGCCAACGTCCGAACCCTCCACATACTCAAACACGAGGAAGGGAATGTCACGGCCAGGAATCACATCCGCATCCAGCACACGCACCACGTGCGGGTGCTCGGGGATATGCGCCAGGTGGCGGTACTCCTTCTTCAGCCGCTCCAAAGTGGAGTGCCGGTCACTGACGATGAGTTTCACCGTGCGCGCCACATCGCCCAAGGTATCGATCACCTTGTAGACCACACCAAAGCTGCCGCGCCCCAACTTTCTCTCGATGATGAACTTGTGGGTCAGCCGGTAGCCCGCCGCCAGATTCAAGTAGTCGGCCTGCTCCTCCGGCGCTTCAACGGGCCCAGGCTTCGGCGTTTCGACTGCCCCGGCTGGCGGTTGCGCCACTGGCTGCAACAAAGCATTCAATGCCGCCAACGCAGTCGCAGCAGTCGGCCGCTTGTGTTCGTCAAATGCACACAAGCTTTGCAGCCAGGCATCGAAGGCATCATTCAGCTCGGGCCGAAGCGCGGAGGGCTTGTTCAGGAACTCACCCGCGCGATCCCACACCGTGGTCGGCTCGCCCGCGAATGGGCGCTCTCCGGTGAAGAGTTCGTAGAGGATGACCCCAGCGGAGAAGATGTCTGATGCGCTGGATGCAGCTCCTGGCTCCCGGAACGCTTCGGGCGCCACATAGGCTTTCTCCACCAGATCAACAATGTCCGTCGCAATCGTCAGGCTGCGGTCCACGCCGGGCTTGGCGAAGTCGAAATCGGTGATGCGTGTGGTGCCGTCCTGGCCAATCAAGATCGCGCCTGGCGTCAGGTTGCGATGCACCACACCGTGATGGTGGGCATGAGCCAATGCCGCCAACAGATCTTTGGCCACACGCCACTTCTGGTCCAGCGTCAGCGCCAACTGGGGTCTAGCCATGTGCACGGTCAGCGCCTGGCCCGGTGCATCGTCCAGGATCAGAATGAAAGACTTGTCGTCATCGGTCGGGAAGAAATCCCGCGCCGCGACGATGTTGGGATGCAGCGGCAGCTTGGAAAGCGCCCGGTAGGCATTGGCAATGCGGTTGACCTGCGCCTTGCGCACGTCTTCAGGTTGATAGGGGTCTGCCTGGTACACCCGCAGGCGGGCTGTGCCACCCGCGAACGCGTTCTCGGCACGAAACTCGGTATAGGCTTCCGCCGCTCCGAGCTTTTCCTTCACCTGCCAGTGCCCAAAGCGCTGCACCGCAGAGGCCGGCTTCACCACCTTCAAGGCATGCAGGATCAAGCCCTGTTGCTGCAGGATGTTCTTGGAGAAGCGCGCCGGGATGCGCGTGGCATCCTTGAAGTAGCGCTCTGCGTCCTTCAGCTTCACCACCCGGTCTGCATCCAGCTGCTCGCGGTCGTTCAGGTGCGCATCGGGCGCGGTGAGCAGGATGGCGGCATCGACATAAATACCGTCCAGCTCATTCCGACCGGGATTGGCCTGAGTCACCAAGCCCTTCACCGTGCGCGCATGGCCGCGCAGCTTGCCCAGCGGCGACGGATACGGCGCGCGCCCCTCCGGGTACCACTTGTTGCCGTACACATCGATGGTGCCGCGTGTGCCCTTTACGTCGATCAGATATAGGGCATGCGGCGTCAGCAACGCGATGTCTATCTCGAAGCGCTCGCCCTGCCGCTCGATCTCGAAGTTGTGAAGCAGAACGTAATTGTCTGGCAAGCGATCCCGCAGGTAAGCGATGGCGCTGCGCTCTGCATCGTTGACCGGCTGGCCTACTGGGATCACTTTGGCCATTACGACTCCCCTTTGATCTTCTGTTCCAGCATTCTTATGGCGTTCAATTCTGCCTGTCGTGCCTGCTCGATCATTTCGTGAGCTTCAATAACAGGCTTCGCGAATGACTCTCTCACTGACGGATCTGGCCACAAGACTCGGAGCCTTGAAATGTGTGGCTCCCACACCCTGGGAATGCTATTTCCACATGCCTGTCGTTTGATCAGCGCCTCGCCAACCCTTGTTCTCAAAAACAAGTACAGAAAGGCGCCATCAATTTCAGTGAACGGAGAAACTCTAAAGACATCATCAGCACAGAAGACACCTTCAAGCCACCCGTTAACATACAGAGGCCGACCGAAAAGACCGTAAATCTGACCTGCCGCCTGGAACACGACGGTTCCTCGCTCAAGGATAAATTCATCAAACTTAGGAGTTCGCCTGCTTACATACCTAGGCTCCTCTGCCTGGTATCGATAAATGTCGTTACCACTCACAAATAAGCGTCCGTACTCCTCGCTCTCCACCCATAAACGTTTGAAGATAGGCGGCTTGAAGTACCTTTTAACAACTGAAGACAGCTTCTCAACTCCGAGCGGACTGCGATCCAGCATTTCCTCGGCCCAGAGTGCAGCTGCCGAGTGATAGGGGGCATCCAGACGATCATTCAAGTCGGAGCACTTCACACTGGTGTGAGAAAACTCTGTCACCTGTGGCAAATCGTCGGATGAAAATCCAGCCGCATCCTCCAATTGCTTCAGTGAAGTTGCGAGCTGCATATTTGCCATGCTGCGCAATCGGGAAGATCTTTCAACTAACTGATGAATTTCACCCTCAAACTCAGGCCCGAACCGAGGAACCGGCAAATTCGCTATGTGTTCTGGTTCGATATGCTGGATGATTGCGCCGTAAGTACCGGAAACCACCAAAGGTACGCCGTAACGACTAGTCAAGAACGCGTACAGATAACCAGGCGGGACGGACTCCGGATTAGGAACAACCTTCATAATGTGCTGCGATGACCACATTCCATCCATGTCAGGACGTACGTACGTCATCCGCCCGATGGTCCCAGAGCAGGTAATTAGCGTGGTGCCAGCACTAAGCTTTAGATGGGCCAATTTATTCGACTGCGCGTAGCGCCGCTGAAGGAGCGGCACAGTCGAAAGGTCCGCGTTGAGCATGTCGCTGTTGCTCAAAAATGGAACCCCTTGTGCGGGGTCATTCACCCAAACTCTTGCAAAGACGGGCCCGTTGTAGATGCCCCCGGCATATCCAGTTGTGAGCGTGCGCAGCGGGTCTTTGCGTACCTTCAACTGCGTGAGCGCATCTCTCGCCTCCAATGCGCCTGACATGTATGGATTGCAGTCCAAGCGCCGGCCACCCTCATTGAGCCAGCCGGATCGAACGATGCGTGCGTTCTTGAAACTTGTGAAGGTCATGCTGCAACCTCCTGGGGGAACCACGCGATAAACGCTGCGTGCATCTCAGCGAAGGCCACATCGGTGCAACCCTTAATCGAGATGTGCTCAGCCAGCCTCTGGTAGATCGCAGAAGAACGGGGTTGCCGGGTCTGCTTCAGCACCCATTCGGCGGCTTCCTTCGGCCGCGGTGGTTTGGTGGCGTCAGCAGGCCACCATCCGCTCTCAGCCAAATGCTGACGCAGCGACTTGTCTCCCTTGTAGCGAAGCACCTCTGCCACTTGCGGCTTGTCCTGCCACAGCCAGTTTTCCAGCTCGGGCTCTATGGCGATCACTTTGACCGCATCCTCGGCCCAGCCACTGGCAACCAAATTGGCCGTGATGTGGGCGACGATCGCGTCTTTGCCGGGCGAGCCTTCCCATTCGCAATCCAGCACTACAAGGGCGCGCTGGTGGCTGTTCTGGTAGGGGCGCAACAACTCGTGGCCCTTGGTGTAGACGCCGGGGTCGTTGCCGCCTTCGTCCACCAGCAGGTCGGCACCGACATCGGTGTTGATCTCGAAGGGCGCGCAACCGAGGCTCAGGTGCCAACGCTCGCGCTTGAAGTATCCACGGAAGGTGGCCGCCATATTGCTGTCGGCCACCAAGATAACGCAGGGGCGTTTGTTCATCATCCCAGCACCCCCGCTGCGAACAGGCTGCCAAGATCAATGCCACCTCGCCACTCTTGCAGGCGAGGATGGTCCGTCCCGGCAACCATCTCCACGCCCCCTTCGCTGGCCAGCCGTGCGCACAGCAACTGGTCCAGCTTGGCGCGAGCCAAAACCACGGGCGAATGCGAGGACACCCACACCTGGCTGTCGTACATGGAGGAGAGCGATTGCAAAACGGCCTCGATGGCGCGTGGATGGATGCCGTTTTCTGGCTCTTCGGTCACCAAAATGGCGGGCTGCTTGCCGAGGTAGGGCAGCAGCGTCAGCGTGAGGATGCGCAGGGTGCCATCCGAAAGGCCGGGGGACGGCACTTTGAAGTCGCCCTTGTAGCTGACCACGAAGTAGGCGTGGTGGTCGTCCTCACGCTCACGCACTTCGATGTCAGTGACTTGCGGCAGCGCGGTTTGCACATGGGCAATCCAGTCGGCATAGCGCTCACTGCGATAGTCAGCAGGCGCAGCTTCGGGAGCCCCCTCGCGCTTTAGCTCCAGTGCGAGCCAGGGGATGTTGCGACCGTTGGCGGTGATGACCTTGGGCTGGCCCGGTGGGCTGGCTTGGCGCATGCCCGACCAGTTGGGCTCAAGGAACACCGCATCGGTCGTCAGCAAGGTGTGCAGCCACCGTGCAGCGGGGTAACCCGCCTCGGATTCGAACAGCACGCGCGGCATCGCCAGCAGCGTCTCGGGCAGGCCGACCTTGACGGCTTTGGCGTGCGGTGTTTCTGGCTTGAATTCCGATTCATAGCCAATCTCGCGCTTGAGCGTGAGGTGCCAAAGTTTCTTGCTCGCTGCCGTTGCCCCGTGAAATCCAGCTTGTCGGCGGTCTGGTCTATCAGCTTCCGGGAAGAGGAAGAGATACTCGTAGGCCACCAGCAGTGATTGGTCCGCACCGATGCGCAAGCCGATCTCGTAGCGGATGTGGGTCGGCCATTGACGGCGGTCTTCCTGCAAGGCTTGGCGCGAGCGCTCCGTGCGTTTGCTGGCAAACAAGCCTTCAAGCACCTTTGATTGCACTGCATCAGGCAGGCGGGCTTCGACCGCCAGCGAGAAGTCGCTGCCGCGCCCAGCGAACACCAGTTCGTTCAGACTGCCAGCACGCGGCGGCAATTCAGGGCGACGCTCCATGAACGGCGCGGAGACATTGTTGGCACGCAGCAAGTCACCCAAGAGAACGGGCAGGTCCAGCATAGTGGTTTTGCCAGAGCCGTTGGCACCGACAAGAACGCGAAAGTCGCCAACATCGACGCCCAGGCGTTCGAAGCAGCGATAACGTGTGGCTTCAAGTCGCGTGATCATTTGCTGGGCTCCGGATGTTGGGCGCGGAACTCGGCATAGGCCTTGGCGATTTCGGGCAGGTCGTCGTCGAGGATGCGCTCCTTCCGGTGCAGGGTGCGCACTTGCAGGCCGCCGCCGATGCGGACCTTCTCTTCGTGGCTGACATCCACCAGGATTTCTTCGCCGTCAGGGTGGCGCTTGTAGAGCGTGTTACCACGGCGGTCGAAGCCCACCTTCTCAGCGACAGCCATGAAGACGGGGTAGTCCTTCTTTTGACCCAGGTCTTCTGCCTTGATCACCTCTTCAGGCTTGCGCTTCAGGAAGAGCAAGCTGGTCAAGATGTTCACGTTGGCCTCGACGATGAAGGACTCGACCGGCAGGTCGATGCTGGCGAGCACCCAGCAGTGGCGAAGAATCCAGTAGCGGATGTACTCATCGCCGGGGTTGCCCAGGATGCCGTCCGGCAAGACGATGCCAGCACGGCCGCCCGGCTTGAGCCACTTGACGCATCGTTCGATGAACAGCACCTCGGGCGACACAGCAGGCTTGATGGCGTTGGTCATCACGAAGCCATCGCCTTGCCGCTCCCAGCGGCGGGCCAGCTCGTACTGTTCCAGGATGGTCTTTTCGGTGACCGGAATGTCCGAGCCAAACGGCGGGTTGGTCATCAAGACATCAATCGTCCCGAGCGGGATGGCTGCCTTCGCGGCCGGCACACCTGGCAGGTGACCCGCCGGGAATTCCAGCGAGTTCATGTGATACAGGTGGCCGAGCGAATTGCCAGCCATCATCACGTTCATCTGTGCCGCGCGAACCAGGAAGGGATCGAAGTCAGCACCGAACAGGTTATTGGCCGCGAAGTGGGCCAACCGGTCTCGGATGGAGACGAACTCTTCCGTGTTCTCGTCGCCTGCCTTAATGCGCTTCTCTTCGTGGAAGACCTTGTTCAGGTAGTTCAAGGTCTCGACCAGGAAGCCACCCGTACCGCAGGACGAATCGAGCACGCGCTCATGCTCTTTGGGTGCCAGCATCTTGACCACAAGACTGATGGCACCACGCGGGGTGAAGTATTGGCCGCGATCTCCACGCAGGTTGGTGCCGACGATTTCTTGGTAGGCCGTGCCCTTGGCGTCCACATCGGTTCGGCCGAAGTCGTAGCGGGCCAGCTCGGAGACGATGAAGGCCAGGGCGCGGTCGGACAGGGTGATCTCTTCGTTGCCCTTGAACAGACCGTCGTACTTCTTCTTCACCGCCTCAAAAAGCGGCTTGATGCGCAGGCGGATTTGCTCTCGGCCAGCAGCTTCAAACGGCTCGAACGGCCCTACCCAGAAGCGACGCGCATCGTTGGGCTGCTGCTCGTCATACATCTTGCAGAAGATGAGGTACAGGAACTGCCAGAAAGCCGCATCCTTGGGCATGCCTTCGTTGCCGTGGATGTAGTTGTGGCAGCGGCGGAACGCTGTGCGCAGCATGACCGGATCGGCACGGCGCAGGCGCCCCATGGAGCGGCCTTCCACACTGAAGGTGTCGTCACCCAGGGGCCAGTCGCCGATGGGCTTGAACTTGGTGTCGAAGCGGGTGACTTCTTTCTTGAAGAAGAAGAACTCCAGTCCGTTGGTCCACAGGCCGTAGTCGCAGCTTTCGACTTCGGCCATCACGGTTTCCAGCACCTCGAACTCTTTGCGCGCCTCTTCCGGATCACGCATGCGATAGGCACCTTTGGTGCCGAGCTTGGGCTCTTTCTCCACCATCACTGCGCGGTAGAGGTTGTCCACCGTGTGTGCTTGGCCAGGCTTGAAGATGGCGATGTCGAGCTTGCGGTTCTTACCCAGCACCTTGACCTTGAAGTCAGGCTCCATGTCTTCGGCAGCAATGCCGTACTCATGGATGATGGCGCGGGCGATGCGCTGGCGGACTTGCTCTTTGTCGCTGTCCTTCACCGGGTTGCCGGTGATGTAGTCAAAGACCTTGCCCTCTTCGAGCGCGCTCTCGGGCGCTTGGGCTTCTTGATCAAGGTCGCTCATATCGTTGTTGTCCTGTGCGGAGCGCTGCTTAGGCATTGCGGGGCTCCTTGTCGTCAAAGTCATCACTGCTGGCAGCGGCACCGCCCTCACGCACCCAGGCGTCCACGTCTTCTTTCTTGAACTTCCAGAAGCGCCCAACCTTGTGCCCCGGCATGCCCTTGGAGGTCACCCAGGTGTAGATGGTGTCTTTGGCTACGCCGAGGTAGTCGGCGATTTCATCGACAGAGAGCCAGCGGTCGTCCATTGGAGTTCTCCAAACCTGCTATTGAAATATTTGTCAGACGACAGGATACCCAACCAGGCCTACTTTGAATAGGGTTTGATTGGGTTTGATTGGCCGAAGACCAGATAACTGGGTGCGACTTCGGGCCGAAATCGCCTCTGATTGCTGCGCCTGGACGGTTCCTTCGTCTTGTTACGTGACGCAGCAACCCTCTAGAACAGGCGGACCATCGAGATCGTAATCGGGAGTTCGTCTAACCGGAGATCTTGTCTTCGATTGTGTCGCAATCACTGCGATCAGCTGACCTCAGCTTAGGCAACGTGCCGCTTGAGACGCGCGAACGTCAGCTATTGCCGAGACTGGCTCAAGAAGAGCCACCGAGAATTTCTAAGCGAGGCTATCTCGTCAAAGTTAAGCTGCAACTGTGATTACTCTGCGGCCTAACTATGACGATGCGCACCGGCTCATTCGACTTCGCGTCGAACGGTTCGTGAACGGTCTTTCCAGAAATACC
>CAZCPD010000003.1:0-38201 GCA_964500425.1 uncultured Rhodocyclaceae bacterium
CGGCCAGGACATGAGCTATGTCGCGCTGCTCGCGCCGCTCGACGGCTTCGTCGCCTCGGTGCGCGAATTCATCGCCGCTGGGGGACGCGGCATGAATGTCACCGTGCCCTTCAAGGAAGAAGCCTTCCGCCTCGCCACGCGTCTCACGCCGCGCGCCGCTGCGGCCGGCGCGGTGAACACCCTGAGCTTCGCGGATAACGAAATCCTCGGCGATAACACCGACGGCGCCGGCATTGTCCGCGACATCGCCGTCAACCTCGGTCAGCCCATCGCCGGCCGCCGCGTCCTGCTGCTTGGCGCCGGCGGCGCGGCGCGCGGCACGTTACTTCCGCTGCAACAGGAAGGCCCGGTAAGCCTCGTCGTCGCCAACCGCACGGCGGAGAAGGCGCGCGCACTGACCAGCGAGCTCGCGGCGCACGGCGCGACGGCTCAGGCCTGCGGCTTCGACGAACTCGCCGGAGCCGCATTCGACATTGTCATCAACGCCACCTCGGCCGGCCTCGCCGATGCCGCGCTGGCGATTCCCGACACCGTGTTCGCGCCGGGTTGCCTCGCCTACGAGATGGTCTACGGCCGCGAGACGCCCTTCATGGCCCAGGCGCGTCTCGCCGCTACCGGTGTGCGCGTTGCCGACGGCCTCGGCATGCTCGTCGAGCAGGCCGCCGAAGCCTTCCTCATCTGGCGCGGCGCGCGCCCGGACACCGCGCCCTTGCTCGCGGAGCTGCGCCGCGCATGAAGGCGTTTTTCGGCCACGCCGACAAATGGACGAGGCGCATCCTGCTCGCGCTGGTGCTGTTCGTCCTGCTGTCCCAGGCCTGGTATCTCGGCTGGGTGATCGTCTGGAAATACGCTGATCCCGACATGACCAGCTTCATGGACATCCGCCTCGAACAAGCGCGCGAGAAGAATTCCAAGGCCGAACTCAGGCACCGCTGGCAGCCCTACGAGAAGATATCGAAGAACCTCAAGCGCGCCGTGATCGCCGCCGAGGACGACAAGTTCATCGACCACGAAGGCTTCGACTGGGAGGGCATGCAAAAGGCGCTGGAGAAGAACCAGAAGAAGGGCAAGGTCGTCGCTGGCGGCTCGACCATCTCGCAACAGCTCGCCAAGAACCTGTTCCTCTCGCCATCAAAGACACCGCTGCGCAAGATACAGGAAGCCGTCATCACGCTGATGCTCGAAACCATCTGGGACAAGCCTCGCATCCTCGAGGTGTATCTGAACTCGGTCGAGTGGGGCGAATGCGTCTTCGGCGCCGAGGCCGCCGCCCGCCGCTACTACAACGTCTCCGCCGGCCAACTCTCCGCCGAACAGGCCGCACGTCTGGCGGTGATGCTGCCGGCGCCAAGGCGCTACGAGAAGAATCCGTATTCGGATTTCGTCAATCGGCGCACGCAGATCATCCTCGGGAGGATGGGGAGTGCGGAGGTGCCGTAGGGCGGAACTGAGCTGATCACATAACGTCGGTCAGTTTCGGTTTTTTCGCCGATCACCCGGACGGATGCGATGCAGGCTACCGAAGCCAGCCTCTCCCAGCGATCTAAGAGTAGTTAAAGTAGCATCATGTTGTCTCGATGAATCAATTCGATTTCATCCATATAGCCGAGGATGGCTTCAATTTCGTGGGTTGCGTGTTGGGCAATGCGTCGAGCTTCAGAGCTCGAATAGTTGATCAAGCCGCGTGCGATTTCCTGACCGCTGTGGGTTCGGCAGGCGACAACAGCCCCGCGCTTGAAATCGCCGTCGACGGCGACGACTCCTACCGGCAATAGACTTTTGCCGCTCTTCAAGGCGTCGATGGCGCCGTCATCCAGCTGAACGCTGCCGGCGAGCTGCAGATGATCCGCCAGCCACTGTTTGCGGGCTGCAAGGGGGGATGCCGTGGCGATCAACAGCGTACCAATGTCTTCACCATGCGCGACGCGGATTAGGGCATCGGCTTCACGGCCGCTGGCAATAACGGTATCCGCGCCGCTGCGCGCGGCGCGTTGCGCGGCGCGTACCTTGGTGATCATCCCACCCTTGCTGATGCCGCTGCCTGCTCCGCCGGCCATCGACTCGTAGCGACTGTCGTCCGCTCTGCCTTCAGCGATCAGAGTTGCGTTGGGATCGCGCCTTGGGTCGGCGCTGTAAAGTCCCTGTTGATCAGTAAGGATGACCAAGGTGTTGGCTTCAATCAGGTTGGCGACGAGTGCCCCCAAGGTGTCGTTGTCACCGAATTTGATTTCGTCGGTGACTACCGTGTCGTTTTCATTGATGATCGGCACCACGCCCAGTTCAAGCAGCGTGAGTATCGTCGAGCGGGCATTCAGATAACGCGTGCGGTCAGCGAGGTCTTCATGCGTCAGTAATATCTGCGCAGTCTTCAGTCCGTGTTGAGCGAAGTTGGTTTCGTAAGCTTGGGCCAAGCCCATCTGGCCGACGGCTGCGGCCGCCTGGAGTTCGTGCATGGCATGGGGGCGTGCGCGCCAGCCGAGGCGTTGCATCCCCGCGGCAATGGCGCCGGAGGAAACCAGCACTACCTGGCGATTTTCGGCGAGCAGCGCGGCAATCTGCTTGGCCCACTCGGCAATCGCATCGAGCGCAAGTCCGGCACCGTTATTGGTGACCAGGGCACTGCCAACCTTAACGACAAGGCGGCGTGAGTCAAGCAGCTGTTTCCGCATCGTCGTCGGGAGCCCGAACGCGTTTGTTCTGCTCGATGAATTCCATGATGGCAAAAGTCAGCTCCCGGCAACCGGCGCCGTTGATGGCCGAGATCGGGAAGTAGCGATCGACATTGCCGTAGCCCTTGATGAGGGCTGCGATGCGTTCGTCGCGGTCTGCGGCAGGCAGCAAGTCAATCTTGTTGATCACCAACCAGCGCGGCTTCTCATAGAGATCTGCATCATACTTGCGCAGCTCCTCGACGATGGCCTGAGCATCCCGTACCGGGTCTGCGTCGGGATCGAAGGGGGAAATATCGACCAGATGAAGAAGTAAATGGGTGCGCTGCAGGTGACGCAGGAAGCGGTGGCCGAGGCCGGCACCTTCCGCAGCACCTTCAATGAGACCTGGGATGTCGGCAATAACAAAGCTGCGATTATGGTCGACCCGAACGACGCCCAGGTTGGGATGCAGCGTCGTGAAGGGATAGTCGGCCACCTTTGGCTTGGCAGCTGAGACCGCGCGAATGAAGGTGGACTTGCCGGCATTCGGGAGGCCCAGCAGCCCGACGTCGGCAAGGACTTTCAGTTCGAGACGAAGCTCGCGGCGCTCGCCTTCCTCGCCGGGCGTACATTGACGGGGTGCGCGGTTGACGCTCGACTTGAAATGGATATTACCCAATCCACCTTGGCCTCCCTTGCATATCATGGCACGCTTGCCGTCGTGATCTAGATCGACGATGACCTCACCGGTCAACGCATCGCTGATTACCGTTCCGACAGGCACGCGGAGGCTCAAATCCTCGCCGCCTTTTCCATAGCAGTCCGCACCACGACCGTTCTCGCCATGCTGGGCGCGAAAGATTCGTGTGTAGCGAAAATCGATCAGCGTGTTGAGATTGCAGTCGGCAATCGCCCAGATGCTCCCCCCGCGTCCGCCGTCTCCCCCATCGGGACCCCCGCGGGGAATGTATTTCTCGCGACGGAACGAGGCCGAGCCATTGCCTCCGTTGCCGGCAATGACTTCGATTTTTGCTTCGTCAAAGAATTTCACTGAGTGACCGTATCCGCGCGCTTAAAAACGCAAAAGCCCTATCGCAGGGATAGGGCTTTTGCGCAGAGCAACTGGTGAATTTATGCAGCGGGAACAATGCTCACGGTCTTGCGCTTTGCTGCGCCCTTTACCGTGAAATTCACTGCGCCTTCAATCTTGGCAAAGAGCGTGTGATCCTTGCCGATGCCGACGTTATCACCGGCATGAAATTGCGTGCCGCGCTGACGTACGATGATGCTGCCAGCCGAGACGACTTGACCACCATAGCGCTTCACGCCAAGACGTTTCGATTCTGAATCGCGACCGTTGCGGGAACTGCCGCCTGCTTTTTTGTGTGCCATGACTGGGCTCCTTCGAAGTTAGCCAGCGATGCCGCTGATCTGGATCTCTGTATAGTTCTGGCGATGCCCCTGGTGTTTCTGGTAGTGCTTGCGTCGGCGCATCTTGAAAATTTTGACTTTCGGGCCGCGACCGTGCGCAATCACTTTTGCCGTGACCTTGGCGCCAGCGATCATGGGGGTACCGATTTTTACCGATTCTCCTTCGCCGACCATCAGAACCTGGTCGAGAGTAATTTCAGTGCCTACATCAGCCGGTATCTGTTCTATTTTGATTTTTTCGCCGGCAGC
The DNA here is from genome assembly GCA_964500425.1 of uncultured Rhodocyclaceae bacterium. GTDB lineage: Bacteria > Pseudomonadota > Gammaproteobacteria > Burkholderiales > Rhodocyclaceae > Sterolibacterium. The sequence continues at coordinate 4,332 of CAZCPD010000003.1, forward strand.
GACGCGATATTGCTTGCCGCCGGTTTTTATGACCGCGTACATGTTGGACTCCATGTTTAAAAATTTACTGCAAAGGACCGAGGATTTTACATGGATATTGGCTTGCCGTCAAAGAAATTTTCAAATAACAATGAATGGCTTGACGCATCGTCAGGTGCCGCATAACATCGTGTTTTTTAAAATCTTCACCCTCTGTGTTTTCCAAATCTACACTTGTCACCCTGAATGCGTTGATCGAGGCTGACATGGGCGCCGTTGATGGTGTGATCAGGGCGCGCCTACACTCCGATGTCGTGCTGGTGCGCCAAGTGGCCGAATACATCATTGCCGGTGGTGGCAAGAGGATGCGGCCGGCTCTGGTGTTGCTGACGGCCGGAGCTCTCGACTATCGCGGCCCTCATCATCATGAGCTTGCGGCTGTGATCGAGTTCATTCATACAGCCACCCTGCTTCATGACGATGTTGTCGACGAATCCGAATTGAGACGCGGCCGCGATACGGCGAATGCCCTGTTTGGCAATGCCGCCAGTGTCCTTGTTGGCGACTTTCTGTATTCGCGGGCGTTTCAAATGATGCTTGCGGTAAATGACATGAGGGTGATGCAAGTGCTGGCCGATGCCACCAACGTGATTGCAGAAGGCGAGGTTCTTCAGTTGATGAACTGCCGCAACGTCGATATTCAAGTGGATGACTACTTGCAAGTGATTCGCTTCAAGACCGCCAAGCTTTTCGAGGCCGCCGCGCGCCTCGGTGCCATGCTTGGCGGCGCTGCGGCAGAGGTGGAGCTCAGTCTGGCAAGTTATGGCATGCACTTGGGCACTGCGTTCCAATTGATCGACGATGTGCTCGATTATTCCGGAGAAGAGGCGGCAACCGGAAAACATCTGGGGGACGATCTCGCCGAGGGCAAGCCCACCCTTCCTCTCATTCATGTCATGCAGCATGGCAATGCGACCCAGGCGGCCTGCGTGCGTGACGCTCTTGAAAAGGGTGGGCGTGATGATTTTGCAGGTGTGCTGGCCGCAATTCGCGAAACCGACGCGTTGTCGGTGACGCGCCGGTTGGCAGGGCAGGAGATTGATAAGGCGGTTTCTTCCTTGAAGGTGCTAAAGGCTTCACCTTATCAGGAATCTCTGTTAGAATTAGCATTCTTTGCAGTTTCGAGAGATCACTGAGCCCGTTCAGTTGGTCATGCCGGCTTTCCTGTCCGGGGCTGCATGTGTTTGGTTGGCATAGGTTTTCGGGGTGTAGCTCAGCCTGGTAGAGTACTGCGTTCGGGACGCAGGAGTCGGAGGTTCGAATCCTCTCACCCCGACCAAAAACCTAAGAATTCGCACGATTTCTTCATGTGCTGATCGATATTCCGAGCGCATTTACACGCCGGCTTCGTTGCGGGCGTAATATTTGATTGCGTGTGGCTTCGAGGCTGCATTATCTTCGCGCAATACACGGTGCGCACAGTGCGCCCATTCTGGCCCCCTTTTGTCGGCAGGGCCCATAGCATTCCCTTTCCCTTTTTGCCTCGCTTCAATTGCCTGTGTAGCGCTGATAAGTAGGCGTCGTCCGGGTGAGGTCAGCCGAAACTTTTGGTTTTTCAAGCATGCATTTCGAAAGGCTTAATGCGAAAGGACTTCATCGGTGCTTCCCCTGCGGGTCCCTGGCGGCGGTGTTCGGAATTGCCGAATGCTATGGCTGTCCCCGAACTCGAGGTGTGTTCCCGGGAGTCTATGTGCGAACCATAACTTGTCAAACGGCGTGGTAATAAAGCAACAAGCGTTGGCGTGATGCTCTCATTAGTTGGGCGTATCGCCATTGCTTTACGAGGGGCCTATTGATATAGTTAAATCCCGGAGATGCGGTTAATGATATTCGCATTTTTCTTGTGCGTGTCGAACGGCTCAAAAAAGAGGGACTGTCTCATGAAGAATAGAACGCTCACGCTGGCTTTGGCTTCTGTCGGACTGGTGCTGACGGGAGGTGCATGGGCTGAGGCAGGTGTTAGTTTCAGTGGCTTTGGGACGTTGGGCGTGACGCACAGCGATAACCGGCTGGCTGATTTCTCCAGCAGCATTCTTCAGCCGAACGGCGCTGGCATGAGCAAGGCGACGAGCTTCGGGCTTGATACCAAGGCCGGCGTTCAGGCCGCAGCGCCGATAGGGAAGGATTTGACTGCGACTGTTCAAGTGGTTGCGGATCATCGTGGTGATAACACGTATGCGCCCAGGTTCGAATGGGCAAACCTGAAGTATCAGGCAACCCAGAATACGTATGTGCGGGTCGGTCGTGTGGTTGCCCCTGTTTTTATGGTTTCTGAATACCGCAACGTCGGGTATGCTCAAACGGCGGTCCGCATGCCGTTCGATGTCTATGGACTTAACCCGATAACTCACATTGACGGCGGTGAACTGGGTACCCGGTTTGAGCTGGTGGGCGGCACACTGAGTTTGCAATTGTCAGCTGGCCGGCAAAAGGAAAGTAAGCCGATGCCGGACCCAGGTGGTAGCGCCCTCATTCAACCCAAAGGATCGGCAAAAAGTGGCAATCTGACTTACGAACATGGTTCCTCGATATTCCGGCTTGGTTTGACGAAGAGCAAGGTCGATGCGCAGAGCGAGTATCTCGATCAGGTCGATTCGATGTTCGAGCCAGTCGCTCAGCTTGGCGGGATGAGCGTCGGGGCTCTCCTCGGTCATCCGCAAAACACCATCGAAAGTCGCCACAGCATTGAAGTGAAGTTGTTCGATATCGGCTATGCCTATGACTCCGGCAACTGGTTGGGTCAGGCCGAGTGGGTCAGTTCCAAGGGTGGTGGCAACATGTTCCTGGGTACGGAAGCTTGGTATGCGCTTGCTGGATACAGGTGGGGCAAGTTCACTCCGTATGCGTCTTATAGCGAATTGAGATCGTGGCCACCTCGTGGGGTCACGGGTCAGCCCAAAGCCGCTGTGCCAGCATGGGCAGCGGGGACCCCTTTCGAGTCGCAACTCGCTCAGGCAGCGTTTGGCATCAATTCCACCGATGCATCAATGGGTATGGCCCAGCAGCAGCACACGATATCGCTCGGCGTTCGCTACGACTTCTACAAGAACCTGGCATTGAAAGCCCAATTCGATCAAATCAAGAAACTTGGCAGTACTGGGGCGCCTAACAAGGGCTTGTTTACGATACCTGCGATCATCATGCCTGCGACGCCTAACGCTAGCAGCAATTTGTACCCGGAGTTCGCCGTTACTGACAACACAGTCAACCTGATCACGCTAACGATCGACTTCGTGTTCTGATTTCAAGAGGGGCTTATCATGAAGATTCTCAAGAATTCGATTTGTGCGGGTATCCTTTTGGCATCTTCTTTGCCCGTTTTCGCTCAATCTGTCGCCGTCATCGTCAATCCGAAGAACACGAGTCCGATGACGTCCGAGCAGGTGGCCAACATTTTTCTCGGCAAGTCGAATGAACTCGTCGGCGTCGATATGCCTGACGGCAACCCTGTTCGCGATGCCTTTTATCAAAAGGTGACTGGCAAGGATGGCGCACAGCTCAAGGCGTATTGGGCAAAGCTCGTGTTTACCGGCAAAGCGCAGCCACTGAAAGAGTTTTCGTCGGATGCTGATGTGAAGAAATTCGTTGCCGCCAACCCGACGGGTATCGGATATATCGACAAGGGTGCGGTGGATGGTTCGGTCAAGGTGGTGCTGACGCCATAAGTTGATGGTGTGAGGGATGACCGCTCTCATCGGGCTGATGTGGGGCGATCGATATTTACCGGAATATCTGTCGAACTGAAGCGGTGAGTTGTCACCTGCAGATGGCCTGCGGATTTATCGGTTCGGAAGCGCAATCGTGCTTTGACGTGCAATGCCTGGAGGTCTGAACTATGTCGATTGGCAAACGCCTTGCGATACTTGTGGTTGTAACCTTGCTCGGTCTGGTTGGGTCGGGTTTGTATGGCGTTCAGCAACTTAAGGGCTTGCAAAGCCACTTTGAGGAGGTCAATGAACGCTCGGTTCCTTCACTGATGGCAATGGGCCGTGTTAGCGACCAGTTCAAGGAAGCTCGTGCGTTGTTGCTCGCCCTGTTGATGGAGGAAGATGCCGATCTGCGCAAGGCATTTGCTCAGAAAGTCACCGATACGCAAGCTTCGCTCAAGAGCGCGTCTGCTGCTTACAGTCAGGTGCCCGGTTCAGAAGAATCCGCAAAAGAGTTGGCACCGATAGCAGAAGGCTACAGCAAGGCGGTCGATGAGGTGGTAGCTGTCGCTGACAAGAAAGATCTAGCGCAACTTGCCTTATATACGAAAGTTGTGCCGGCCGAAAAGGCTTTCTCCGCATTTCTCGACAAATCCCAGGCTCAGTTGATGGAGAATCAGAAGAACCTGCGCGAACAAGTGGCGAACAGCAGCGGACGTTCCATTACCGTATATGGAGTGGTCATTGCAATTGCCGCTGTAGTGGTCGCTATCATGGGTGTCATGCTACATCGTTCCGTGATGGGTTCGCTCAACGAGATGACGGCGACAATGAAGAATGTCAGTACCAACCTGGATTTCCGCCAGCGCGTCAAGGTGAAGTCGCAGGATGAGGTTGGCGTCGCTGTCATTGCGTTCAACAGTCTGCTCGATACCGTGCAGGCCAGCTTGCGGGAGATCGCAGGATCGATGGCGACGTTGCGCGATGCGACAAGCCGCTTGACGCGAACTACGCAGGAGATTCAGAGTATTTCAGAAAAGACCAGTGAATCGTCGTCGACAGTGTCGTCGACGGTTCAAGAAGTGACGGTCAGTATCAACCACGTTGCTACGCAAACCGAGCAAGCAGAAACGCTTGCGCGCGAGTCTGGCCATCAGGCTTCTGCGGGCGGCGAGGTGATTCAGAACACCATCGAACAGATCCGTTCGATCGCCGGAACGGTTCATTCGGCGGCCGAGGGCATCAATGAGCTGCGCAGTCAGATCACCAGTATTTCCTCGGTAGTGAATGTGATCCGTGAGGTTGCCGACCAAACCAATCTTTTGGCGCTGAATGCCGCAATCGAGGCTGCGCGGGCTGGCGAACAGGGGCGCGGTTTTGCAGTGGTAGCGGATGAAGTGCGCAAGCTTGCCGAGCGCACAGCGACGTCGACGCAGGAAATTTCCAAGTTGATCCAGTCGATCCAGCAAAGCGCGACCGCTGCCGTTGGCACGATGCAGGTCGTCGTCGAGAAAGTCGAGGATGGCGTTGGCAGTGCCAGCACCGCAATCGATGCGCTGGCCGGTATTCGCACCAGTTCCGACAAGGTGGTGTTCACTGTTTCGGAGATTGCTGCGGCGATTCGCGAGCAGAGTTCGGCCACATCATATATTTCCGAGCAGTTCCAGCGTATCGCCAACATTTCCGAAGAAGCGAGAAGGACGGTTTCCGATACTTCGCAAAGCACACAGGAACTGGAACAGTTGGCTATCCGTGTGAACGACGCTGTCAAACGCTACCAGATCTGAACCGCCCCCCCCGGGGAGCATGCTGTTGTTCGCAACAGTAACGGCGAGAGTCATGCTCCGTTGTCACCCGATCCGGGTAGAATTTAGCCTTTATGACCAAGAACATTTCGGCACACTTATCCATGCAAACTCATGCACTGACGGCGATTGGCAATCATGACAAGTTCAAATAAATCCTCCATTCTAGGTCGCCTGCTGTTTGCACTTCTCGTTGTTGCAGCGATTGCGGGAAGCTGGTGGTGGCTGTCCCAACCGAAGCCGGTTTCCGTCGTGTTCAAGGAGGCAGAGGTTGGCAAGGTCGAGTCGTCGATTGCCAACACGCGTGCAGGAACGGTGGAGTCGTGTCAGCGCACCAAGTTGTCCACCCTGCTGGGAGGGCGCATCGAGAAGTTGCCCGTCAAGGAAGGCGATCAGGTCAAGAAGGGCCAGTTACTGATGAAACTGTGGAATGACGACCAACTGGCGCAAAATGCCTTGGCGCGTTCCCAGGTCGATACGGCACGGCAAAGCATTGCCGAGGTTTGCACCCTGGCCGCCAGCGCCGAGCGCGAGGCACAGCGCCTTGATTTGATGCGCGCTCAAAACTATGTTTCCGCCTCACGCATCGATACCGCCCATGCGGAAGCCGATGCCAAGCGTGCTGCTTGTGATTCGGCCAAGGCCCGCGTCGCGCAAGCCATGGCGCAGGTTCACGTGACGACCGTCGAGCAGGGGCGGATGTCATTGTATGCGCCGTTCGATGGCACCGTCGCCAAAATCACCGGCGAGGTGGGCGAATACTCGACCCCCTCTCCTCCTGGCATCGCGACGCCGCCGGCGATTGATCTGATCGACGAGTCCTGCCTGTACATCAAGGCACCCATGGATGAGGTCGATTCGCCCAAGATCCATGAAGGGCAACCGGTGCGCATCACGCTGGACGCTCTTCCGAAGAAGTCCTTCCCTGGCCGCATCAAGCGCGTTGCGCCATATGTGCTGGCCATCGAGAAACAATCCCGGACAGTGGATATCGAGGCGGTATTCGACAACCCAGAAGAGGTTGGACGCTTGCTGGTGGGTTACACGGCGAACGTGGAGATCATCCTCTCGGTGCATGAAAAGGCCGTGCGGGTTCCCACTTCGGCGTTGCTCGAAGGCGGGCGTGTGCTGGTGGCGGGCGTGGATGGCCGACTGGAGGAGCGTAACATCAAGGCAGGGTTGTCAAACTGGGAATTCACCGAGGTTCTCGAAGGCCTGACGGCTGGTGATCGAGTCGTGACCTCGCTTGAACGAGAGGGTGTGAAAGCCGGCGCTTACTTTGTCGCCGAAGAAACGACTGCCGCTCCCGCAGTGAAGTGATCGCGCGATGATGTCACCCCTGATCGAGCTGAGCGGCATCGAGCGAATCTTCTATCTCGGCGATAGCAAGGTCAACGCGCTTCACGAACTGAATGTGACAATATGTTCCGGCGAATATGTCGCCGTGATGGGGCCGTCCGGTTCCGGTAAGTCGACGCTGCTCAATCTGCTTGGCTTGCTCGACCGTCCTGATGCAGGCCTTTATCGTCTCGAAGGTCGCGACGTGACCACGCTGTCGGCCGATGAGCAGGCGCGGGTACGCAGCGAACGGATCGGTTTTGTATTTCAGAGCTTCCATCTGGTGCCGCGCCTGACTGCCGCCGAAAACATCGCCTTGCCGATGACCCTGGCCGGTATCGCACCCAAGGAGCGGGCGATACGAGTCAACCAGGCCCTCAAGGACTACGGTCTCGAAAATCGCGCCAATCATCGCCCCAATGAGTTGTCGGGTGGTCAACGCCAGCGGGTCGCCATCGCACGCGCCCTGGTCATGAAGCCGGCGGTGATTCTTGCCGATGAACCCACCGGCAATCTCGATCGCGCCACTGGTGAGGAAGTGATGCGCCTGCTGGAAGCGCTCAACAGCCTCGGCGTGACCCTGATCGTCGTGACGCACGATGTGCATCTTGGCAATCGCGCCCACCGCCAGTTGCGCATGGAAGATGGACGGTTGAAGCACGATAGTGCGTCCTCCCCGGCCCTGTCTGACTGACCCATGCGCGCTGCCGACCTGATTCGCTTCGCCCGCGACGCGGCGCTCGGCAGCCCGCTGCGTACCTCGTTGCTGGTGTTGGCGATTTCAATCGGTGTGGCCGCTGTCGTGACTCTGACAGCGCTGGGTGATGGCGCGAGACGCTATGTGCTGCACGAGTTTTCATCGCTCGGCACCAATCTCGTGATTGTGCTGCCGGGCCGTACCTCGACCGGCGGCTTCAATCCGGCCAACGCGATTACCGGTACGCCGCGCGACTTGACGATTGCCGATGCTCAGGCCTTGCTGCGCTCACCGTCGATTCAGCGCGCGGCGCCTCTCGCGATCGGCAATTCTGAAATTGGTATCGACGGCAAGCTGCGTGAAACCCTAGTCCTCGGAACGACGTCACAATACATCCAGATCCGCCCTTTGGAAATTGCTCAGGGGCGTTTTCTTTCGAACGAAGACTGGAATCGCGGTCAGCCCGAGGTCGTCATCGGCGCCACCATCCGCAAGGAACTCTTCGGCGCCGAGCCTGCGCTCGGCAGGCTGGTGCGGATCGGCGGCCGGCGGTTTCGGGTGGTAGGCGTGTTCGAACCGAGCGGCCAGTCCTTGGGTACCAACACCGATGAAGTCGTGATGATCCCGGTGGCCCTTGCGCAATCCATGCTCAATAGCAATACGCTGTTTCGCATCTTCATCGAAGCCAAGAACCGCGAATCGATCGAGAGTTCAAAGGCGCAGGCGCTGGAAATCATCAAGCAGCGCCATGAGGGGGAGGAAGACGTCACCGTCATTACCCAGGATGCAGTGCTACAGACCTTCGACCGGCTGCTGACCGCACTGACCCTCGGCGTCGCCGGCATTTCTGCGATCAGCCTGGCAGTGTCGGGCATTCTTGTGATGAACGTCATGCTGGTCTCTGTTGTTCAGCGCACCTCAGAAATTGGCTTGCTCAAGGCACTGGGAGCCACGCATCGTAATATCGAACTCGCTTTTTTGACCGAGGCGACCATTCTGTCGCTGGCTGGCGCCATTGTCGGCTATCTGCTTGGACAACTGGGCGCCGCCGTCATCCGCCATTTCTATCCGGCTTTCCCAGCATATCCGCCCGATTGGGCGGTCCTTGCCGGTCTTGGCACCGCGCTTGCCACCGGCATCCTGTTCGGCGTGGCGCCGGCGCGCAACGCGGCCTCGCTTGACCCTGTCACGGCGCTCGCCAAGCACTAAGGACGTCGATGAGGCTCAATGACAGCATTTTGCTTGCAATGCGCGCCATCACCGCGCAGCGTCTGCGCAGCTTTCTGACGTTGCTTGGTATCGCCGTGGGCATCGCCGCTGTGATCCTGCTGACGTCAATCGGCGAGGGCATTCATCGCTTCGTGCTTGGCGAGTTCACCCAGTTCGGCACGAATACCATTTTCATCTCGCCGGGCAAGACCAAGACGGGTGGCCAGCATACCAGCGGCATTCCCAGTTCAGTGCGGCCGCTGACCATAGAGGATGCCCGAGCGCTCGAGCATCAGCCCAACGTTCTGGCCGTGACGCCCTGGCTCTGGGGTAACTCGGAAGTCAGCGGCAACGGTCGTGTGCGGCGCACCACTCTGTATGGCGTCGGACCTGACATGCCCAAAGTGGTCACGATGGCCGTGAAGAGCGGACAGTTCCTGCCCCGCGACGAAACTGGCAATGCGCGGTCGCTAGCCGTGCTAGGCGCCAAACTGAAGAAGGAGCTGTTCAGCGACGCCAACCCACTCGGTGCGCGGATTCGTATCGGCAGCATGCAGTTTACCGTGATCGGTGTGCTCGAAGCTCGTGGTCAGGTGCTCGGCGTCGATGTCGATGACACCCTGTTCATTCCCGCCGAGCGGGCGATCGAACTATACAATCGGGATGGTCTTGCAGAAATTCGCGTAGCTTATCCCGACACGGCATCGGTGGAAAGCGTCAGCGCCACCGTCAAGTCCGTGCTCAAGGCGCGCCATGGTCGTGAAGACTTCACGCTGGTTACGCAAGCCGACATGCTGCGTTCGCTTTCGAAGATTCTCAATGTCCTGACCATGGCAGTCGGCGCGCTCGGCAGCATTTCGCTGCTTGTCGGCGGAGTCGGCATCGTGACCATCATGACCATCGCCGTCAGCGAGCGCACCAGTGAAATTGGTCTGCTCGTGGCGCTTGGTGCGCCACGGCGAACCATTCTGGGGATCTTCCTTGGCGAAGCCGTGGTGCTGTCCGCCATCGGTGGCCTGTTTGGTCTGGCGATCGGTTTTGGGTTGGCGCAACTGGTGCATGCCACGGTACCCGCGTTACCGGTACATACCCCGCTGGAGTTTGTCGCCCTCGCCGAAGGTATCGCCGTGACTATCGGCCTGCTTGCCGGCGTTCTGCCGGCGCGGCGCGCGGCACGCATGGACGCCGTCGAGGCGCTGCGCACCGAATAGCGCCATTCCGCCTTGTCATCCGCTCGATGCGACGCGGGCGGCTCCTGGCTCTTCAGGCTGATAGAATCTTCCCTTTTATTTTCAGGCCGTCAGGTGCGTGCACCGGGCGGCGGAACGAGAACGCATGAAACCCATCGTCGATGATGTTCGCATCAGTGAAATCAAGGAACTGACCACCCCCGCACACATTCTGCGCGACTTTCCCGTCAGCGAGATCGCCGCGCAGACCACCGACGCCGCGCGTCGTGGGATACATCGCATTCTCCATGGCGCCGACGACCGCCTGCTGGTGGTCATCGGTCCCTGCTCGATACACGATCACGATGCCGCCCTCGAATACGCGCGGAACCTGAAGGCGACCTGCGCGCGCCATGAGGCCGACCTGTTGATCGTGATGCGCGTCTACTTCGAGAAACCGCGAACGACGGTGGGCTGGAAGGGGCTCATCAACGACCCGGCGCTCGACGGCAGTTTCAAGATCAATGACGGCCTGCGTCTGGCGCGGCGCATTCTTCTGGAAATCAACGATCTCGGCTTGTCCTGCGGCACCGAGTTTCTCGACACCATCACGCCGCAATACACCGCCGACCTGATCAGCTGGGGCGCCATCGGAGCCCGCACTACCGAGTCGCAGGTTCATCGCGAGCTCGCTTCAGGACTATCCTGTCCGGTCGGTTTCAAGAACGGCACGGATGGCAATGTTCGCATTGCGATCGACGCGATCCGCGCCGCTGCCAGTCCCCATCATTTCCTTTCGGTCACCAAGGCTGGTCATTCGGCGATCGTTTCGACGCTTGGCAACGAGGACTGCCATCTGATACTGCGTGGCGGCAAATCCAGCAACTACGATGCCGCCAGCGTCGATGCTGCCTGCAAGGAATTGGGCGCAGCCGGCATCGCGGCCCGCGCCATGATCGACTTTTCGCATGCCAACAGCCGCAAGCAATACCAGTTGCAGGCCGAGGTAGCGCGCGATGTCGCCGAGCAGCTTGTCGCCGGCGACGAGCGGATTTTCGGCGTCATGGTCGAATCGAATCTCAAGGCCGGTCGTCAGGACATCGTTCCAGGCAAGCCGCTTGAATATGGCGTTTCGGTCACCGATGCCTGCATCGGCTGGGAGGACAGCCTCGCGATTCTCGATACGTTGGCCGATGCAGTGCGCCGGCGTCGCTTGGCCGTGGCCGAGCGCTAGGCCTTAGTCCGTTTTACCTAACCCGTTTCCGCAACATGACGAAGACGTCCGCGACGTGACGCGCAAGTTCTTTTTCACCCTGCTGGCGGTCACGTTGCTGTTCCGCTTCTGGCTGGCGGCCGTATTGCCGATCACCGGCGATGAAGCCTACTTCATCTGGTGGGGCAAGATTCCCGACTGGGGATTTTACGATCATCCGCCGATGATCGGCTGGTGGCTGGCGGCGTTGCTGAGCGTTTCCGAAGCTGAGTGGTGGCTGCGCTTGCCGGCCGTGCTGCTGCCCGGTGTATTGGCGCTGGCGACCTGGCGAGCCCTGAAAGATCGTTCAGAGACGCTGGCCTGGGGTTCAGCCACGCTGGTGCTGCTGGCGCCGTTGAATGTCTGGAACGTCATCGTCACCACCGACACGGCGCTTGTCTATTTCTCGTTCTTTTCGGTGCTGGCCTTCCTGCGCGCTGCGCGTGACGACGACTGGCGTTTCTATGGGCTGGCCGGTGTGCTGCTCGCCGGAGCTGTGTTGTCGAAGTACTTCGCGGCCTTGCTGGGCTTTGCCTATCTCTTGCACGCACTGGTGCGGCCGAATCGGCGCAAATGGCAGGGATTGCTGTTCTGCTATGGCGTCGTCGTGCCGGCGCTGTTGCTGATGGCATGGTGGAATGCCGGGCACTGCTGGCCGAACTACATGTTCAATTTCGTCAACCGCCATGGCGATGCCGGTCTGTCGTGGAAGACACCGCTGCTCTACCTTGCGATGATGATCTACGCGCTGACACCGCCGGTGATCTGGCTGCTCGCCAAGCGCCGCGCCGCGCTTGCCGTATTGTGGACCACGGGCGAAGGCCGCGCCCTGCTCCTCGTCGCCGGTGCGCCATTGATCCTGTTTGGCGGGCTGTCGCTGATCAAGCAGATTGGCTTGCACTGGGTGCTCTCCTTCCTGCCGTTTGTTCTGCTCATGTCAGCCGGCATCGTCGCGCCGGTGACGATGCGACGGGTCATGCATTTTTTTGTCGGCTTCGCCGTTCTGCACATGCTCGTTTTTGCGGTCATATCCCAATTACCGCTGGAAACCTGGCAGCGCATGCGGCTCTACGACGGACTGGTGATGACCTTCGAGTCACAGAAAATTCTCGATCAGCTCAAACAGTATGAGCAAGACTATGTTTTCGCCAGCGACGGCTATTCGAACGCCGTGACCATGGGCTATAACGCCCGGCGTTATTTTCCGGTGTTCGGCGAAGGCTCCAGTCACGCACGTCATGACGATATCCTGACCGATTTCCGTAATCTTGCCGGCAGGAATATCCTGATCCTCAGGAAGACCGCGCCGGCGCCGGACGAATACGCGAAATATTTCCAGTCGGTCGAACAGCGCAGCTTCAATCTGCGTGGCGCCGATTTTCACATCATCCTCGGTCGCGAATTCGACTACGAGACATATCGGGACGAAGTACTGGCCAAGGTGCGCCGCAGCTACTACGCGCTGCCGGCCTGGCTGCCGCAGACGGGCTGCTATTTCTGTGACCGCTATTTCCCGGGGACGCCATGTCGCAAATGAAGCTGATGCTCCGCCTGTTGCGGCCCCATCAGTGGCTGAAGAATGGCTTCGTCTTCATCGGCCTGCTTTTCGGTCACGCCTGGAACGACCCGGTGCGATTGGGGCAGGCACTGCTGGCATTTGTGGCGTTCTCCTTGCTCGCCTCGGGTGTCTATGTGATGAACGACCTGATCGACCGCGAGCAGGACCGGCTGCACCCAACCAAGCGGCATCGTCCGCTGGCGAGCGGGGCACTGAATGTGCCGACGGCGCTGGTGCTGATGGCGGCCTGCATTCTCGGCGGCATGGCGCTGGTGGCGCTCAGCGACAGCCGCGCCGCCTGGGTGTTCTACTGCTACATTGTGCTCAACATCGGCTATACGCTGGGCCTCAAGCATGTCGTCGTGCTCGACGTGTTCATCATCGCCTCCGGCTTCATGCTGCGCATACTCGCCGGTACGCAAGGCATCGGCATCGAGCCATCATACTGGCTGATGCTGTGCAGCCTGATGCTGACGCTGTTTCTCGGCTTCGCCAAGCGTCAGGCGGAGTTCATCGCCCTCGACGAGGACGGGGATGCCGCAGCCCACCGTCGTGTGCTCGAACACTATTCGCCTGAACTGCTTGGTCATTTCATCACCATCGCCAGCGCTGGCGCGATCATTTCCTACAGCCTGTACACAGTAAGCGCCGAAACCATCGCGCTGCACGGTACCAGCAAGCTCATCTATACCGTGCCGCTGGTGATGTACGGCATGTTCCGCTATCTGTTTCTGCTGCACCGGCGCGGCGGCGGCGGCGACCCGGCACGCCTGCTACTGACCGATGCGCATTTGCTGGCAGCGCTGTTCGGTTGGCTGCTGCTGGTGCTGGGCATACTGCAACGCTGGTTATAATGCCTGCAGAGGTTGGGTCCGGACCGCCGATGCAGGGGCTTGCGATGACAGCGCAGTACAGCGACGAAAAGAATCCCTTTCCCGATTGCGAGATGCTTGGCGATGCCATCGGCTTCATCGATTGCATCGACGAAATCATGGATCGCATTTCCCTTTTCGAGGGCTTCGAACGGAGCGATGTGATCGGCGTTGCCCGGCATATGCGCTGCTTCCGCGCCCCGGTCGGTCGGGAAATCATACGCGAGGGCGATTCGGGCGAATTCATGCTCTTGCTGCTGCAAGGCAACATCGAGATCATCAAGGCTGGCGGCGCCGGGCTAGCGCATCGCATCAGCGTGGTGACGCCTGGCGAGACGCTCGGCGAAATGTCCCTCGTCGATGGCGAACCGCGTTTTGCCAGTTGCCTGGCAATCGACCAGGTCACGTTCGCGGTGCTCGACCGTGAAGGTCTTCAGCAGATTTTTGATGACGAGCCTCATCTGGGGATCAAAATCTTGAGAGAACTCCTCAAGCTGCTGAATCAGCGCCTGCGTGACACGGGGCAGCGGCTGGTCGAAGCCCTCGACCATTGAGCCGGCATGCCGGCAGCGCCGGGTGCGTCTTGTTTCGTTCGAATTCCATGTGGCTGGCGTAGAATCCAGAGCCACTATGCGTATCGTTTCTCGTCGCGACTTCATTCTCGGGCTGGCCGGTTTGACGGCGGCGCCGCTGTTGGCCAGCTGCGGGGCGGGCAAGACCCGGCCATTTTCGGTTGCGGCGCATGTCTGGCCCGGATATGAAACGCTGTTTCTGGCGCGCAATCAGGGGTGGCTCGACGACAGGCAGGTGCGCCTCGTCGAAACTCCCTCGGCGACGAGCACCTTGCAGGCGCTGAGCGGAGGCATCGTCGATGGCGCTGCGCTGACGCTCGACGAAGTGCTGCGTGCTCGTGCGCAAGGTCTGCCGCTCGGCGTGGTTCTGGTTTTCGACATTTCCGCTGGCGCCGACATGCTGCTCGGCAAACCCGAGATCAATCGTCTTGCCGAACTCAAGGGCCGCACGATCGGGGTCGAGCGGGGTGGCTCCGGTGCGTTAATTCTGGGCCATGCCCTGCAAGCCGCCGGGTTAACGACGGCGGACGTGCGCATGGTTTCCCTGGCGCCAGTGGATCAGCACGATGCCTGGCGTCAGGGGCAGCTCGACGCCGTCGTGACCTACGAGCCTTCGGCCAGCAGACTGTTGGCCAAAGGCGCAGTGCGCCTGTATGACAGCAGCCACATTCCGCGGCTGATCGTCGACGTATTGGCAATTCGTAGCTCGGTACTCGAGACTGAGGCCCGTTCGATACGACATCTGCTGGCCGGACACTTCCGCGCGCTGGATTTTCTGCGCAACCAGTTCCGTGACGCCGCAGACCTGATGGCGCCCCGTTTGCGCCTACATGCGGACGAGGTGCGCCTTGCTTTCAAAGGCATGGAGCTGCCCGGCATCGCCGACAACCGACGCCTGCTGACTGGGCCGACGCCCGAGTTATTGACTAGTGCACGCACACTTTCGGGTAGTATGCGGAAAATGGGCTTGGTGTCACGTGAAGACAATTTCGCGGCATTGCTGAATGCCGAATATTTGCCGTCCGAAGGAAGTGAATGAAGCGCCTGCATAACTCGATTCAGATTCTGCCATTGATGGTGTTGGTCGCATTCTTCGTGGTGGCCGCCTTTTCGCTCGTCTATACGGACTGGTTGGATCGCAAGCGGCTGATCGTCGAGACCACCACGCACGCACTGGAGGCGTCCGGGCGGTTTTCGCGCCAGGCCAGCCACGCGCAGCTCGGGGAAGCCTACCAGTTAGAGCAGGAAATCATGCTGCATCGTGCGGAAAACTACGTTGCCATGACACTGCTCGTCGATCCGGAAGGCCGGGTTGTATTTGCGCCTCAGCGCGAATGGAAAGGGCGAGAAATCGCCGACCTGATCAACAACTGGGACACGGCGCGCTTCGCTCGCGTCGTTCAGGGTATCGCTGCCGACGTTCAGGTTGATACGGAGCGGATGCGGATTTCTGCGCTGGCGCCCTACGTCGCGCCCCCGGTTCTCGGTCAGACTACCGGCGTGCGGCGTGGCGCGGTTTTCATTGAATACGATCTTTCCAGCGCCCTGGATCAGGTGCGCTACAACAACTTCATCCAGCGCCTGCCCGATCTCGGTCTGGTTCTGCTGTTTGCCCTTGGACTGTCGCTATGGGTTCAGCGCAGCGTTGTCAACCCATTGCGGGGCATTACCGAAGCCAGCCGCCGCATCGGCGAGGGTGATCTGCGCGCGCGCGCGCCCGTTGCCGGCAGCGGCGAAGTGGCCGAGCTCGGCGCCAACTTCAATAGCATGGCCGAAGCTTTCGATCGCGAACTGACGATGCGGAAGCAATTGTCGAATCAGTTGCAGCTGAGCTACGAGCGAATCTCCCGGCTAACCGCACACATCCCCGGCATCGTCTTCCAGTTTCTCATGAAGCCCGACGGGCATTTGAGCATGCCCTTCGTCAGCGAAGGCATCCGCGAAAAATACGGGTTGACGCCTGAGCAGCTGGAGCAGGATGCCTCACCCTTGCTGAATCTCACCCATCCCGATGACCGGGCCGCGCTGAACGCATCGATCCTGGCCTCGGCAAGCACCATGCAACCGTGGGGGCAGGAGTATCGCGTCCTTCTGCCGAATGGCGACGTATCCTGGCATTCGGGTGCATCCAGGCCGGAAAAACTCGAGGACGGCAGCATTCAGTGGCATGGTTTTTTCATGGATGTCACTGAGCGCAAGAGGTCTGAAGAGCACCAGCGACTTAGCGCCAGCGTCTTCGACACGGCAGGCGAGGCCATCATGGTGACCGATGCCGAAGGCACCATCGTCATGGTCAATCCGGCGTTCTGCCGCATCACCGGCTATGCGGAAGCAGAGGTGATCGGCAAGGATCCGAGCATTCTGAGTTCCGGGCGCCATGATCGAGAGTTTCATCAGAGTGTTCGCGAAACCTTGCGTAGCAAAGGGGCCTGGGCCGGCGAAATCTGGAACCGGCGCAAAAATGGCGAGCAATATCCCGAGTGGCAGAACATCAATGTGGTCAGGGATAATGCCGGCAACATCACGCATTACGTTTCGGTGTTTGCCGACCTGAGCGAAATTCGCAGTGCGCAGAAGGAAGCCGAGAACCTGTCGTGGCGCGATCAGCTCACGGGGCTGGCGAATCGCGCCCTGTTCCTGCGCCAGATGGATCAGACTCTGGCCTGCGCGCAGCGTGACAGCGGGTTTGCCGAAGTGCTGCTGATCGACATCGATCGATTCAAGGATATCAACGAGGCTCGCGGCCTCGCCATCGGCGATCTACTGCTGAAGTCAATTGCTGAACGCCTGGGCCGGACGCTACGTCCCGACGACGTGCTGGCGCGCCTGAATGCCGACGAGTTCGCACTGATTCTGCCGCGCCTGTCGCCGACGCGTGAAGAAGCCGGTCGCGAAGCGCTGGCCGTCGCGGAAAAACTGCGTTCGATCTTGCTCGACAGCATCGAGATGGAAGGCGAGGTCTTTCACCTGGACTCCAGCATCGGTATCGCCGTGCTGCCTGACGGTCCGGATGAAACTTCTTCGGACGTCTTGCGTCGCGCCGACATGGCGATGCATCAGGCCAAGAACGAAGGCGGCGCCCGCGTCGTGTTCTTCGAAGCGGCGATGGGCGATACCGTCCGCGAGCGTTTCCGCCTGGAGCGCGAGTTGCGCCAGGCCGTTTCGGAAAATCAGCTGCGGCTCTATCTCCAACCGCAGGTGAATGCCATCGGCAAGCAGGTGGGCAGCGAGGCGCTGGTGCGCTGGCAGCATCCCGAGCGTGGCCTGGTGCCGCCGGTCATGTTCATCCCTCTGGCGGAATCCTCCGATCTCATCGTTTCCGTCGACCGTTGGGTACTCGCCGAAGTCTGTCGCCTGTTGGCGCGGCTGAACCGCGAGGGGCGATCGCTGCGCATTTCGGTGAACATCAGCCCGCGCCATTTCCGCAAGGATGATTTTGTCGACGAGATCAAGCGCCTGCTCGCCGCCAGCGGCGCCGATCCGGCTTACCTGATGCTTGAAGTAACCGAGGGCATGGTCATCGGCGATGTCGCCGACGTTGTCGCCAAGATGACCAAGCTGACGTCCTTGGGCATCCATTTTTCGATGGACGACTTTGGCACTGGCTATTCCAGTTTGTCTTACCTGAAGCGCCTGCCGATTCACGAACTGAAGATCGACAAGAGTTTCATTCAGGACTCGACGACTGATCCCAACGATGCCGCACTGGTGGAAACCATCCTTTCCGTCGCGCAACACTTGCACCTTCAGGTGGTTGCGGAAGGCGTCGAAACCCAGGAGCAGGCGGATTTCCTCAATGCTCGCGCCAATGTCATTCACCAGGGCTATTTCTTCGGTCGGCCGGAGCCGGTCGAGAACTGGCTGGAGCGGCTGGTCTAGCAAAGCTTCGGCCGCTCGTCCATTCACGTTGAGTGATTTTCTGGCCCCTTGCGTGTCCGGCCCGGGGCTTAGCCGCCGCGCTTTCTGCGGATAGAATGGCGCTAACGCAGGCACATCCTTCCTGTTGATCCCTCACGCGACTCCGCGTGCTTCCCGAGACGATTGAATGGCAAAAACCCCGCCTCCCGGCACTGATCCGTCCGCTGCCACACAACGCTGGGCACAGTGGACAGGCTGGATCGTGCTGGCCATTTCGCTGTCAATCACATTGGTGTCCTGGCGCTTCAGCGGAGTTCGGCTCGAAGATGGCCATCCTGCCGTCAGCAGCCTGTTGCTGATCGCCGGTTTGCTCATCAGCCTGCTGCTGTCCTGTCTGGTCTGGGCGCTCATTCACATCCAGCAACTCGCCGCGCGCATGGCCCGGGAAATGAATGCCTCCTTGAGGCAGAGCGAAGAGCGCTGGAGCTTGGCAATGGCGGGGCTCGGTGGCGGTGTCACCGACTGGAACATTCAGACGGGCGAGACGGTCTATTCCCGGCGCTGGAAGGAAATGCTTGGCTATGCCGAGGATGAAATCGGCAGCCAGACCGATGAGTGGATGAAGCGGGTTCATGCCGAAGACATGCCGAAGCTCTCGGCGAACATGCAGGCGTTGTTCGATGGCGCGATTTCCAGCGCCCGGATGGAGTTTCGCATGCAGTGCAAGGATGGCGACTGGAAGTGGCTGCTCGGCCATGCCCTGGTGGCCAGTCGCGATGCCGCCGGTAAGCCGTTGCGCCTGATTGGTACGAATCTCGACATCACCGAGAGCAAACAGGCTGAAATCACCCGTGACTCCCTGATAGCCGCGCATGATGACGCGGGCGTCGGCTTGTATGCGGTCAAGGGTTCCCGCATCGTCTATGCAAACGAGCCGTTTGCCGCCATTACCGGCTATAGCATCGATGAGCTCAAAGCCTTGCCGGATGTGTTTGCCCTGGTTCAGCCCGGCGACGTCGAACGCATCAAGGGTATCCGCCAGCACCATCTGGCCGGCGACGACCGGGACAGGCATCACCAGCTGGGCATTCTGACGAAGTCCGGCGGACGCCGCGATGTCGAGAATGCCGTGACCTATTCGGCCGATTGCGACGACTTCGATGTCCTCGGCATCATGATCGACGTCACCGAGCGCAAGCGAGCGGAAGCCACCCGTGACGCGCTGCTAGAAGCGCATGTGGATGCCGGCGTGGGGTTGTTTGCCCTGAATCATGGCCGGGTCGTCTTTGCCAACCCGGCGATGGCGGCAATCACCGGCTACAGCATCGAAGAGCTTGAACAGCTGCCGGATGTGATCGGAATCGGCATTCATCCTGACGATCGCGAGCGTGTCCGTCGCAAGCACGACCAGCGTCTTGCGGGCGAGTCGGTCAGTGCGCGCTACGAAACCAGCATCGTCACGAAATCTGGCGAACGACGTGAAATCGAACTGGCGGTGACCGCCACGCCGGGCAACCCGGACTTCCAGGTGCTCGGCATCATGATCGACATCACCGACCGCAAGCAGCTTGCCGTGAAGTTGCAGGAAAGTCACGACCTTCTCACCAAGATCTCGGGCCAGGTGCCAGGTGTGATCTTCCAGTTCCGCCTCGAGCCGGACGGCCGTTACTGGTACCCGTTTATCAGCGATAGTGTCGAGGCGCTTTACGGGGTGACTGCCGCCGAAGTGCGCGCGGATGCCAATGTGCTCTTCGCCTACCTGCATCCGGAAGATGCCGAAGGTATTACCGGTTCCTATATGGAATCAGCGCATGAGATGACCACATGGCATCATGAATACCGGGTCGTGCTGCCGAAGCTGGGTGTGCGCTGGATGCTCGGCGATGCCAGACCGGAAAAACTGGCAGACGGCAGCATCCTCTGGCACGGCGTCAGCACGGATATCACCGAAGCCAAGCGCATGCAGGAAGCCCTGCGCGCCAGCGAAGAGCGCTTCCGCAGCCTGACGCAGATGGGGGCGGACTGGTACTGGGAGCAGGACGAAAACCTGCGTTTCACTGAAATCGCGGGCGGCATTGCCTATCAACAGATCAAGGCGGTTTCGAAGAATGCCGTTGGCAAGACGCGTTGGGAGCTGCTGTCCGGCCATGATGACCCCGTTGCACTGGAGAACCATCGGCTTCAGCTGGAGCGGCACGAGCCCTTCCGAAACTTCGAGTTTTCGCGCTATGACGATCATGATGAACTGCATGTCCTGAGCATCAGCGGCGAGCCTCGTTTTGACAAGAACGGGGGCTTCATCGGTTATCGCGGCGTCGGCAGCGATATCACCGAGCGCAAGCGCACCGAGGAGGAACTGCGCCTGGCGTCGATGGTGTACCAGAACAGCAGCGAGGCGATGTCGGTCACAGGCGCCGATGGCCGCGTCATCACGGTCAACCCGGCGTTTACGCGCATCACCGGCTACGAGCCCGAGGAGGTCATCGGCCGGCATGCGAAGGTCTTCAGCATCGATCAACCGATGTTCGATGCGATCAAGGAGGCCATCGATACCCTCGGCCACTGGCATGGCGAAATATGGAACCGCCGCAAGGATGGCGACGTTTACCCGGCCTCGATCACGCTCAATACCATCTTCGACAAGCAGGGCAAGCCCTATCGCTATGTGGCGCTGTTCTCGGACATCACCAACCGCAAGCAGACCGAGGAACTGATCTGGCGGCAGGCCAACTTCGATGCGCTGACCCAGCTGTCGAACCGCAGCATGTTCCATGAGCGTGTCGGCCAGGAGATCAAGAAGGCCAATCGCGCGGGTACCCAGCTTGCGCTGCTGTTCATCGATCTCGATCACTTCAAGGAAGTCAACGACACGCTGGGTCACGACACCGGCGATCATCTGCTGCTCGAAGCGGCGCGGCGCATCGTCGCCTGCGTGCGCGAGACCGACGCCGTGGCGCGGTTGGGCGGCGACGAGTTTACCGTGCTGCTTGCCGACCTCGAAGGGAACGACAACCCGATCGTCGAACGCATCGCCCGGGATATCCTCGACAGCCTCGTCGATCCTTTCCGTCTCGGCGAGGAGGAGGTCTATGTTTCCGCCAGCATTGGCATCACCCTGTATCCCGACGATGCCGGTGATATCGACGGCCTGTTCCGCAACGCCGACCAGGCCATGTATCTCTCCAAGAGCCAGGGGCGAAACCGCTTCAGCTATTTCACGCCGGAATTGCAGGCGTCGGCGCAGAATCGGCTGCGCCTCATCAACGATCTGCGCGGGGCATTGGCCGGCAAGCAGTTCGAAGTGCATTTCCAGCCTGTCATCGAACTGGCGACGGGTCGCATCGCCAAAGCCGAAGCCTTGCTGCGCTGGCGCCACCCGCAGCGTGGCTTGGTACTCCCCGGAGATTTCATCGCCATCGCCGAAGAAACCGGCCTGATCAACGAAATCGGCGATTGGGTGTTCAGGGAAGCGGCGTATTGGGTCAAGCGCTGGAAGAAGGGACGTCATAGCGACTTCCAGATCAGTGTGAACAAGTCGCCCGTGCAGTTCCACAAGGATGCCGGCGGTCATGTCGAGTGGCTGGAACACCTCAAGGTTCTCGGGTTGCCTGGCAACAGCATTTCCATCGAAATCACCGAGGGTGTGCTGCTGAATGCCGATCCGGCGATCGCCGCCTCCCTGCTGGGCTGTCGCGACGCAGGGATCCAGGTGGCGATCGACGATTTCGGCACCGGCTACTCCTCGCTCGCCTACCTCAACAAGTTCGACATCGATTACCTGAAGATCGACAAGTCTTTCATCGGCAACCTGGCCGAGGGGGCGAACGACATGGCGCTCTCCGAGGCGATCATCGTGATGGCGCACAAGCTCGGGCTTCAGGTGATCGCCGAAGGCGTCGAAACCACGGTGCAGCGCGACCTGTTGGTGGCGGTCGGTTGCGACTACGTGCAGGGCTATCTGTTCTCCAGGCCGATGCGACCCGAGGAGTTCGAATCGCTGCTGCTCAGCGACACGCGTCTGCCGCGCGAGCCTTGAGGCGACGCAGGCTGGTGCTGGCCTGCTTGGCGAAATCAAACAGCAGGAAGCATGCGATGCCGGTGGCGCAGGCGCCCAGCCAGCGCGACCAGGTGGTCGGCGCGAAGCCGAACGGCGAAGCCAGTAGCGGCACGCAGGTGACTGCGAGCAAGCCCAGCGCCGTGCCGCCCAGGACCCAGTAGCTCACCGGATTGAGGTCGCGCAGCGTCGCCGCGATGCCGGCGCGCGGCGAGCGACAACTGAAGATCAGCACGGCATTCGCTGCAATCAGGGTGACGAAGGCCAGCGTGTGCGCCTCGGCGACATCGATGCCGGCGTCGAGAGCGGCACGGTATAGCCAGAACACGACGAGTGTCGTCAGCACACCCTGCACCAGGCTCAGGGCGATGTTTCCGGGGGTAACCAGGCGCTCTTGCGGGCTGCGCGGCGGCCGTTGCATCGACTGTGGGTCGGCCTTTTCAGCTTCGAAGACAATCGAACAGCTCGGGTCGATCACCAGTTCCAGAAATGCAATATGAATCGGCGCGAGCAGCAGTGGCAGACCGAACAGCAGTGGGAGCATGGACAAGCCGATGATGGGAATGTGCACCGCCAGCGTGTATATCATGGCCTGGCGCAGGTTGGCGAAGATCCGTCGGCCCTGGCGTATCGCATGGACGATGGCGCTGAAGTCGTCATCGAGCAGCACCAGCGCCGCGGCCTCGCGCGCCACGTCGGTGCCGCGCTTGCCCATGGCGATGCCGATGTGGGCGGATTTGAGCGCCGGCGCATCATTCACGCCGTCGCCGGTCATTGCGACGATCTCGCCGCGCGCCTTGAGCGCTTCGACGATGCGCAGCTTCTGCTCTGGGGTGACGCGCGCGAATACCGAGACGCCCTCGATGTCGGCGCCTTGCTGCAATTCAGCGCCGGTCAGCACGCGATTGCCGTCGATGCCGGCGTGCGCCGCGATGGCGTGGGCGGTGCGCGGATGGTCGCCGGTAATCATGACCACGCGAATGCCAGCCTGACGGCATTCCTCAACCGCCGTGGGCACTTCGGGGCGCAGCGGATCGGCGAGCCCGACAAGGCCGAGAAACTCGAAATCGAAATCGTGCTGGATCTCCGGCCACGCGGTGTCCCCGTGATGCGAGGCCTTGGCGACCCCGAGCACGCGCAGGCCGCGATCGGCCAGCGCGGCGGCCTGACGTGCAACGCGCGCGTGCGCGTCGGCGTCGAGATGGCAGAGATCGGCAATGGCTTCCGGGGCGCCCTTGCTCGCGACCGTCTGGTGCGGTTTGCCGGGCGCCTGCCAGAGATGCGACATCGCCATCAGTTCGGGCGAGAGTTCGTACTCCCGCGCCAGATCCCAGTCACCATGAAGGTGTTCGGTATTGACCAGGTGGTCGCGCGCCAGGCGGTGAAAGGCCTGCTCCATCGGGTCGTGCGGCTCAATTTCGCTCGCCAGCACGCAATATTCGAGCAGCTCGTGAAAGTGTTCCGGCAGCTCGGCGAGCATGGCTTCGTCAGGCATGTCGAGCAGGCGCTCGCCGACGATCAGCGTGGCGACGGCCATGCGGTTTTGCGTCAGCGTGCCGGTCTTGTCGACGCAGAGCACCGTGGTTTCGCCGAGGGTCTCGATGGCGTTGAGGCGGCGCGTCAGCACGCGCTGGCGGGCGATGCGCCGTGCGCCGAGCGCCATGAAAACGATCATGATCACCGGGAATTCCTGCGGCAGCACGCTCATCGCCAGCGTGATGCCGGCGAGCAGCCCTTCCAGCCAGCCGCCGCGGCTGAAGACATAAAGGCCGATCAGCGCCACGCACAGCGTGATGCCGATGGTCGCCAGCTGTCTTGTCAGCAGGGCGAGTTCGCGTTGCAGTGGTGAGGTTTCGCTGACGATGGTGGCGAGCGAGTGGCCGATACGTCCCAGTTCGGTGGCGCTGCCGATGGCGGTGACGCGCAGCGCACCCTGGCCGCTGGTCACCAGTGTCCCGGCGAAAACGTGCGTGCGGTTGCTGTTCTCGGCGTCGCCTGCGGACGTTGTCGCACTCGCCATGGCCTTGGCGACGGGCAGCGATTCGCCGGTCAGCATCGACTCGTCGACCGCCAGTTCATGCGCGGAAAGCAATGCGCCGTCTGCCGGCACGCGATCGCCTTCGCTGAGAATCAGGATGTCCTCGCGCACCACCTCGCGGCCGGGAATGCGCGTCACCACGCCGTCGCGGATCGCCAGCGCACGCGGGCTGGAGAGGTCGCGCAAGGCGTCGAGCGCCTTTTCGGTGCGCCGTTCCTGGAGAATGGTGACGACGATGATGATGCAGACGAAGCCGAGCAGGATCAGCGCGTCATGCACGTCGCCCATCAGCAGGTAGATCGAGCCGGCGCCGAACAGCAGCAGGAACATCGGCTCGCGCAGCACGTCGAGCGTCAGGCGCCACAGCGAGCGGCGCTGGCTGGCGCCCAGCTCGTTCCAGCCATCGGCCGCTTGGCGGGCCGCTGCTTCGGAGCTGCTCAGACCGGCGGGAAGCTCGCTGGCGGCCATTGCCGGATCAGGCGTTCTTGCCCTTTTGCCAGAGCACGTCGCCCCGTCCGGCTTCGCGGTTGAGACAGCGGGCGAGCACGAAGAGCAGGTCGGAGAGCCGGTTCAAGTATTGCCGTCCGGCATCGGAAATCGGCTCGGCGTGGCCGAGGGCCACCACGGCGCGCTCGGCGCGGCGGCAGACGGCGCGCGCCTGGTGCGTCAATGCCGCGGCGCGACTGCCGCCGGGCAGGATGAAGTCCTTGAGTGGCGCCAGATCGGCGTTGTAGTGGTCGATCGCTGCTTCCAGGCGTGCCGGTTGGCCAGCGCCGAGCAACACCGCGCCGGGAATCGACAGCTCGCCGCCGAGATCGAACAGGTCGTGCTGCACGCCGGTCAACAACTCGGCGATATCGCTCGGCAGCTGCTCGCAGAGCAGCACGCCGATCACCGTGTTGGTTTCGTCGACATCGCCGAGCGCGGCGATGCGCAGACTGTCCTTGCCCGTGCGGCTGCCGTCGCCAAGGCCAGTGGTGCCGGCATCGCCGGTGCGCGTGTAGATCTTCGACAGACGGTATCCCATGTGCATTCCCGCGGAGAAAGACCGATTATAGCCCCCGGCACCCTTGCGATGCCTGCCCTGGGAGCCGCGTCCATCCTTGTTCTTCAGGGCATGCCTTGGAGAAGCCCGCCGATGCTGGCTCTTCGCGGCGTCAAAATCAGGTCGCTGCCTTGGTCGCAAAGCGGTCATGCGCGCGTCACACTGCTAAAATCCGAGTCTTGCAGAATTTCAACATGTCGAATTCAAAATTCAAATAAGGGAGAACCGCATGCATTCGATGCTTTCCAAGATGGACGACTATCCGATCCACCAGATTGCCGACGTCGTGCGTTGCACCGGCACGAGTGACCGCAACTTCTACGATCGCTACTACTTCAACCTGTTCAACAAGACCGGCGATATCTTCGTTGTCTTCGGCCTCGGCCAGTACCCCAACCTTGGCGTGCAGGATGCCTTCCTGCTGGTGCGCGAGGGCGACGTGCATGACGTGGTGCGTGCCTCGAAGCCGCTCGGCGACCGCGCCGACATTTCCGTCGGCCCGCTGAAGATCGAGGTGCTGGAAGGCCTGCAGAAGCTGCGCCTGACGGTCGGGCCGAACGAAGCCGGCATCGAGCTGGATGTGGTCTTCAATGGCGAGCATGCCGCCTTCCAGGAGCCGCGCCACTACATCCGCAAACACGGCCGCGTGCTGTTCGACACCATGCGCTTCGCCCAGCTCGGCAACTGGACCGGCACGCTGAAGTACAACGGCAAGACCTACGACATCACCCCCGACGAGTGGCTCGGCAGCCGCGACCGCTCCTGGGGCGTGCGTCCGGTTGGCGAGGAGGAGCCGAAGGGCATCCACCTCGGCACGCCGTCGATGGAAGGCATGTGGAATTACTTCCCGATTCTGTTCAAGGATTACGCGCTGATGTATCTGGTCAATGAGACCGCCGACGGCAAGCGCACCATCGAGGAAGGCCTGCGCATCTGGAAGGATCGAAGCCGCGAGCCCGAATGGCTGGGTCGCCCCGAGCACGATCACGTGTTCAACTCGGCGATGCAGTACATGGCTGACATCAAGGAATCCGTGGTGCGCTTCCCCGACGCCCCCGGTGGCCCGCTCGAATTGCGCGGCACCCCGTTGCTGCAAACCTACCTGACCATGGGCACCGGCTACGGTCTCGAACAGGACTGGCGCCACGGTATGTACCAGGGGCCGGAGCTCGTCGTGCAGAAGGCGCACTACAACTACAAGGAAGACATGATGCTGGGCCTGATCGAGACGCCCGCGCGCTTCACGCTAAATGGAGAAGTCGGCTACGGCATGATGGAATTCGCCTTCTTCAGCGAAGTGCCGAAGTACACGGGTTGATCCTTCCGACATGAGACTGGCGGCGGCGCCCACCTTTCGTGATCTCGGCGGCGCCGTCGCGGGCGACGGCCGCCGTGTGCGCTCGGGCCGGCTGTATCGCGCCGGTCATCTGCTCGATCCTTCCGCGGAAGAACTGGCGTTCGTCCGCAATCTGAGCCTGCGCCAGGTCTTCGATCTGCGCAGCGCCGCCGAGCGTGCGCGCCAGCCAAGCAACTGGCTTGCTGCTCACGCTGCCGGCAGCGGTCCGCGCGACGTGCATTCCGATGTCAATACCGACGTGCGCGCCGGGCACGAAGCCCTGTTGCATCTGCTTGAAGCCGATTGTGGCGTGCGTGGCGCACGACAGATGATGTTGCACACCTATCGGAGCTTCCCCGGCGGCTTCCGCGAGCAGTTGCGTCCGCTGTTCGATGCCTTGCTTGAAGCCGAGAATCAGCCAGTGCTGGTGCATTGCACGGCTGGCAAGGATCGCACCGGCTTTGCCTGCGCCATGGTGCTGCATGCACTGGGGGTTGGCGAAGACGAGATCTTCACGGAGTACCTGCGCACGGGCGATGTCCTGGTGCACTCACCGCTCGCCGGCATGCTTGGCGAACTGCTCGGCGGTTTCATCGGCCGCCCCATGGAGCCGGCGGCCATCGCCGTGATCATGGGCGTCGATGAAGAGTTCCTGGCCACCGCACTGGATGCGGTGCGCGCCGAGTACGGCAGCATTGATGCCTATCTGGAGCAGGTCGCCGGCATGGATGCTCGCCGCTGCGAGCGTTTGCGCGAGCTGTTGCTACTGCCCTAGGCCAGTTCGCCCGAGAGGGACAGGTCGGGCTCTTCCTCGGCGATGTCTTTTGTGGCGATTTGCGTGTGCGTCAGCGCCGCATGAATCGCCGTCTGCGCCTGTTCGGCGAGTTCGCGGCGCGGCAAATCGTGCGCCGGAATTGCCTCCAGTACAGCCAGATGGGCCGTAACGTCGTGCGCGGCGGCAATCGCGCAGAGCGACTGCCACATCGTTGTTTCGCCGGCATAGGCGATTTCGGTGGCGATTGCGCCGTGCCGGTCCGCATAGCGCAGGGCGAGCGGCTGTAGCACATGACCCGCATCGATCGCCGGTTGCAGCAGCGCGGCGCGGAAGGCCATCACGCCAGCGCCGTCGCTGGTGGTGCCTTCCGGAAAGACGGCGATCCGGTCGCCCGCGCCAAGCCGCGCGGCGATGGTTTCGTTGACACGCCGCGCCGCGCTGCGGCTGCCGCGGTCGATGAAAACCGTGTCGGCGCGTGCGCAGAGCAGGCCGAATACCGGCCAGCCTCGCACCTCGTCCTTGCAGACGAAGGTGGTGCGGGCGTGGGCGTTGATGACGAAGACATCAAGCCAGGAGATGTGGTTGGCGACCAGCAGGCCCGCCGCGCTCTCGCCGCCGCGCACGGCGAGGCGCACGCCAAGTATGGCCAGCAACAAGCGCGCCCAGCCTTGCTGGACGGCGCGCCGCCGTTCGATGGATAGCCAGGGAAAGACGACGAGGACGATGCCGACACCGAGCGCCACATGAGCGCCGAGACTGCTCAGGCGCAGCGTCTGGCGCGTCCGGCGCCGAAGCCGTTGGATCAACGCCGCCCCTCCTGGCGTTCGACGAAGTGGCGAGCGTAGCGCGGACTGATCCGGCGCATCGGCAGCAGCATCATCAGGTCGGCGGTATTGAAGTCCGGATCCCAGGCGGGATTGCCGCAGACGTAAGCGCCGGCGCGCAGGTAGCCCTTGATCAGTGCCGGTACTTCGACGTCGTGGCGAGCTTCGATGCGATCGAGCGGCAAAGGGCAGGTCGGGAAGGCGCGGTATTCGAGCGGCGCCATGTGCGCGGCGAGACTCTGGAAGATCCCGGCGGCGCTGCGTCCGCCATCGGCCATGCCGATGCTGGCGCAGCCGATCAGATATTCGTGACGGTGCTGAAGCATGTAGCGGATGATACCCGACCAGAGCAGGGCGATGGTGCCGCCGGTGCGATAGTCGGCGTCGATGCAGGCGCGGCCGACTTCGACGGTGCGGTCGCGCAGATGGCGCAGTCGGTCGATGTTGAACTCGGTCTCCGAATAATAGCTGCCGGCGCGGCGCGCCGCTTCCGGAGCGAGCAGTCGGTAAGCGCCGATCAGGCGGCCGCTTTCCTCGTCGCGAACCACCAGTTGTTCGCAGAATGCGTCGTAATAGTCGCGATCGACCCCGGCTTCACGCGGCGTCAGGCGAGCGCCCAGTTCCTCGGCGAAGACGCGGTAGCGCAGGCGCTGCGCTTCGCGAACTTCCGCTGCGTCGCGGGCGAGACCGACGTAAAGTTTTGTCGCGGGTTGGTGGGCGGTATGCACCAGTTCCAGCATGGGCTTGCTCCTTTTCCGTTATTCGTATGTACGTCACGGTGGAGCTTAGGCAGCGGATGTTGCCCGGGTATGAGAGAAGGGTTGCGGATTTGTTAAGCGCGCCAAAGCATCGGACATGCGGCGGCGTGTCACACTGCGGAAACATTGCAACGCCATTCTGTGGGCCATGCAAGTCCTGATGATTTCCGACGTCTATTTCCCGCGCATCAACGGTGTTTCGACTTCCATCGAGACCTTTCGCGAATCCCTGCTTGCCGATGGCATCGAAGTGACGTTGGTGGCGCCCGACTATCCTGGCGCTGCTGGGCACGAGTCGATACTGCGCATCGCTTCGCGACGAGTGCCGTTCGACCCCGAGGATCGACTGATGAAGCGCGCCGAGCTGCTGCGTTTGCCCGAGCGCCTGCAGGGGCGACATTTCGATCTGGTGCATGTGCAGACGCCATTTGTCGCGCATTACGCGGGCCTGCGTTTTGCCGGACAGCGCGGCATCCCCTGCCTGACGACCTACCACACACATTTCGAAGAGTACTTCCATCATTACCTGCCCTTTCTGCCGGCGTCGCTGACGCGGTTCGTCGCCCGGCATCTGGCGCGTTCCCAGTGCAATGCGCTGGACGCGGTGGTGGTGCCGTCGCAGGCCATGCATAGCGCATTAACGGATTACGGCGTGACGCGGCCAATCCACGTGTTGCCAACCGGAATTCCGCTGGAAAAGTTTGCCACCGGCGATCGCAACAGCTTTCGTAGCCGCCACGGCATCGACGCGGATGCGCCGCTTGCCTTGTATGTCGGGCGCGTCGCCCACGAGAAGAATCTCGGTTTTCTGTTGCAGGCAGTGAAGCAGGCATCGGCAATCCTGCCGGAATTGCGCCTGGTGATTGCCGGCGAGGGGCCGGCGCTCGCCGGCCTGAGGCAGCAAGCGGTCGAAGCCGGACTGGGAGAGCGCGTCTGCTTTGTCGGCTATCTTGATCGCGAGCGCGAATTGCTGGACTGCTATGCCGCCGCCGACCTGTTCGTGTTTGCCTCGAAGACCGAAACGCAGGGGCTGGTGCTGCTCGAAGCGATGGCGATGGGCGTACCGGCGCTGGGGATTCCGGCGATGGGGGCCGCGGATATTCTCGGCCCGCAACGCGGCGGCATCTGTGCTCCCGACGATGTTGCCGGCTTCGGCGCGCGGATGGCCGAGTTGCTGGCGGATCGCGAGGGTCTCGCCATTCATGGCGCCGCGGCACGCGAATTCGCCGCCGAATGGGCAGCGCCGCAGCGGGCGCAGCAGCTGGCCGGGCTCTATAATCATCTGACTAACCGCACGGCCAGGCAGGCATGAGTTCTCGCGATTCGACCCATCATTCCCCGGCGGAAAGCCCCTACAAGGGCAAGACCGGCATCGTTCGCATCTGGAATGCCTTCCGTTACTCGCTCGACGGCTTGCGCGCCGCTTTTCGGCATGAGGATGCATTTCGTCAGGAGGTGATACTCGCGGCGTTGCTGATCCCGCTGGCCCTGTTCCTGCCGGCGAGCGGGCTTGGCAAGGCGCTGATGATCGCCAGCGTGATCCTGGTGATGATCGTCGAATTGCTCAACTCGGCCATTGAAGCGGCCATCGACCGCATCTCGCTTGACCGCCATATGCTCTCCAAGCGCGCCAAGGATATCGGCAGTGCGGCGGTGATGCTGTCGCTGTGCAATGTCCTCATCGTCTGGGGGCTGGTTCTTTTCGGCTGAGTCGCCACTGACATCTAAGCGAAACTTCTTTGTCATCGTGGTTTAGTCTTCGTGCGTCACGATGTCGGCATGAATGACGATCCTGTTGCGCATTCCCTGAACGTCGCGCGGCCGCCGTTGCGTGTCGCGCTGGTGACGGAAACCTTTCCACCCGAAATCAACGGCGTCGCCATGACGCTGGGTCGTCTGGTCGACGGCTTGTTGCGGCGCGGTCATGCGGTTCAACTGGTGCGGCCACGCCAGGCCGCCGACGGCGTCCTCGCGGGTACGCCGCCCCGGCAGGGGCTCAGCGAAGTGCTGGTCGCCGGCGTGCCGATCCCGAATTACGCCGGCTTGCGCTTCGGTCTGCCAGCGGGGCTGCGGCTGCTGCGCCTCTGGCAGCGCCAGCGGCCTGACATCGTGCATGTGGCGACCGAAGGGCCGCTCGGTTGGTCGGCGTTGAACGCGGCGCGGCGTCTCGGTTTGCCCGTGAGCTCAGGCTTTCACACCAACTTCCACAACTACACCCGCCACTATGGCCTCGGCTGGCTGCAGCGGCCGATCTCCGGCTATCTGCGCGCCTTCCATAACCGCTGCGACGTTACGCTGGTGCCGACGCAGCGACTCGCCGAAGAGCTCTGTCGCGACGGCTATCGCAATCTGGCGGTGGTTTCGCGCGGCGTCGATACGGCGCTGTTTCGGCCACAACGCCGTTCTGCCGCGCTACGCGCCGTCTGCGGCGCCTCCGAGCAGCAACTGCTGGTGCTCTATGTCGGGCGCCTCGCCGCCGAGAAAAATCTGCCGCTGGTGCTTGCCGCCTGGGATGCCATCCGTATTCGACGGCGCGATGCGCGGTTGCTGTTTGTCGGCGACGGACCGATGCGTGCGAGTCTGGCGGCCAAGTGCCCGGATGCGATCTTCGCCGGCATGCGCAGTGGCGCCGATCTCGCCGCACACTATGCGTCGGCTGATCTGTTCCTGTTTCCAAGCATGACCGAGACTTTCGGCAACGTCACGACGGAAGCGCTGGCCAGCGGGTTGGGCGTCGTTGCCTACGATTATGCCGCGGCGGGCGAGCTGATCGAAAATGGCGACAATGGCTGCAAAGCGCCACTCGGCGACACACGCGGCTTCGTCGCCGCGGCCGGTCGGCTGGCCGCGCCGGACGGTAGCGAACTGGCTCGCCTGCGTGCGCGCAGCGCGGCGAGCGTCGCGCATCTCGACTGGGAGCTAATCCACGACCGCTTCGCCGGTGTGCTGGCCGGGGCCGTTGCGGCGCGGGGATGACGAACGCTGGTTTCTTGTGAGATGGGTTTCCTGGCCGCGAATTCGCGGCCAGGAAACCCATTTCACGGACGCTCACGCGTGCGAGGCGCCAGCCCGCCACTCCACGAGTTCGAGCCGCCCGTCGAGATGCTCGACGATCGCCGTGCAGCTGTCGACCCAGTCGCCGCAATTGACGTAGTAGAGCCCATCGATCTCGCGCAGCGCGGCGCTGTGGATGTGGCCGCAGATCACACCGTCGAGCTGGCGTTCTCGCACAGCGCGGATTACCGAGTCCTCGAAGTCGTAGATGAAGTTGATGGCGCTCTTGACGCGGCGCTTCATGTAGCCGGCGAGCGACCAGTAACCGGCGATGCGCAGTCGACGACGGCACCAGGCCAGCCAGGCGTTGACGCGTACCAGGAAGTTATAGGCGACGTCGCCGAGCACGGCGACCCAGCGGTGGTGGCGTGTCACCTGGTCGAAGGCATCGCCGTGGATCAGCAGGTAGCGGCGGCCATCGGCGCATACATGGACGAATTCCTGGCAGACCTGGATGTCGCCGAAGGAGGTGCCGATGTATTCGCAGAGCGCTTCGTCGTGGTTGCCGGGGATCAGGATCACCTGTTCGCCGTGGCGCGCGCGACGCAGCACCTTCTGGATGACGGTGTTCTGCTCGGGGCTCCAGTAGATGCCGCGGCTCATCGCCCAGAAGTCGATGATGTCGCCGACGAGAAACAGATGGTCGGCGTCGTGGTGCTTCAGGAAATCGAGCAATTGCGCGGCCTGGCAGCCGCGCGTGCCGAGGTGGATGTCGGAAAGGAAGATGGAGCGTACTTTCAAGGCGCATCATTATTGTTGGTCATGTGTCCAGCATATGTGCGCGCCTTTGCGGCAACGTGACGGAAGTGTTGTGGAATTGTGAAGGGTGAAATGTCGGTGAGTAAGGAGTGAGGAGTGCGGCGTGATGGGTGAGGCAAAGAAAAAACGGCGCGCCGCACATCGTGCAACGCGCCGTCTTTTGCGGTGCGGCGGGCTTACTTGACCTTGTTGGCCTTTTCCATGACCCACCACAGCGAGCCGGGGAACAGGCGACGCCACAGCATCATGAAGGCGGCGGGCTTCGGACGCACCACCCAGTCGCCGCGTTCGATGGCGGCTTCCACAGCGTCGATGATCTCTTGCGGCTGCGCCATGTTCTTGCCGGTCTTGGCTGAGTCCTTGAGGCTTTCCGGACCGTGCGCCGTGGCCTGGCTGACCAGTGGGGTGTTCACCATCGGCGGGCAGACCAGCAGGAAACGGATCGGGCTGCCCAGGTTTTCGCGAACCAGGACCTCGGCGAAGCTGTTGATCGCCGACTTGGTCGCGCAGTAGGCGCCGAGATTGTGCGTCAGCACGGAGCCAGCCATCGAGCCGTAGAGGATAATGTCGCCGCCGCCGCGCTTTTCCATCAGCGGCATCAGCGTCTTGGTCAGGTTGACCGTGCCGAAGTAGTTGATGGCCATCACCTTGTTGATGAGTTCGGCCGGCATGTCCTTGATCGACTGGCCGGGCATGATCGCGGCGCAGTGGGTGAGGCGGTCGATCGGGCCAAGATCCTTCTCGATCTGAGCGACGACCTGGCGAACTTCTTCAAGGTTGCTGACGTCGCACTTGTAGGCCTTGATGTTGGGCGACTGGGCGGCGGTGTCCTGCAAGCCCTTATCGTTGAGGTCCATGATCGCGACCTTGGCGCCCTGCTTGGCGAGACGCAGCGCGTCGAGCTGGCCCATGCCGCTGGCGCCGCCGGTGACCAGCGCGACTTTTCCTTTGAATGCCATGTGATTCCTTTCGCTGTTGAATGGAGGCGGAGGCCGCGCAGCCTCCGCCCGGTCAGGCTTAGAAGGCGCCCCAGGGGTCTTCGCCCTTGAGGATCTTGCGGATGATCTCGCGGCCGTAGAGGTAGTTGTTGGGATCTTCTTCCGGTGCTCGCTCGCCGAAGTGGATGGCGCGCTTGTTGATGCGGATGTCGAACATCGCCATGCGCATCAGGCTGAAGCCGAGATACCAGTTGATGTTCTGAATCTTGGCGC
>CAZCPD010000004.1:0-27805 GCA_964500425.1 uncultured Rhodocyclaceae bacterium
CGCTTCGCCGCTTGGCATCGCCGGGCTATCAGGTTCGCGCATTGGTCGCAGGTGCGCCGGTCATCGGGGAAGGTGTCAGGCTTCGGCAGTTCCGCCGCCGCTCGCCGGGTAAAGTAGTCCCGCGCATCCGCATCCCGCTGGCACTGGCCGATCACCTCGGCAATGGTCGCCGGGTCGGTTTCCTCGATCAGTGCCAGCCATGCCCGGATCACCGTTTCCTCGCTGGCGCTCAGGGGTGCCGATGGTTGCCGGATGGCCGCGGTGAACGGTTCCGCCGCTACCGCATCCGGATGCCGCTCAAGAATCTCGGCATGGGTCGTCTCGGGACAGCAGGTCACTTCCACAGGATCGCGGTCGGGGTAGTGAATCAGCCACCAGCGGGAAGCGGTCGCCGTATCGCCGGGACTGACTTTCAGCACGTCAATGATTTCCGCCTTGTGTTCGCGGATCGCAGCCAGCCAGCGGTTCACCGCCGCGCCGTCGCCGATCGCCTTGATCGTTCCAGCGGGTGAAAGGGTCAGTCTCACACCTTCAGCTTGCGCCTCGCGAATGATGGTCGCCGGGGTCATATCTCCACCTCGACCGCGCCCGGTTCTTCCTGAAGGTGCTCAATTTCTCTGAAGGTGCTCACCTCTTTATGTTGGGCATCTTCAGCATTTTTGAGCATCTTCAGTGATTCGCCCTGAAGGTGCTCACGGTGAGCATGTTCAACAGGACGCCGCCATAACCATTGTTGCCTTGTCGCGCCGAAGTGCCCGCCTTCCTTCACTGGCTCAATCCCGAGCGCCTTTTGCGCTCGCCGGATTGTTGCCCAGGAATAACCAGCGCCATCCGCATCTGCCTTGATGGTCTTGGTCGGCAAAGGGCCATCCGCCAGCAGATCGAAAAGAAACCTTTTGGCATCGGCCAGGGTGCCGCCCTCGCCATCGTCACCGGTCGCGTCCGCCGTCGCCAACAGTTCGCGCGCCGCACCTTCCACCGCCTCGCCCCACAGTACAGACGATGCGAAGATGCCCGGATGCGTTTTCAGTTCGGCTTGGTGCAGGTCGTACTCAAAGCCGCCGTCATCTGGCCCAATGTTGGACTTGGCCCGGCAGAACAGCCGCACTGTGCGGCCGTCCTCGCCTTCCTCCTGGTGCTTCGCCGCCACCAGTACTACGCGGGCAAGTGCGCCGAAGGCTAGGCTTCCCGTCAGCCGTTCAACGGGGTCACGCCCGCCGGTTCCCTTGGAAAAGTGCGTAATGCCCAACAGGGCGCAGTGCATTGAACCGGCCAGATCAACCAGCGGTTGCAGCCCGCGCCGCACCTCTGCATTCTTGTGACTGTCACCCGCAATCGCGGATACAACAGGATCAACGATCAGCAATTTCACGCCGCCGATTTCGGCCAGCTTGCGCCGCAGCGGTTCCATGTCTCGGGCAGGGTCAAAGGATCGCCGCTCGTTGCCTGCTCGAATCTCGGCAATGAAATAGACGCGGGACAGGTCAGCCCCAGACAAAGACAGCCGAGGTATCAGGGTGTCGGCTGGATCGTCCTCGCCGCTCCAGATCACCACATTTCCGGCAATGGAACGAGTGCCATCCGGCCAACGTCCGCCGGTCGTCACGGTCGCGGCCAGGCCCATGCTAATCGTCGTCTTGCCGGTGCCCGGTGCGCCCCCAAAGACGTGCATCTTGCCCGCTGCCAGCCAGCCATTCCACAGCCATGCAATCGCTTCGGGTGTTACGTCGCTTGCGCGGATCAAGCTCACGTCCTGCGCATATTCGCCGGCTGGCGCGTTTCTTTCGCCTGGTTGATGCACTGCTCTGCTTGGCGCTCTCGCAGCCGCTATGGCCTGTTCTATCGCCTTCGCGACGACCTCCGGGCCATGCTTGTCCCACACGTCCCACCAGTCACATTTCTGTGCTTCCATTTCCGGGACTGCCACAATGCCGCCGACGGCCTGCGCCGCCGCCTGCGCCGCTTCGATTCCCGGATTGCGGCCATCATCACGCACGTCGTTGTCGGCAAGAAACACGATTAGCGCATCGGTAGCGATCTTATTGCGAATGGCTTGGGCTACGGGCAAGAGATTCCCGGCATCCATCGCCGCCGCTGCTGGGTAGTCGGTCGCATCCGTCCCGACTGCGGTTGACGCTAGTCCTTCACCGATCAGCACGACAGGTGCTCCGCGTAACTTACCCAAAGGATGAAAGCAGCCGCGCTTCTTGCCGCCGATTAGATAATCTTTTTCGTCGTCCGGGTTGATCGCTTCAAGCGTCGTAATCGCGCCAGTGACATCGTAGAGTGGTATCAATAGCGTATCCTCCCATCCGCGCTGAGGCCATGCGCCGCGCCGCACCAGAGAGAAGAGGTCGACGCGCTTCTTCACTGCATAGGGATGTTCGGCGGCCTCATCGCGTCGACCCGCACCGTAGATGGCCGTCGCCTTCGCCGCTGCCGCTTTGTGTCGGCGCTGCTCTTCGGCCTTGCGCTCTGTCTGCATGGCGCTGACACGAGCACGATCCGCAGCCTCTTCTTCCTTCGACAAATTGCGCCCGATGTCGGCTCGCCACATCTGGTTAATGCCGCTGCGCCAGTCGCCGAAGCTTCCGGCTGGAATGCCATCACCGTGCAGCGCATACCATCCTGCATCGTCGCCATGTTTGCCGTTGCTGGCGAAACGGTGCAGCTTGCCATCTGGCTCGATCACTTCCGGCGGAATCAGGCCGGCGGATTGAATGGCGTCCCGGAATTGCTCGATAGCGTTACGCATCTTTCAGCCCCCCGCGTTGAATCAGCCATGTTGCGAAGCTCGCAGGGATCAAGCCCCACGCAGCCAGGAGAACAATCATTTCCTTGAATTGGGCTTTCATTTCCGCGTTCCTCTCTGCCATCCGCGCTTTTGCTGGCGATTGCGTAAAGGCTTGGCGAGATTGACCCAGCCTATCATCGAATCCATTCCTTTATAATTTTGGCTATCGGTAGTCTTTGGGGTCGGGTTCTGAACGGGAGCCCGGCCTCGGTTTTTTTTGTTCATGGCTCTCCTCTCCTTCAAG
Organism: uncultured Rhodocyclaceae bacterium; assembly: GCA_964500425.1. Lineage (GTDB taxonomy): Bacteria > Pseudomonadota > Gammaproteobacteria > Burkholderiales > Rhodocyclaceae > Sterolibacterium. The sequence goes on from CAZCPD010000004.1 coordinate 3,039, forward strand.
CCTTGCGGCTCTTCTCGATTTGGGCGGTAAGCCATGCCTCTACCTCGGCTTCGATCCAGCCAACAGAAGAATTTCTGCCATTGCTGGTTTTCCCATAGCTGATCGGCTTGGGGAAGGTCGGGTCATAGTCGCCCGGCCTCTTGGGGTTGCGCTTCAGGCGGGCATAGATGCTGGAACGCGACAATCCCGTGCGCGCTTCCACTTGGTGCCGACGAAGAATGCGGGTTTCCTTCGCTTCGCGGGTTGCAGTTTCATTTCTTGCTGCCATTTGGATTACTCCTGTTCACCAGCCGTAAACGCAAAAAAGCCCGCGCAATGGCGGGCTTCTCAAATTGTCGACGGACTGTCTTACAAATGAAAAACCCGCCACGCGGGCGGGTCGACGAAAAAAGGCCGGGCTTCCATCACTGGAAACACCGGCCTTTCATTGTGCGTAAAAAAACCCACTCAGGGTGGGTTAATTACGTTTCTTGCGGGCGCACGAAGCCCGCCGGTGCAGAATATATTCGCTTTCTACGGAACGTGCAAGCCTTTTTATGCCGCCGACTGGTAAGCCTTGCTGAGAGGCCCCGATGATTACCTGGCCGCACCCGTCCTGAATCTGGCTATCCACGAAGCCCGCACGTCGATGTGTCTATGCTACCCGGTGCAGTTGCGCCACGTTTGCTCCACTTGTCAGCGCCTCGATTCGCGCCGCCCATGCTTCCAGCGCCGCTTTGCGTTGCACCTCATAGCTGTTGTGGTTGTAGTGGGCGAACACGCCGGATAGGACATGGTTTGCAATCTTATGGCCCAAGAACGGTTCAAAGCCCAGGTCAGGCAAACGGCTTATCAGCGTCCGCCGAAAATCATGGACATGACATTGCGTCACGTTCGGCAACTTGCCAGCTTTGAACATCGTCATCAGTGAATTGTTCACCGACCGTCCGTAAATGGCCTGCTTGGGGCGCAGGGGCGACGCAAAGACATGGCACTTTCTGCCCGTGATTGATTTCAAGGCTTGCAGGATTGCCACCGCTTGCGGGGCAAGGTGGACAAGGTGTGCTCGCTTTGTTTTCGTTCGCTCTGCTGGCAATCGCCACAGGCCCGCCTCAAAATCGAATTCCGTCCACTCGGCGTCGCATACTTCGCTTTCCCGCTGCCCGGTCAGAATCAGCAGCTTCATTGCCGCGATGGTCACAGGATCGGACTTGCACAGATCGCGGTCATCCAGCGCCCGCCAGATCACCGCCAGCTCATCAAGCCGCAGGACCACATCGCGCTTATTGGGCTTGGCGTCAAAAGTCGCGCGCGTCAGTTTCTCGATTGGCGAGTCGACTATCCACTCGCGTTCAGCAGCGAACCGCCAAAGGCGCTTGGCTTGGGTCAATACCTCACCCGCCAGTTGCTTCGCAGTTTTGCCTTCGCGCTCGCCTTGGGCGATGGTGTCCAGCGCCGCGATTAAATCCTGCCGTGTCACGTCGCGGATTTTTCGGTTTCCGATCAGCGCGGCCAGCCGATCAAGCCGGTACCGAATCGCTGGGGCGCTTTTCTTGCCTGCCATGATTTTCTGCATGAATGAATCGACGGCATCCTTTACCGTCGGCTGCATCCGCTCGGCTTCCATTTCGGCTCGCTTCGCGGCCTCGGCTTGGCACTCTTGCTCTAGCAGGGCTTCCCATTCCGCTGCGGGATCATGCCCACCGCGCCGCGCCGCCTTCCAGGCACCAGCAATCGAACGGGCTTGGGTCAAAGACTGCTGCCCATAACGTAGCCATTCTGGAATGCTGTTGCCTGGTGCGCCGTCGCGGGCATAACCGCCAATGGTGTATTTTGTGCGCTTACCCTGGTGCTCATACTCGATCAACCATGTTTTTGTGCCATGCGGTCGCACGCGCAAAAACAATCCATCACCATCGCCTAGAAGCCGGTCGCGCATGGATGGCTTTATAGTCTCGCAATTCTGGGCAGAAAGTCGCTTTGCCATGATGCCTCCTATGTCTTATCTCCGGGGTGGAACTGCCGTGCCGGTTTTGGGTGGGAGTTTGGGTGGGGTTTTCGTGCGGCTTGGGTGAGATTATCGCGGAATGAATAGGAACAGTCAAAACAGATACACCCTTCAACCACAATCATTAAAAGGAACATCTAGGAATACTGAGGAATTGAAATGCGTTACTGGCTGATGAAATCCGAACCGTCCGACTGCTCGATCGACGACGTGCTGGCTATGCCCGGAAAATTCGTCGCCTGGTACGGCGTGCGAAATTACCAGGCGCGCAACTTCATGCGCGACCAGATGAAAGTCGGCGACCAGGTGTTCTTCTATCACTCCAACTGCGCCGAGCCGGGTATCGCCGGGCTGGCCGAGGTGAGTCGTCTCGCCTATCCGGACGAGACCCAGTTCGATGCCAAGAGCAAGTATTTCGATTCCAAGTCCACGCCGGAGAATCCGCGCTGGCTCAACGTCGACGTGCGCGTGACGCAGAAAACGCGACTCGTCGGGCTGGCCGAATTGCGCGCGCACCCGGAGCTCGAACGCATGCGCATCCTCCAGCGCGGCAACCGTCTGTCGATCACGCCGCTCGATCCGGCCGAGTGGCGCTTCATCCGTGAGACGCTGCTGGGACTCAAGGCCGAGGCGGGTCAGGCATGACCCTGAGCTGGCTGGCCTGGCTATCGTTTCCGCTGCTCGGCATTTTCGCGGGCTTCATCGCCGGCCTGTTCGGCGTCGGCGGCGGTTTGATGCTGGTGCCGCTGCTGTTCATGATGTTCTCAGCGCAGGGCGTCGCCGAGGCCCACTTGATGCATATTGCATTGGGCACCTCGATGGCCACCATCGTATTCACTTCGATCTCCAGCATGCACGCGCATCACGGCCACGGCGCCGTGCGCTGGGACATCGTCAGGAGCATGGCGCCGGGCCTGATGCTGGGCACGCTGACGGGCGCCTTCATCGCCAGCAGCATCCCGACGCGCCCGCTGGGCATCGTATTCACCGTCATCGTCTATTACGCGGCCTTGCAGATGAGCCTCGGCTTCACGCCGCCCGCCTCGCACCGATTGCCGGGCCGCGCCGGGCTGCTCCTCGCCGGCACTCTGATCGGCTGCGTCTCCAGCCTCGTCTCGGCCGGCGGCGGCTTCATGTCGGTGCCCTTCATGATCTGGTGCAACGTCGCTGTCCATCAGGCCGTGGGCACTTCCTCGGCGCTCGGCTTTCCGATCGCCGTGGCCGGCGCCATCGGCTACATCGTAAGCGGCTGGAACACGTCCGACCTGCCGCCGGGTTCGCTCGGCTACATCTACCTGCCGGCGCTGGCTGGCGTCGTGATCATGTCCATCGCCACCGCGCCACTCGGCGCGAAGCTCGCCCATCGCTTGCCGGTGAAGCAGTTGAAGCGCGCCTTCGGCGCCTTCCTCGCGCTGCTGGCGACGAAGATGCTGTACAGCCTGCTCACCTGACCAATCGCCAGGATCGTCATGAGCGTCACAATCGCCGCCAAACCCGGCTTGCGGGTTCAACGATGGGCGGCGTGGGAATGGGCATGTCCGCCATGCTCCTCGGCATCCCCCATGATCCGCTTGACGAACGGGTCGGACTCCATGTCACCCAGATCGGCCCCGTCGATACGCGCGTAATCTTCGATCCCATCGATTTGAATTGACCCGTCGAGGCGAGCAACAGGCCAGGCGGGTGCTGGACTGTCGCGCAGTTCCTTGATCGCCAGCGTGGTGCTGACGCCACCGCGGCGACGCACGATGCTGGCAGCGAGCGACTCCTGATTCAGCCAGATGACTTCCGTGATCACGCCATCATGACGCTGACGATAGCGGGTCGCGGGCCTGCCGAGGTAATTCTGCTTTCCGACCGGTTTCATCGCTGGAATCCGGCGCGGATCGAACACGCTGCCAAGTCGGGTCCAGTCGGGATAGCGCTGCTGGGTACGCAATTCGCCGCCCGTGTACTCGATCAATTTTCGATCGCCATGAAATACACGGACCAGGCTGATATCGCCACGAGCGTCACGCTGCCAGATCTCCGCCCGATCGTCACCCGCAGTGGCAATTCGATCGGCGCGGCGAAGCAAGTACCAGTCGCGCGTCATTTTGATCTGGCCGCCGCTCTGCGTGGTTTCCCGGTATTGCGCCGCAAGCGGTGGAATCGCCTCGCTCGCCTGCGGGGTTGCCGCGGCAAGCGGAAAGGAAATCGCCAGGGTCGAAATCAGGATCAGGAAAATGGAGAGTAGCCGTGTGTACATCGAGAATCACCGTGAATCGTGGCGGCGCAAGGCCGCGATTGTATATCGTTGCAGAGATGGCCTTCGCGCCATGCGAGAGAGTTCCGCACGGCGCGATCGTTTTTGCAGCCGGCCAGACGTGGGCAACAACCCCCACGCCTGACCACGCCGATTCACGTCACGCGTCAGTCGTGATGACCATGACCTTGAGCGGGCAACAGCGCGTTGCGCATCACGTGATAGATCCAGTTCTGCTCCATCGAGCCATGAACGTAGTGCGCACGCGGACCGGTTGCGTAGACGGCGACATCCTCGCCGGCATGTGTTTCCGAACTGAGCGGAACCGCTGCCTCCTGCATGAAGTTCATGGCAGTCGTATCCACGGCGTTCAGATCCGGGCGCTTGACACCGGTGGCAACAGCGTCGCGCCAACCCGGTCCATTGGCATAGCCGAGGGTGGTGTAAGGCAGTCCCAGCTTGTCTTTCGATGTATCGGTCGGATCACCGTCGACATTCGGCACATCCTTGACCAGACCAAGGATGTCATTGCCGCGATGCGGATAGCCGGCAATGGTGAACACATGGCTGTGGTCGGCGGTGACTAGGATCAGCGTATCCTCGGGGTTGGTCATTTCATAAGCCTTCTTCACCGCGTTCGACAGCTCAACGGTATCGAGCAGTGCACGCTTGGCGTTGCCGGCATGGTGGGCATGGTCGATGCGGCCGGCCTCGACATGCAGGAAGTAGCCCTTGCGGTTCTTCTTCAACATGCTGATCGCCTTTTCGGTCATCTCGGTCAGCGAAGGCTCGCCAGCGGCATCGGCAGCGCGATCCGCTTCGTACTGCATGTGGCTGTTTTCGAACAGGCCCAGCAGGAACTCAGTGGACTTCGGATCTGCTGCATCGAAGCCCGCCTTGTTCCAGACATACTGAGCTGCGGCGCCACGCGTCGTAACCCACTCCTCGGTCAGGTCGCGACCGTCGCTACGACGGCCCTTCGCCGAGTTCTCGGGATCGAGCTTGGTCTTCGGCATGAAGTAGGTGCGGCCACCGCCAAGCGCCACCTTCAGGCTGTCGCGAACCGTCGGATCGACTTCGATCAGTTGGCGGGCGATGTCCTTGACGCCGCAACCCGCCGGCAGATTCGAATCAGCCTCCCAATCGCGCACGGAGGTATGCGCATAGGTGGCCGCGGGCGTCGCATGCGTGATGCGCGCGGTGCTGACGATACCCGTGGACTTGCCGATCGCTGCCGCCTGTTCGAGGATGGTCCCCAGCGAATTTGCGGCGATCGCGGCGGCATCACATTCACCCCTGGCGGTCAGATGATTGACCGAGAGCATGCCTTCGCGAGCCTTGTAGCCGGTCACCATGGCGGTCATGGTCGGCGCCGAGTCGGAGGTCTGCTGATCCCAGGAGTAGGTCTTCGCCAAGCCGACATGGGGGAAAGACTCGAACGACAGGCGGTTTTCCTCACCCGGCTTTCCATTCATCTGGCCCTGCATGATGCGCGCAGCGGTAACGGTGGACACACCCATGCCGTCGCCGACAAACAGAATCACGTTCTTCGCCTTGCGCAGGTTCGGCGACGCACGCCGGGTCTGCTTGATGAAATCATCACCGGCCTCGTACCATTCCTGGACGGACTCCGGACCCTGCACAACCGGCTCGGCGGCAACGGCCGGGAACATGTAGCACGCCGACACGGCGGCAGCCAATACTTTCAGTTTCAACATCGCTATCTCCATCAAACGGGGGGGATTTTTTTGGGGGGGGAAGGAAGGGACAGCGCCAAAGGAAATCGGCAACTGTAATAGCGAGCCTAAAGCGGCGAGATTACATGCAGGTTTACGCTAAATGAAGCTTTGCCGGGGGGGCGGATCTGCCTGGATCCATGGCCTGTGTCGAATCCGCAGGATGCTGCGCAGCACACTGGAACAGGGTCCGCTTCACCAGCGACGGGATCGCGACAACTAGGGCGTGTTCTCATTCAGTCGGCGGATTGCGTTGGGTCAGGAAGGCGATGGATGCAAGGCGCGGTGCGCCGCCCATAGTCCATCTATGGGCAAGCGCCGCAACGCCGCAGACGCGCCTTCCTGGCCCAACCCTCCGGGAAGGCCCTTGTCCGGCCGCATGGCGGCGTTGGTCGTCGCTTATTTGGCACTGCCAAACCGCGCTCCTCCCGCCTTGCCCTGCACCCGGACAAGGACCTTCGCAACCGTCGCCTGAATGAGAACACGCCCTAGCGGAGCAACCTTCGCCGCGTCAGCAGCAAAGCCACCCAGTAGGCGACGAGCGCCGTCGCCAGCAACGCGCCGACATGCAGGGCGACATCCTGCGGCGGCGTGCCTTGCAGCAGCGGGCGAATCAGGCGCACGGCGTGCGCCAGCGGCAGCGCGGCGGCAATGTCCTGCACGCCAGCGGGGAGCTGCTCGATCGGGTAGAACACGCCGCAGGTCAGGGTCATCGGCGTGACGAAGAGAGTGAAGTAGTACATGAAGAAATCGTAGGACTTGGCCAGCGCCGTGACGATCAGGCCCAACGCGGCAAACGCGAGGCCGGTCAGGAAGATCACCGGCACGGCCCACAACGCCAGCGGCGAGGCAACGAAACCCAGCGCCGCGACGACGACGAGGATCGCCAGCCCCGACAACGTGGCCTTGGAGGCCGCCCACAGGCATTCGCCGGCGAGCACATCGTCGAGCGCGACCGGCGCGTTGAGGATGGCGTCCCAGGTCTTCTGCACGTGCATGCGCGAAAAGCCCGAATAGAGCGCTTCGAACGAGGCGGCATTCATGGTGCTCGAACACACCGTGCCAGCGGCAAGGAAGACAATGTAGCTGACGCCGGCAACCTCCGGCAGCAGGCTGCCCAGACCGTAGCCGAGGCCGAACAGATAGATCATGGGATCGGCAAGATTGCCGAGCACCGACGGGATCGCCAGCTTGCGCCAGACGAGGAAGTTGCGCCGCCAGACGGCGATGGCGCGGGGGGAGAAGCGGGGCAGATAGTCGGCGAGGCTCATGGTGCGGATCAATCGCGCAGCTCGCGGCCGGTAAGCTTGAGAAACACGTCTTCGAGGTTCGCCGGGCGGTGCAGCACGCGCAGCGCGGGCTGGGCTGCGGTAAGCGTCAACAGCGGTGTGACCTGCTCGTCGGCGGCATAGCAGAACGCCGTTTCACCGCTGACCTCGATGCGCCGCACGAGCCCTTGCACCTGGGCCTGCGCCCAGGCCGGCGCGCCCTCGCCGTAGAGTTCGACCACCTGCGGTTCGATGTGCTGCGCGATCAGCTCGCGCGGCGCGCCTTCGGCGACGATGCGGCCTTCGTCGAGGATCGCCAGGCGGTCGCAGAGACGTTCGGCCTCGTCCATGAAATGTGTCGTCAGCAGGATCGTCTTGCCTTCCTGCAGCAGGCGTTTCAGGCGTTCCCAGATCAGGTGACGCGCCTGCGGATCAAGGCCGGTGGTCGGCTCGTCGAGCAGCAGCAGGTCGGGATCGTTGACCAGCGCGCGCGCCAGCGTCAGGCGCCGCTTCATGCCGCCCGAGAGCGTGGCGAGCGGCGCCTGCTCCTTGCCGGCGAGTCCGGCGAAGTCGAGCAGCGCGGGAATGCGCTGCTTCGTCGCGGCATCGGACAAACCGAAGTAGCGGCCGAACACCAGCAGGTTTTCGCCGACGCTGAAGTCGGGGTCGAGATTGTCGAACTGCGGCACCACGCCGACGCGGGCGCGCGCCTCGCGCGCGCGTTGCGGCACCGGCTCGCCAATCAGGCGAATCGTGCCACCATCCGGTTCGGTCAGGCCCAGACAGCAGCGCAGCGTGGTGGTCTTGCCGGCGCCGTTGGGGCCGAGCAGGCCGTAGCATTCGCCACGCTGCAAGGCGAAGCTGACGCCGGCGACCACTTCGCGTCCGCCATAGGACTTGCGCAAGCCTTCGACGGCGAGAACACTCAGCGCTGCCATGCCGTATGGATGATGTTGCGAATGATGTGCAGCTTGCGATGGAAGAAGTGGTCGGCGCCGGGCACCACGGTGATCGGCAGCTCCAGCGGCTCTGCCCAGGCGACGACGTTGGCCAGCGGCACGGTCTCGTCGGCCGAGCCGTGGATGACGATGGTATCGGGCGCGACCGCCTCGGTGACATACTCACGCGCGCCCTCGACGTAACCGGCCGCCGTGCCGACCAGCACCAGGCGCTCGGCGGGTTCGCCGCGTGCGGCAAGCTCCTTGGCCAGACGGGTGACGACGTGGGCGCCGAACGAAAAACCCGCCAGGACGACGGGAAGCGGTGGCCGGGCGCCGAAGCGTTGCCGCGCGTAATCATGCACGGTCAGCAGGTCGGCGGTTTCGGCGACACCGTGATCGTGCTCGCCTTCGCTGGCGCCGACGCCGCGAAAGTTCGGCCGCAGCGTCGCATAGCCGAGGCTGCGGAAGGTCTTCGCCAGCGTCGTCACCACCTTGTTGTCGGCAGTGCCGCCGAACAGCGGATGCGGGTGGGCGATCAACGCGATGCCGCGCGGGTCCTCATGCGTATCGACGTAGACCTCGATGCGGCCATCCGGCCCGTCGAGCAGGACCTGCTCGCTCATGGCTCAAATCTTGAGACGCTCGACGACCTTGCCGCCGACGAGGTGCGAGTCGATGATCTCGTCGATGTCCTCCTTGTCGAGATAGGTATACCAGACGCCTTCCGGGTACACCACCAGCACGGGGCCGTGATCGCAACGATCGAGACAACCCGAGGAGTTGATGCGGATCTTCCGGTCCGCGCCGCCCTCGTTCAGGCCGAGCGCCTTGATGCGGTCCTTGGCGTAGTTGCGCAGCTCGTCGGCGCCGCGCGCGCCGCAGCAGACGATGCCGGCATCGCGCTGGTTGTTGCAGAAGAAGACGTGGTGCTTGAAGTAGCTCATGAATGCCTCGTGTGACTCGGTTCAAAGCGCGATTATAAGCTGCCGCCTGGCGATTCCGCTCGCGCCGACAGACATCCCGGGCATCGAACAAGCGTTTATTTCCAAAAGAAAATGTTCTTCTTGCAACGACAGCGGAGCGCATTTAAAGTCGCGTCAGGGGACACGCCTTTGCCATCGGACGAAACGACGATCCGGCAATGCGCCAACGCCCCGATCATGAATGGACGCGGCCAGAACAGGGAATCAAATCAATGCGCAAGTCGGGTGTATCGCTGCTATCCGCCAATTTCCTCAAAATCGTCTTCCTGACCTTTCTCGGCGTCAATCTGGTCGTCATTGCCCTGGTGATCCTGGCGCTCGGCAACATCCGCCAGCAGATTGAAGACCGCGCGACGGTCAATGTCCAGAATCTCGCCTACACGCTGGATCAGTCGATCGCCGGCATCATCGACAAGATTGATCTGGCGCTGATCGCCGCGACCGGCGAAATCGAACGACAACTTGCCGACGAGGGGATGCTCGACGAGACGGCGACGAGCAGGGTGCTCTCGCGTCAGCAGAAGCTGCTGCCGGGCGTCAGCCAGTTCTGGGCGACGGATCGGCACGGCGAAGTCCGCTATGGCGCCAACCTGCCGGAAGGATGGGCGGCCAGTCTCGGCGGCAGCGAGATCTTTGTGCGCCTGAGCCAGGACGATAAAGCCGGCCTGGTCATCGGCAAGCCCCGACAAAACCCCGCCGACCAGACCTGGCAGCTGCCCTTTGCGCGGCGCATCCAGCTGCCCGACGGCTCCTTCGGCGGCATTGTTCATGGCGCCGTCGCGCTCGATGAATTCACCCGGAAGTTCGCCGACCTCCATCTGTCGCCGCTGGGCTCGATAGAACTGCGCGATGCCGAACTGGGCCGGATTGTCCACCGCACCGGCTCACGCAGCGCCGAGAGCATGCCGGGCAAGACGGCGAGTTCCGGCGCTGTCGCAGCCATCGGCGACCGCAACGTGGCGCCCGCCTACCTGGCTGCCTTGCACGAGAAGCCCGGCGCCGGGAGTTACCGCAGCGTGGTCAGCGCGGACGGCGGCGAGGACGGCGCGGCGCTGCATTATTACCGCAAGGTCGGCGGCTATCCGCTGTATGTCGACGTCGGCCTTGAAGAGAGCGAATTTCTCGGCCCCTGGCACAAGGGGGTGGCCGCCGCGACGATCGGCCTTCTGTTCTTCACCCTCGCCTCGCTGTTCGTCGTCCATCTGCTGCTGCGCTCCTGGAAGCGCCAGAATTCGACGGTTGCCACCCTGGCGGGTTCGAAGAAGGCGCTGCTGGAAAGCGAGCGGCGCTGGCGGCGGATCTTCGACCTGTCGCCGGTCGGCGCCGCCGTCGTCGCGCCGGATTACCGCCTGCTCAATGTCAATGAAACGCTCTGCCGGCTGCTCGGCTACACGCGCGACGAGTTGCTGGCGCTCGATTACCACCGCATCACCAGTCCTGATGAGTTGTCGCAGGAAATCGAACAGATGCAGCGCCTGCTGACCGGAGATGTCGAACAGTATGCGAGGGAATGCTGCTATCTGGGCAAGGAAGGCCAGCCGGTGTCGGCCCATGTGTCAATGAGCCTGATGCGCGACGATGCCGGAGAACCGCTGTATTTCCTGCCCATGATCCAGGACATCCGCACGCGCAAGGAGGCCGAGGAGCAGATCAACTATCTGGCCTACTACGACGCCCTCACCGGGCTACCCAACCGTCTGCTCGCCAAGGACCGCCTCGACCACGCCATCGCCTATGCGGTGCGCGAGAACAGCGGCGTCGGCCTGCTCAACCTCGACCTCGACCACTTCAAGGCGATCAACGATTCGCTGGGTCATCCTGTCGGCGACGCGCTGCTCAAGGAGATCGCCGTCAAACTCGATGAATGCGTGCGTGACACCGACACCGTCTGCCGGCTGGGCGGCGACGAGTTCCTGATCATTCTCGCCAACGTCATCGATCCGGAAATCATTTCCGGCATCGCCATCAAGGTTCAGGAAAGGCTCGGCACGACCTTCAAGATCGATGGCCATGAACTGACCACCTCGGTATCCATCGGCATCACCGTCTATCCGGACGACGGCAAGGACTTCGACTCCCTGCTCAAGAAGGCCGACACGGCGCTCTACAAGGCCAAGGAAAGCGGGCGCAACACGCACCAGTTCTACACGGAGCAGATGAACAGCGAGGCCATCGAATATCTGAAAGTCCGCAACGGACTGCGTCTGGCCCTGGTGAACGAGGAGTTCCTGCTGCACTACCAGCCGCAGATCAACCTCGCCGACGGCAAGGTGGTCGGCGTCGAGGCGCTGATTCGCTGGCGCCACCCGGAACTCGGCATCCTCCAGCCGTCACGCTTCATTTCGATCGCGGAAGACAGCGGCCTGATCGTGCCGATCGGCGACTGGGTGCTCAAACGCGCCTGCCAGCAGGCCGTCGAGTGGCGCGCGGCCGGTCTGCCGCCCATCGTCATCGCGGTGAATCTCTCGGCCGTGCAGTTCAAGCGCGGCGACATCGAGAAAAGCGTGCTCCAGGCACTCCATGAATCCGGCCACGACCCGCACTACCTGGAACTCGAACTGACCGAATCCATCCTCATCCAGGACACCGACAAGGCGCTCGACACGCTGCACCGCATGAAGGCGATGGGCATGAAGCTGTCGATCGACGATTTCGGCACCGGCTATTCCAGCCTGTCCTACCTCAAGCGCTTCAACGTCGACAAGCTGAAGATCGACCAGTCCTTCGTCCGCGACATGGTCGACAACAAGAACGACGCGGCGATCGTCCAGGCCATCATCCAGATGGCGCGCAGCCTGAATCTGCAGGTGATTGCCGAAGGCGTCGAGGACGAGCGCCTGGTCGCCATGCTGCACCATCAACAGTGCAATGAAGCACAGGGCTATCACTTCGCCCGGCCGATGGCGCCTGGCGCTTTCGTCGACTACATGGCAAGCCTGGCCGACTGAACGCGGCCCGGCAGGACTTTCAGCAGTTCACAGCGGCCGCTTGAGCGTGATGGCGCCGCGTATCTCGCCAGGCGCATAGCCGACTGCCTTGTCGTCGGGATACAACTCATGCAGCCGCGCCTTGACGGCCGGGGCGATGCGCTCGGCGGGGCCATGGCAGTTCATGCAAAGTTCATTGGTCGGCAGCGCCTTCATGTAGCGATAGGACTTGCCGCCGCCATCGGCAACCACTTCCCCGCGCTCCAATTTCGCCGCCGGCTCGCCAGCCTTGGCGCGCGCATCGAAATCCTGAAGCACCGCCTGCTCCCAGGCATCCGGCAGCGCCTTCGGGTTGCGGTTTTTCAGACTGACGCGGCGGATGTTCCACCCCGACTGTTCCGACGCTGCCTTGGCCATCTGTGGCGCCTTCTCACGGCAGACGGCAATCGCGCCGTCCGTCCCGCCCTTGGCGATTTCCTCGGTCAGCATGTTCAGCAGCTTCGGCGGAATGGCGCTGGCGACGCTGCGCGCCTGTTCGAGCATGGCGGCCTCGTCGGCGTGGGCCGCGCTCAGCGACAGGGCAGCAGCCAGGATGACGATTCCTGCCTTCAGGGTGTGGTGGTGCATGGCGGATCTCCTCGATGAATGAACGGCCGACGCGGCGGCCGCAGGCCGAAAACGCGGAATGCTAACACAATATTAGCCGACGCAAATATTGAATCAACGCCCCGGCGGCAGCTTGGACTCATCGTCGCCGACACGAACCACCTCGCCCTCGATCACCACGCCATCGCCGGATTCCGCGTTATCCATATCGGCCCTCCCCGCCGGCGCGTTGCGCCAGGCCTCCTCGGCAGCCTTCATCTGGCGTCGCAAATCGCGCGTCTTCCACCAGAACCAGGCGCCCGCCAGCAACGCAACCAGCGCCAACGCGGCGAAGACCACCACCGAAAACATCAGCGCCAGCACCAGCAACACTCCCGCCACCACCAACGACAGCAGCCGGCCGAGCAAGCCCGGCCCGCCCTGCCTGGCGGCCGGGCCGGCCAGTCTCGCCGATTCATCTTCCCGACTCATGCCTTCGCTCCTCGCTGTTCCCGCCAAACCGGCAATATTCGCCGCCCATCGCCTATCATGAGAAAATACAACGATTTCCGACGCTCGCCGCGCACGCGGCCCATGCCCGCCCGGCGCCATTCCGCTCAGCATACCCGACTATCCAGCCTGGCCTGCTTCTTGCTGCACATTCTGAGCAACCATCCATCGTCAGCCCTTCCGACCAACGGAGGCCATCATGCCATCCCTCATCGCCACACCCGCCAAGACCACCGCCCCGCAACAAAACGACCCCGCCGCACGGGGCAGTTTCCAGTTCGATTACGGCGGCTACGGCGCGCAACGCCATGCCGAGACGCAGGGCATACTGCGCCCGGTCGTCCTGCCTGCCGAGCTGATGGGCAAGCCGGCGCCGTGCGATCTCTTCAACGCGCGCGGCATGCTGCTGGTCAAGTCCGGCACGTCGATCGCGCCGACGCTCGCCATCAACGTCTTCGCCCGCCATCCTGCCCAACCGATCCGCGTCTTCTGTCGTGATGCACAGGCACACCTGGTTTCCGACTTCAACCCGATCGAGGAACTACTGGAGATCGGCAGCAGACTGTCGCACATCGACGAGCGCATCCAGCGCAATGAGCATGTCACCGCCGACGAACTCGTGCGTCTGGCCTGCGACCTGCACGTGATCTGGAGCCTCGATGCCGACGCCTGCCTGGGCTTCGCGCGCCTGCACAAGTTCGGCCGTCCGAGCATCTGCCACACCCTGCACGTCGCCCTGCTGGCGGCCGAGCTTGCCGCCGTCAACGGCTTGGATCGTTTCCAGATCATCAATGTCATCGGCGGCGCGCTGACCATGAACCTCGCCAAGCTCGACCTGCACGACGAAATGCATGACCGCCTGGAACGCCCCACCGAGCAGCAGGACCACGAAATTCACAGCCATCCCCATGAAGGCGTGGATCTGCTTGAACGCATCGGCAGATTCGGCAAATCCTGGACTGATGCGGTCGGCGCCCACCACGAGAATGTCGACGGCAGCGGCTATCCCTGGTCGCTGACCGGCAGCGCGATCCCGCTGTCGGCGCGCATTGTAAGAATCGCCGACACCTTCGCGGCGCGCCTCACCTGGCGCAAGGCGCGCCAGCCGCTGCACTGGAACATCCGCCGCACCGGCAGCACGCCGAGTTTGGCCCAGCATGTTTTCGGCAATGACCTGCAACGCCTGGACCATCCTCTGGTCACCCAGTTAACGCGGATGCTGGGCCGCTTCCCGCCGGGTAGCCTGGTGCGCATCAACAACGGCGACCTGGCCGTCGTCACGCGTCGCATTCCGGGCATGGAACCGGCGCCGGCTGAGGTGTATTCAATCCGCGATGTGCATGGCCAGGTGCTGCCCGAACCGCGCCGTCGCCGCATCGGTCAGGGCGCCTACGAAATCCGCAACTACGCCAACGAGGAGTGCCGCCGCTTCATGTCCTACGATTGGCAGCGGCTGTGGGGCTACCTGGAGGAATGACCTCCCGGATCGCCCCCATGCGCCGCGCGATCTTGCTGGCGGTATAGGCGCCGCTTCCCGGCACGGCCAGCAGGCCGAACAGGCATGGATCTGGTCGCGCGCCGGCGGCATCTCGCTCGCGCCAGGCGCCAACGGAGCCCCCCCCTCGAATCACCTCGCGTTGCGAATACCCCTGTTCACATGGCCATCCGATTGAGCGGATAATCCGCCACCAGCGCAGCAAAGAGCCATCGCATGGGAAACCGACCCAAGATCGTCGCAAGCCACCAGAAGCCGCCCGACCAAGCGGCCGACGCGGCGCGCGACGCTTCGGCACAGATCGAGGCACTGCGCCAGCGCCAGAAGGAACTCGAAGACCGGCTGCGCGAGAGCGAAGCCAGGCTGAAGCACTACTTCGACCTGTTCGAACAGACACCCATCGCCCATTTCGTGCTCGCCCAAGACGGCACGATCGTGCAAGGCAACCGCCAGAGCATGCGGCTGCTCGGGCAGGACAAGCCGCCGCGCTGCCCTGCCCGCCTGGGCGACTTACTCCAGGAGGAGTCGCAAGCCGACTTCACCGCCTTCCTGAAGCGCGTCTTTTCCGGTCAGGACAGGGCCAGCTGCGAAGTGCGCCTTTCCGCCACGCCAACCGCGCCTGCACGAGTCGTGCAGATCGACGCCGTCGCCGATGCAGCGGGTTGCCTCTGCAACGCGACCGCCACCGACATCACCGCCAGCAGGGCCATGGAAGCCGCGGCGGACGAGAAACTCGCCCTGCTGACCAACCTGATCGCCCACACGCCTGGCATCCTGTTCCAGCTGCGCAAGGGTGCGGACGGCTCGCTTTCATACCCCTACGTCAGCAACACCATACAGCAGATGTATGGCGTCACGAACGAGCAGGTCAGCGAAAACGCCGCCCACCTGCTCCGGTGCCTGCATCCGCTCGATGTCGAAGGCGTCAACGCTTCGATGCTCCTTTCCGCCCGCACCCTCGCGCCATGGCGGCATGAATACCGGATGCTGCTGCAAAGCGGCAAAGTGATCTGGCGCGCGGTCGACGCCCAGCCGGAAAGGCTGGCCGACGGCAGCGTGCTCTGGCACGGCTACACGATCGACATCACCGAGCGCAAGCGCATGGAGGAGGCGCTGCGTCAGAACGAAGAGCGCTGGAAACTGGCCCTCGAAGGCGCCGGCGCCGGCGTCTGGGACTGGGATGTTCGCCGGAATTCCGTCACCTATTCCACACGCTGGAAGGAAATGCTCGGCTACGCCGACGACGAAATCGGCAGCCTTCCCGAGGAATGGTTCGGTCGTGTGCACCCGGACGACATACCGATCACCGAAGCCAATGGCAAGCGGCTGACGGACGGTGTCACCAAGCTCACCACCATCGAACTGCGCATGCGCACCAAGGACGGCTGCTGGAAATGGATACTCTCGCGTGGCATCGTCGTCACGCGCGATGCCGATGGTGCTCCGCTGCGGGTCGTCGGCACCAATACCGACATCACGGAGCGCAAGCAGATGGAAGAGGCGCTGCGCGAGAACGAGGAACGCTGGAAGCTGGCGCTCGAAGGCGCCGGCCACGGCGTCTGGGAGTGGGATCTGGCCTCTAACAAGGCCCATTTTTCAAGACGCTGGAAGGAAATCCTCGGCTATTCGGATGACGAGATCGGCAACGATGCCAGCGAATGGATGTCGCGCACCCATCCCGATGATGCCCAACTCATCGAGGCCAGCCACAACTCGATCGTTACCCAGAAGAAGAACAGCGACAGCATCGAGTTTCGCATGCGCTGCAAGGACGGCAGCTGGAAATGGGTGCTCGGCAGCGGCATCCTGGTGACCCGCAACACGAAGGGGCAGACCCTGCGCATGGTCGGCACGCTCAGCGACATCAGCGAGCGCAAACGGGTGGAAGAGGCTCTGCGCAGCAGCGAAGAGCGCTGGAAGTTCGCGCTGGAAGGCGCCGGGGAAGGCGTCTGGGACTGGAACGTATCGCTTGGGGAAATCACCTTCTCCAGACGCGCCCGGGAGATCATGGGCCACACCGAGGAGGCGGTTCCGAAGAATTATGAGGAATGGTGTTCGCGCATCCACCCGGACGACATGGCGCGCTCGCTGGAGAACAGGGAAAAGCTGATGACGAAGGCGAAGGACACCACTTCAAACGAAGTGCGCGTTCGCTGCAAGAATGACGAATGGAAATGGGTGCTATCGCGCGGCATGGTGGTCAGTCGCGACGAAACCGGCAAGCCCCTGCGCCTCGTCGGCACCATCAGCGACATCTCGCAGCGCAAGGAGACCGAAGAAGCGTTGCGCCTGACGCTGATCGAACTTGAGGAACGGCGGCGCGAAGCGGAAAGGCACGCGGTCGCCAAATCGCGCTTCCTCAACTCCGCCAGCCATGACCTGCGCCAGCCTCTCTATGCCACCCGGCTTTTCGCCGATGCGCTTGCCGACGGGAAACTCTCGGCGAAGCAGCAGGGCGTTCTGGAAAATCTGAGGCTCTCGGTCAAGGCCATGTCCGCACAGCTGGAAATGCTGCTCGACGTTTCGCGCCTCGACATGGGCAAGTTCGAGCCGCAATTGCGCGACATACCACTGATCGGTATCTGCCGCGATCTCCAAGCCACCTACGAACCGATCGCGCGCAAGGCCGGCGTGTCGCTGCGCTTGCTGCCGGGCAGTGCCGTGGTCCATACCGATGCGGTGCTGATCGGCCGCCTGCTTGGAAATCTGATCGACAACGCCATCAAGTTCGCCGAGCGCGGCAACGTCGTCGTTTGCGCACGCCGCAGCGCCCAGGGCATTCGCATCGAGGTGCGCGACAACGGCCCCGGCATCGCCCCGGAACATTGCCAGCAGATCTTCGACGAGTATTACCAGGTCGCCAACCCGGCGCGCAATCCGAGCGCCGGTCTCGGCCTCGGCCTCTCCATCACCCAGCGCATCGCCCGCCTGCTCGACGCGCCGCTGACGCTGAAAACGAACGTCGGCCGGGGCACGGTGTTTGCCGTCACGCTGCCAACCGTCGCACGGCCGCGCAAGACGGCAAGGAAGACCTGATCAGCGACACCGCTCGACCGGGCATCGCCCCGCAAGCACCTCAAGGGGGTCCCTGCGGTCACAAGCAACGACGCGGTTCTCCAGGCTAACTTGCCGGAGAGCGAGCAACGACGCGCCTCTCGGGACAGGTCAATACAACAGGTATTTCTGACGCAGCGCGCGGAATTCGGCGAGCTCCGCTTGCCACCCGGCGACGATGGTCTGCGGCGGCGTGCCGGCGCGAATCGCATCGACGACCGCGCGCGAGCCGATTGAGCCGAGCGTGCGCTCCAGCTCGAAGCGATCGCCATGGAGGCGCATCAGGGCATCGGCGAGTTCGATGCCAAGCCGCCCGGCATCGAGCTGCTCGCGGTCGACGAGGACGACGCGCACGCCCTGACACAACTTCTTCGCAAGGCTGTTCTCGCTCGGAGTGAATCTCGTCGGCTCGAAGCGCACGCCGGGAATCTCCCGCCGGTTGAGCTCGACCGCCAGCGCAACACCGTCGACCCAGGGCGCCCCGACGATTTCGAAGGGCGTCGGCGTGCCACGACCGACGCTGACGTTGGTGCCCTCGATCATGCCGATGCCCGGATAGAGCGCCACCGCCGTCATGTTGCGCAGATTGGGCGACGGCGGAATCCACGGCAGGCCGAGCCGGTCGAACCAAAGGTCGCGCCGATAGCCGCGCATCCTGACGACTTCCGGGCGCAGGTTCAGATGCAGCTGGTCGGCGAACAACAGCGCCAGTTCGCCGACGCTCATGCCATGCCGCAGCGGCAGCGGGTAATAGCCGGTGAATGAGCGCCGCTCGGTGTCGAGCATGGGGCCTTGCACGGCCACGCCGCCGATCGGATTGGGCCGGTCGAGGACAATGAAGCGGATGCCCTTCTGCGCGGCCGCCTCCATCGCATAGCCCATGGTGCTGATGTAAGTGTAGAAACGCACGCCGACATCCTGCAGGTCGAACACCAGGGCATCGATGCCTTCCAGCGTCGCCGGCGTCGGCCGTCGATGCTCGCCGTAGAGGCTGTGCACCGGCAGGCCCGTCGCCGCGTCCACGCCGGAGGGAACCTTTTCGTCGAGCCTGCCCTGCAGGCCATGCTCGGGACTGAACAGCGCCACCAACCGGACGCCCGGCGCCTGGCGCAGGCGATCAATGGTGCGCCGCCCGGCCGCATCGACGCCGCTCTGATGCGTGATCAGGCCGATGCGCAATCCGGCGAGCGGCGCGTAGCCATTCGCGGCGAGCACATCGATCCCGCTCGCCACCCCGCCCCCCTCGCGATGTCTGGGCGCGACGTCGGCATAGGCGACGAGCGCCGGGGCGCGAACCTTCACCTGTTCGAAGGAAACCGGCCCGATGGCATCGCCGACGATCGCGGCAATACGCTCGCGCAGCGGGCCGGCGTCGCCGGTCCCGGTCGGATGGACACGATGACTGAGGATGACGACGAAAAGCTGGCTGACGGGATCGACCCACAGCGAGGCGCCCGTATAGCCGTTGTGACCGATCGCCCCAACCGGCGGCAGCTGGTCGCGATTCGCCGCCAGTGGCGGATCGACGCGCCAGCCGAGCGAACGCAGCGAATTCCTGGCGCTGACGATGGCTGGCGGCGTCTGTGGCGCGAACAGCGCCGCCCGGGATTCCTCGCTCAGGATTGGCTGACCGCTGCCGAGAAGGGCTTGCGCATACCTCGCCACGTCATCGGCGGTGCCGAACAGGCCGGCATGTCCGGCCACGCCGCCCATGCGCCAGGCGATGGGGTCGTGCACTTCGCCGACGCGCAGACGGCCGCGCAGGAAACCGGTCGGCGCAATCCGCGCGCGCAGCGCCGGCGGCGGCAGGAAGCCGCTGTCGTTCATGCCAAGCGGTTTGAAGACGTTGGCCTGACAGTACTCCGCCAGCGTCTTGCCGGAAACGCGCCGCACCAGTTCGCCGAGGGCGATGAAATTCAGGTCGCTGTAAATCACCGCGCTGCCCGGCGGCGTCTGCGGCTTCTCGGCGGCGAGCAGCGCCAGGGCGGCGTCGCGGCCATGCCAGGCCTTCTGCAGATTCAAGCCGGCGCGCAAACCGGAGGTGTGGGCGAGCAGCTGGCGGACGCTGATGCGCCCCTTGCCATGCGCCGCGAACGCCGGCCAGTAGCGGGCGAGCGGGGCATCGAGAGCGATCTTGCCACGCTCCGCCAGTTGCAGGATGGCGGTCGTCGTCGCCAGCGGCTTGGTCAGGGAAGCCAGGTCGAAGATCGTGTCTTCCGTCATCGGCTGCACCGGCTGCAGCGTGCGATTACCGAAGGCGCGCCGATAGACGATCCGCCCCTGGTGGCCGACCAGCACCACGGCGCCGGGCAGGTTGCCGGCGCGCATCTGTGCTTCGACGACCTCGGCAATCGGCGCCAGCTTGTCGACATCGAGCGTCGGCCCCGGGTCTTGCGGCTGTGGCTGGGCCCGCGCCGCCAGGCTCAGCAGCAGCGCAATGCCGCAGGCCAGCCAGCGCCCGCGGCGCACCGCCCGGTTCATTTCGTGACGGTAGCCGCTGCGGCTCTCGGCATCAAGCCGGCCACGGCGTTGGCGGCGACCAGCGCCGGCTTGCCGGCTTCTTCCTTGAGCCCCGCCTTGCTGTAGCTGTTGCGCGGATTCCACAACATCCAGCCACCGCTGCCGAATTGCTCGGAAGCGTTGATCTGGGCGCGAATCTCGTCGGCCCCGAACTGGCGACGATCGAAGGCGTAATCCTTGAACGACTGCAGCCAGGGACGGAAACGCGTCGGCGGCAAGCCGCTGCGCTCGGCGGCGCGCTTGAGCGTCAGCGAGATCAGTTCGTAGGAATTGGCCACGGGGTTGCGATAGCCGGGGATGCCGAACTGGAAGCCGGAGGGATACAGCATCGGCGCCAGGTAGTCGACATGCGGCGCGATGCTGTCGAGACGCTGGCCGATCTGCGTATCGTTGGTGTTCCAGCTGACATAACCGAAGATGTCCGCGGAGATGAAGACATTGTAGGGCGTCAGCCGCTGACGCGCGGCAGCGAGAAAGCCGCTGATCGCCTTGACCCGGATCTCCTCGGTGTTCGGCTGCGAGAAATTCAGGCCGAGCGTATCGGGAAAGCGTACATAGTCGAACTGGATTTCGTCGAAGCCGAGCGCCGCGGCCTCCTCGGCAATCTCGAGGTTGTAGTCCCACACCTCGCGGATATTGGGATCGACCCAACCGAGGCGCTCGCGATCCAGCCAGGGCTTGCCGTCCGCGCCGCGGATGGCCCACTGCGGCCGGGCAGCGGCGAGCAGATCGTCCTTGAAGACGACGATGCGGCCGATCAGATACACGCCGCGGCCATGCAGGGTGTCGATCATCTCCTTCATGTCCCGGACGGTGGTGACGCGCTGACCGCCGACCTCGGCGGACAATGCAACCTTGCTCTTGTAGGGGATCATGCCGCGGTCGCCCTTGACGTCCACCACCAGGGCGTTGAGTTCGGTCTGGTCGAGCAGATCCAGCGCCGCGTTGCGCAACAGGCGGCTGCCGATGCCGTAGAAGGAAAGATAGACGGCCTTCGGACGCAACGGTTCGAGGCGTATCGTCAGGGGTGGCGCGGCCGCCGGACGCTTCGGCTCCCAGCCGGCCAGCGGCACGCTGGTGCGCCCATAGCCGGCGGCGCGCGCGCCCAGCGCAATGCTCGACGCGGCGGCGGCCTCGATGGCGAACACGCCATCGGGATTGGTCAGCGCCACGCGCTTGTCCGCCGTCACGATGGCGCCGGGAATGGGCTTGCCGCTCTGCGCATCGAGCACCCGCCCGGTCACTGTCGCCGCCAGCGCCTCGGTGGTCAGCATGCTGAAAAGGACGGCCAGAGCGGCCAGCCATCGAAGAGGCGTGCGCTGCAATTTCATTTCGTTCCCTCGCTCAAGAGTCTTGCAAAGCCCTGCACGCCTTGCGCATCCACCATCAGATAACGCGCCAGCCCGAGGGGGTTGTCGCTTCCCCGCGCGTGACGGCCGTCGATACTGAAGGCCGCCACATAGCCCGCGGCATGCGCCGCATTCATCAGTTCTTCGTCATGGATGCCGAACGGCCACGCCAGCATGTCAACGTCCAGGTTGAGTCGTTGCTTGAGCGTCCGGCGCGATTTTTCGAGCTGGTTGCGCACGAAGGCCTGATAAGCCTCCGGGGCGAGGCGACGTTTCTCGATCTTGAAGTTGGGATGCCAGTAGGTATGCGACTGGATGTCGAACAGCCCGGTATCGCGCAACTCGCCGAGTTGCTGCCAGGTCATCGCATAGCTGGCATTCGAGATGGCCGAGGGATAAATAAACAGCGTCACCGGGATCTTCTCGCGCCGGATGGCCGGCAGCAGGTCACTGAACACGCTTTGATGCCCGTCATCCACGGTGATCACCACCGGCTTCGCGGGCAGCTTCTGTCCCTTGCCCTGCAGGGCGCTCAACGCCTGGCGCAGCGGCACCACGGTGTAGCCGTTGTCGCGGAGATACTTGAGCTGGGCGCCAAAGACTTCGTTGCGCACCGTCATGCTGTCGGCCACGGTCGGCGCGAAGCGGTGATAGGCAAGCACAGGAATGCCCGCGACCTCGGCGGCCTGTCCCAGTCCGATGGGCGCCGACGCCGCGAACAGCAACAGCGCGAACATCCACGTGCGGAATAACCAGGCTGGCAAGTTCGGCGAGTTCAGATTCACGATGAAGAAATTTCAGGGGTAACAGGCTTTCGACACCGCCGCAGGCTGTCAGTTCGCGCCACGACGGCTTATCCGCATGGCCGCAAGCTACTATTGACCGGCGGCGGGTTCAAGCGCTTTCGGCCGCACCGCGCGAAATAAGCCCTCAGTGCAACGCGAATACAACAGGCAGGATCAGTTCTCTGACGCCGGCATTCGGCAGACGCCGCATTGCCAGAGCCGCCTTGATGGCCGCGTGGTCGAGCAGCGTCTGTCCGCTGCCGCTGGCGATGTCGACATCGAGGATCACGCCGTCTGGCGCCAGCCTCAGCAGCAGGCGCACCTCGCCTTCAAGTCCAAGCGCAATCGCCTCCGGCGGATAGAACAGATGCTCGGCAAGCTTGCGGCGGGCCTCATGAACGACCGCCCGCGGCGCATTGGCGACGCGACCGCGCCGGCCAGCGGCCGTTGGTCGGGCGACAGGGGCAGACTCCGGCGGAGCAACTTCCGCCAGGGTGTTCTTCAGCAAGGCCTCGTCCGGATCGGTCGCACGCGCCGGCAGCAAGCGCGCCTCCAGGCGAACCGCCCCTGGCTGCGGCGATGGCGCAACCTCGAACGAGCGCATCAGCCCCCCTGCACCGAGCAACAGCGCATGCAGCGCGATGGACGCCAGCAGGGCGGCCGGAAAGGAACGAGGCAACATGAGGACAAGAGGACAAGGGCAGCGGCGCGACCGACGACGCGTCGGGCAACTTTGAAAACACTGCTCATTCTGCTACAACAGCGCTTTTGCGCGCGGGTTTGTCGGATGAACCACAAGACCACTTGGCGGGTCGGCACAGCGCTGGGGCTGCTGCTTTGCCTGGCGCCCCTGCCGGCATGGAGCGACGCGCCGCCACCCTCAGAGCCGCCGGCAACCACCGCGCCACTGACCCTGCCGGATCCGGTGAGTTTCGCGCTGGCCGTCGAACAGGGCGACCTGGCCAGCGTCGGCGCCTGGCTGGCGGCCGGCATGGCGCCCGACTTCTTCGATGCCCGCGGCGGCAGCGGCCTGATGATCGCCGCCTGGGAAGGCAATGTCGCCATGATGGAGCTGTTCATCCGGCATGGCGCGCGCGTCGACCTGACCAATCGTCACGATGAGCAGGCACTGCATCTGGCCACCTGGCGCGGCCATCGCGAAGCCGTGGCCTGGTTGCTCGACCGTGGCGCCGCCGCGAACCGTTCCGGCGCACGCTGGAGCGCGCTGCACTATGCGAGCTTCGCCAACCGCACAGAGATCGCCCGTCTGCTGATCGAGCGCGGCGCCGATGTGAACGCCCGCGCGCCGAATGGCTCGACGGTGCTGATGATGGCGGCGCGCGAAGGCCACGACGGTCTTGCCGGCCAGATACTCGCCGCCGGCGCCGACCCCGGGGCCGTCAATGAACGCGGCGAATCGGCGCTGACCTGGGCGATGCGCCACGAACACTTCACGATCGCCCGGATGGTATCCGGCCAGGCCGAATTCGCGCAGGCGGTGAAGGCTGCCCCCGCCAGCTTCGGCCACGCAGTGCGATCCCAACCGGCGCCGCCGGAGATCGAGGAAATCCTGCGCCAGATCCGGCTCGCCGAGGCCGCCGGGAAGTCGACAGCGGCGCTGCGCCAGGCATTGCTGGCGACCGTCGAGCTTTTCAAGCAGGAAAGCCGACGCATCGTCATTGGCGCGCCTGATGCAAAAGGCGGCATGCGGCGCGGGGGCGGCAAACCCAGCGCGCTGATGATTACCGCGCGCCGGATGCCGGCTGCGGGGGAAGGCAAGGATAAGGGCAAGGCGGGCAGTGGCGAACGCGCCGAGCTGGTCTATTCCGGAATGCCGGCAGAGCCGGCCATGCCGCAGAAAAATTCGCCAGCGGCGGACGCCGCCGGGCAGCAGAGCGAGATATCCGTCATACTGGGAAAGCTGCAGCGCGCCCAGGCAGCCGGCGAACCCGTCGACGCCCTGCGCCAGGAACTTTACGAAGCGGTCGGGCGCTTGAAAAACCGCCGCTGAGCGTCGCCGTTTAAAACAAAATTGATTGCCGACAACTATTTACGTTTGATGCAAAATCCACTAAAAATAGCAGGCTGTTATCGAGTCTCGATCAAGCATCCATTTTCCGGAGGGAAAGACATGAAGTTAAGAAAAATGATGAGGCCGCTGCTGCCGTCGTTGCTGACCGCCATGACGGCATCGGCCCTGCCCTTCACCGCCCACGCTTTCGGTTTCGGCGATTCCGATGGGGTGCATGGATCGTTCGATACGACTTTTTCCTACGGCGCCACCTGGCGCGCCCAGGGGCGCGACCTGACGCTGATTCAGGTGGCCAACGGCGGCACGGGAGCCACGGCCAGCATCAACACCGACGATGGCAACCTGAACTA
>CAZCPD010000004.1:27905-35960 GCA_964500425.1 uncultured Rhodocyclaceae bacterium
CTGAGCGCGAACCTGCGCGCCGAAGTCTTCTCGATCTTCAACTTCAACAAGGTGCGTCTCGACCCGCGCGGCAGCTTCTTCAGCACCAACGATATCGTTTCCGATGACGGCGCCAAGCTTTACATCTCCGGCAGCGACCAGCATTTCCCGGGGCTCGCCAGCATTGGACTCGATCGGACTCCTGACCGCTGGGCCAAGGATACCGGCGAGTACGGCGTCGCCCTGCGCGTCATGGCGCCCGAACTGCACAACACCGAATTCGGCCTCTACTACATGAACGTGCATAACCGCACGCCCATCGTTTCCTTCAAGCGCGGCAGCCTGTTCGGCGGCGGAGCGCCCACTTATTTCGTCGAGTATCCCGAAGACGTCCATCTGACCGGCATCAGCTTCAACACCATGGGTCCGTGGGGCATGGCGCTGCAGGGCGAGTACTCCTACCGCAGCAATCAGCCCATGCAGCTGGCGATCAGCGGCGCGCTGGTGCCGGCCTCGCTCGGCTTTGCCAACAGCATCACCGGCCTGACGACGGCGGGCGCCGTGCCGATCGGCACCGAGATCAGCGGCTATCGCCGCGTCAAGATGCACCAGGTGCAGGTGACCGGCACCGAATCGCTGCCGCCGACGCTGGGCGCCGATCAGGTGGTATTGATCGGCGAGGTCGGCTATACCCGGCTCGACCTGCCCGATGGCCTGTATTTCAACGGCACTGGCGAGACGACGCCGACCGGCACCTTCGGCGCGCCGGCGACCGGCGCGGGCCTCGGCTTCGCCACCAAGAGCTCCTGGGGCTACGTCCTGGCCGCCTCGGCCGAGTACAACAACGCCATCGGCGCCATCCGCCTCTCGCCGCGCGCTTCGTTCTCGCATGGCGTGAAGGGCGTCAGCCCGACCTTCAGCCAGGCCGTCAAGTCGCTGAGCCTGGCCGTGGCCGCAACCTACAAGGAGCAATGGAAGGCCGACGTCAGCTACACATCGTTCTTCGGCGGACGCAGCTTCGCCAACAACCCCATCGCCGGCATCCCGACCGTGACCAACACCAATCCGATGAAGGACCGCGATTTCTATGCGGCCAGCATCAGCTATTCCTTCTGATCCGGCATTCTCACAGTGAGGACGACATGACCAATATGAAACGCACCCTGACCCTGGCGCTCACGGTTTCCGCCGCATTTGCCCTGGCGCCCGCCCACGCCGAGCTTGGCGCCGCCGACATCGCCAAACTGGGCAAGACGCTGACTCCGGTCGGCGCCGAAATGGCCGGCAACGCCGCCGGCACCATCCCCGCCTGGGACGGCGGCATCGCCAAGCCGATCGCCGGCTTCAAGTCCGGTGGCCACTATCCCGATCCCTATGCCAATGAAAAGCCGCTGTTCGTCATCACCGCCGCCAATGCCGAGCAGTACAAGGACCATCTGTCGCCCGGCCAGATGGCGATGTTGAAGAAATACCCGACCTACAAGATGCCGGTCTACACGACCCATCGCAGCACGGCCTTCCCCAAGGGCTATTACGACGAAACGCGCGAAGCCGCCGCCAAGGCCAAGCTCGCCACGAATGGCAACGGCGTTCTGAACGCCACCGGCGGCACACCCTTTCCGATTCCCAAGAACGGTCAGGAAGCCATCTGGAACCACCTGCTGCGCTACCGCGGCGACACCTACCGCTTCACCTGGGTGCAGGCGCCGGTCCTGCGCAACGGCGATTACACGCCGGTCAAGGTTTCCTACGAACTCGACTTCTCCTACGGCAACCTGAGCAAGCCGGTAGCGGAACGCGAACCGAACAAGATCCTCAACTTCCTGCAGATCTTCACGGCGCCGCCGCGTCTCGCCGGTACCGTCCTCCTGGTGCATGACACCGTCGATCAGGTCAAGGAGCCGCGCTCCGCCTGGTCCTACTCGCCCGGTCAGCGCCGTGTGCGTCTCGCTCCAGAGGTCGGCTACGACACGCCAGCCTCCTCCGCCGACGGCCTGCGCACCAACGACGACTTCACCATGTACAACGGCGCGATCGACCGTTACGACTGGAAGCTGGTTGGCAAGAAGGAACTGTACATTCCCTACAATTCCTACAAGCTGACCGGCAACACCATCAAGTACTCGGACGTCATTCGACCGGGCCATCTGAACCAGGATCACGCGCGCTACGAACTCCATCGAGTCTGGGTGGTCGAGGGGACGCTGAAGAAGGGCGTCAGTCACGTCTATGCCAAGCGCGTGTTCTACATCGACGAGGACAGCTGGGGCGCCACGGTGATCGACAAGTACGATGCGCGCGGCGAACTGTGGCGCGTCGCCGAAGCCCACTCGATCAACTTCTACGATGTGCCGATGATCTACCAGACCGTCGAACCGCACTACGACCTGCAGTCGGGCCGCTACATCGTGCTCGGCATGCGCAACGAAGAACCCAAGGTTTACGAACCGATCAAGCGCTCGGCGGCCGACTTCACGCCGGGCAAGCTGCGCGACATCGGCACCCGCTAACCCTCCCTGCCGTGGAACGGCGCGCCGCCTGGCGCGTCGTTCCACGGCGCCGACCTTCTCCTCATGAAATCCAGACACCTTCCGGCACTGCTCGTCGCGCTGGCGGCATGTGTGCCCCCGGCATTCCTGGCGACTGCGACCAGTGCCGGAGCGCAAACGGCCGCGCCGGGCGCTTCGTCCAGCGCGAGCGCATTCCTTCCCGCACGCACCCTGTCACGCTTGTATCTGCTTGATGTCGCCAAGGTCGGCGAAGGGCGCCTCGTGGCTGTCGGCGAGCGCGGTTATATCCTCCACTCCGAAGACGCAGGCAAGAACTGGGTACGCATCGCGACACCCAGCCAGGCCACGCTGACCGCACTGTTCTTCGTCGACGACAAAGTCGGCTGGGCCGTCGGCCATGATCACGTCATCCTGCATACCGGCGACGGGGGCTATAGCTGGCAACAGCAGTTCAGCGACCTGAAGCAGGAAGCGCCGCTGCTCGACGTCTTCTTTCAGGATGCGCGGCACGGCTATGCCGTCGGCGCTTATGGTTCCTTCCTGGAGACCCGCGACGGCGGCGCCACCTGGGAACGACGCAACATTTCCGAAAGTGACAAGCACTTCAATGCCATGACGGCAGGGGATGGCCAACTGTTCATCGCCGGCGAAGGCGGCCTGCTCCTGAGCTCCACCGACGAAGGCGCCACCTGGACGGAACTGCCATCGCCGTACAAGGGATCGTTCTTCGGCATGCTTTACCTGGCTGATCGGTCCCTGCTCATTTTCGGCATGCGCGGCAACATCTTCCGCTCCAGCGATGCCGGCCGCACCTGGCAGCAAGTCGCCAACGAGGGCGGAGCTTTCCTGATGGGCGGCTCGGCGCAAGCAGATGGCACGGTGGTGCTCGCCGGGTTGACCGGCAACCTGTTGCTCAGCAAGGACATGGGCCGCAGCTTCGCGCGCCAGAAAACCCCCTCTAACAAGGGCAACGCTGCCGCCCTGACGCTGCCGGACGGCAGCCTTCTCGTCGTCGGCGACGGCGGCGCCAGCATCGTCAAGCCGCAAAACAATACCGATCAAGTCCGTTCGCATTGAGCCCTTCGACAAGCTCAGTCCGAACGGAGATGACCTTCAAGAAGATGCCCCGACGCATGAAAGTCATGTCCGTTTCCCTCACCCCCTTCCGTGTCAGGGAGAGGCGAGCTTCCAGAATCGCTTACGCGGCCTTCACGCTAGCGGTGCATAGTGCTTCAGCGCATCCTCAGCATTTCTGAACAGAACAACCATGGATAAATTCGTCGCCCTCCTCTCGGTGATCCTCTTCTCGCGGCGCCGCCTGCTGCTCGCCATCTTTGCCGTGACGACGCTGTTGCTCGGCTACTTCGCGATGCAATTGCGGGTCGATGCCGGCTTCGCCAAGACGATACCGCTCAAGCACCCCTACATGCAGACATTCACCGAATACCAGAGCACGTTCGGCGGTGCGAATCGCGTGCTGGTGGCGGTGACGAGCAAGAAGGGTGAGATCTTCACGGCTGAATTTCTCGCCGCGCTGAAGGGCGTCACCGACGAAGTCTTCTTCATCCCCGGCGTCGAGCGTTCTTCCGTGGTCTCGCTGTTCACGCCGAATGCGCGCTTCATCGAAATCATCGAGGACGGCTTCGCCGGCGGCAGCATCATTCCCGGCACTTACCAGGGCACGCCCGAAGATCTCGCCAAGGTACGCGAGAACGTGCTCAAGTCCGGCGAAGTCGGCCGGCTCGTCGCCAACGACATGAAGGGAGCGCTGGTGCGCGCCGAACTCCAGGAGATCGACCCGAATACCGGCCAGCGCCTCGACTATGCAACCGTCGCCCGCCAACTCGAACAGATCCGCGGCAAGTTCCAGAACCAGGATGTCGATGTGCACATCATCGGCTTCGCCAAGGCCATCGGCGACATCAGCGACGGCGCGCGCGGGGTGCTTGTTTTCTTCCTGATCGCCTTCGCTGTCACCACGGTGCTGCTGTACTTCTATTCCGACTCGCTCAAGCTCACCGGCCTTGCCCTGTTCATCGCCCTGTTGCCGGTGCTGTGGCTACTGGGCCTCTTGCCCATCCTCGGCTACGGCATCGACCCACTTTCCATTCTCGTCCCCTTCCTGATCTTCTCCATCGGGGTTTCACATGCCGTACAAATGACCAACGCATGGAAGATCGACTACCTCGAAGGCGCCACCAATCTGGATGCGGCGCAGGACGCCTTCCTCAAGCTGTTCACACCCGGCGCGCTGGCCCTGCTGGCCAACGCGCTCGGCTTCCTGGTCATCATGCTCATCGAGATCGACATCGTCCGCGAACTGGGCATCAGCGCCAGCCTTGGCGTTCTGCTGATGATCGTCACCAACAAGATGTTACTGCCCATCCTGCTCTCCTATACGACCATCAAGCGCAAC
This sequence comes from uncultured Rhodocyclaceae bacterium, assembly GCA_964500425.1. Lineage (GTDB taxonomy): Bacteria > Pseudomonadota > Gammaproteobacteria > Burkholderiales > Rhodocyclaceae > Sterolibacterium. The sequence goes on from CAZCPD010000004.1 coordinate 32,811, forward strand.
GCCGACCCGGCCGCCCGCCGCGATTCGCGCTTCGCCGGACTCTGGGACCGCATCGCCACGCTGGCCGAGCGCCGCCGTGCCGCCGCCGTGCTCGGCGTGACTCTGCTGGTGCTCGTCGTCGGCGCCTGGGAGGCGCGTCACGTCAAGACCGGCGATCTCGGCCAGGGCCTGCCCGAACTCCATGACGACTCACGCTACAACCGCGACAACGCCATCATCACCAGCCGCTTCGCCATCGGCGTCGACGTGTTGTCGGTGATCGTCCAGACGCACGATGCTGGACCAGCCGCCTGCCTCGACCACGCCGTCATGGAGACCATCGACCACTTCATCTGGCACATGCGCAACGTCGACGGCGTGCATTCGGTGCTGGCCCTGCCGGACATCGCCAAGCGTGTCGCAGCGGCGGTCAACGAGGGCAATCTGAAGTGGCATGCGCTGCCCCGCAACCCGCAGGCCCTGGCGCAGGCCATCGGCCCGGTCGACACCAGCAGTGGCCTGATCAACGCCGATTGCAGCGCGATGCAGGTGCTGCTATTCACCGAGGACCACCAAGGCGCCACCATCGCCCGCATCGTGCGCGAGGTCAAGGCGTTCCGCGCCGGGGAAAAAAATCCGAAGGTCGAGTTCAAGCTGGCCAGCGGCAACGTCGGTGTCATGGCCGCGACTAACGAAGCCGTCGATGCCGCCGAATACCAGATGCTGATCGCTCTGTTCGGCAGCATTTCGCTGATGTGCCTGATCGCTTTCCGCAGCCTGCCGGCGACGCTGTGCATCGTCCTGCCGCTCGGACTGGTCTCCATCCTCTGCAACGCGCTGATGGCGCAGATGGGCATCGGCCTCAAGGTGTCGACGCTGCCGGTCATCGCGCTGGGCGTCGGCGTCGGCGTCGATTACGGCATCTATCTCTACGCCTACCTGCGCAACCACCTCGACGCCGGGCTGGCGCTGCCCGAGGCCTTCGCAAAGGCGCTGCGCCAACGCGGCACGGCGATCGCCTTCACCGCCATCACCATGAGTCTGGGTGTCGCCACCTGGGCTTTCTCGGCGCTCAAGTTCCAGGCCGACATGGGCGTGCTGCTCGCCTTCATGTTTCTGGTGAACATGTTCGGGGCCATGCTGCTGTTGCCCGCGCTGTCGGCCTGGCTGCTGCCGCAGCGCAAGGCCTGAAACGGCTTCCGGGCAAGCCAGACCCGGAAGCCGTGACCAAAGGGAATCCCTGTGGGGCGCCAATGCTGGTTCTCCGCGATGCCTTCTGGAGAGCGCATGAACACTCTTGACCGCAGGGATTCCCTTGAGGGGTGACCTCGGGAAATTCTTCAAGTGACTCTCCGGACAGAGCGGACAACCAACCGTCGCGGCGAGCGGCAACCGAAGGATGTCCCTGTAGCGTGGTCGCCGGGACTTACTCATTTTCCTGAAGTTGCGATGCGAAGGGTGACCGCCGGTCGCCCCTACAGAGCATCGGCAGCGCGTCGGATCGTCGTGGGGATTGGGATGGCGCGCCCAAACCGGCGCGCGTTCGGAATCAGGCCGCCGGAACCTGCGCCATGTCTTTGCGATAGAAGCGCCAGCTGCCGCGCTTCTGCTTGGCGGCGTACATGGCGGCGTCGGCGGCCTTGGTCAGTTCATGGATGTCCTCGGCGTCGAGCGGGAACATGGCGAAGCCGAGGCTGCCGGTAACGCCGACAATGCCGGCGCTGGTCTTGATCGGCTGGGCGATCGAATTCAGCATGCGGTCGGCCATGGCTTCGAGCGCCGACTGATTGCCAACCATATCGAGCAGCAGCATGAATTCGTCACCACCCTGACGGCCGACGAAGTCGGAGCCACGCAACGCCGCGCGCAGGCGATCGGAAATCACGCGCAGCACTTCGTCGCCAACAGCGTGGCCGTACTGGTCGTTGATCGGCTTGAAGCCGTCGAGGTCCAGAAAGCCAAGCGCGAAACGGCGCGGCGGGTTCTGCGAACCGTAAAGCTCGACGCGCTCCTTGAGCATGGCATCGAAGTTGCGGCGGTTCGCCAAGCCGGTCAGCGGATCGGTCTTTGCCAGCAGGATGTATTTTTCATGCTCGGTGTCGCGCTCGCGCTTCAGCGCGGCGGCGGTGAACTCGTAGATGAAGGCCATGCCGGAAATCACGGCGAGATTCAGGAAGGCGATGATGTCACGCGCCAGCGCCATCTGCGCATCGGTGGTGACCGTCTGAAGGAAGGGGAAGCCCAGCAAATGGAGCGCGACCAGGACCACAAGAGCGAGGAATGAGGCCATGACAGCCAGCCCGCCCCAACGCAAGCCACCGAAAAAATAGGCGGTCAGCGGCGGAATCACCAGCAATTGCACCGCCGGCGACGGCGCCGGCCCGCCGGAAACACAGATGCCGACGACAATCACTGTAAATATCGCCAGCACACTGGCGACGCTGCAGAACATGTAACGCCCGCGCTTGCGCGCCAGAATCAGCAGGCCGATGAAGAAGAGGGACGATGGCGGGAGGATCAGGCTGGCCCAAAGCACCGAAGTCGCCAGGAATGGCGTCGCCAGCACCGCGACGTAGGACAGGAAAGTCACCGCGACGAAAGTCAGCATCGCGGCGATCAGGATGCGGCCGCGGAAGAAAGTGTCAGAGTCGACGCGGAAACTCGGATGGACGAAGTGATCCACCACGATCGACAGCAGGCTCCTCTTCCCGTCCTTCTCTTGCATCACCAGCATTCTCTATAGAATCAGATGGTTGAACACATTGACCGCTATGCAATCCAAATCTGCGGGAAATTCTACCCGCTATCCTAATTATTTTCCTGTCAATTTCATGCTTTGAACAAAGGGGGGAATTCCACCATGTTTTTCATCGTCCGCCACCCGCCTTGCTCACCCCCCCCAAAAAACGACGGCCCAGCGCGCAGATGCGCGCTGGGCCGTGAAAGAGCGTGACAGACGGCTTTATCTCAATGAGGCGTTCAACGCTTCGAGCACCTTGTTACCGGGACAAAGGTAGGCGTCGCCCAGCCTGTTGAGGGGCTTGGCCACGGTGTTGAGATGGCGATGCAAATCCTCGGCGCTGCTATCAACGTAGAGCAGCCCGGTAACGATTTCACCGAGCGCATGGCGCTCCTGCAGATAGTTCATGGCGCCGATGCGATCGGTCGGAT
>CAZCPD010000005.1:0-35924 GCA_964500425.1 uncultured Rhodocyclaceae bacterium
CGGCGGCGACGTTGAATGAAAAGCTCAGCAAGATCTTCGAAAAGCTTGAGCAGGCTTCGGCGTAATCCCGCTACGAACAGACCGACCACGACACCATGGCCACTCCAATATCCCAAACTCCAGCCCGGGAATCCGCCAAATTTGATGAGTCCGGTGACAACGAGGACTTGCAGGCGCTCTTCGACAGCATTGCTGCTGGCAGTAGCGAGCCTTTGCAGCCTGCCAAAGCCGTCGAGGCTGCCGTCGATACTTCAGGTGACTCCCTGGAGTTGCAGGCACTCTTCGATAGCGTCGCTACTCAGGTTGCGAGCCCCGTTCGGGCTGGAGTCGCCCACGCCTCCAAGCCTGCACCCCCTCCCTCCGCGGTAGCCGCTACGAGTGGGGCGCCGTTCTCAGAGGAAATCGACGACGCGAACGATGTGGCGGGTGCGCAAGTGTTCAATCGCATCGGGCAAATGACGCGCGAGTTACACAACACGATGCGCGAACTTGGCTATGACAAGGTTCTCGAAGATACGGCGCGCGCGATCCCGGATGCGCGTCAGCGCCTGACCTACATCGTCCAGATGACTGAACAGGCAGCCAGCCGGGTGCTCAATGCCATCGAGATCGCCCGGCCGATTCAGGATGTTCTGAGCGAGCAATCAAGGACGCTGGGGACGCGCTGGGACAAGGTGTTCGCCAATCAGCTGTCGCCCGCTGAATTCAAGGCCCTGGCCGCCGACACGCATAGTTTTCTGCGGACGATGCCGAAGCAGGTAACCGAAACCAACAACCAGCTGACTGAAATCATGATGGCCCAGGATTTCCAGGATCTGACGGGTCAGGTGATCAAGAAGGTGGTCGAACTGGCCCAGAAGATGGAGCAGCAATTGCTGTCGATACTTCTCGAGTCCATGCCTGCCGAGGTGCGAGCTGAAGCGCCGGAGGGCTTGCTCAATGGCCCGGTCATCAACGGTGAGGGCCGCAACGACGTGGTACATAGCCAGACGCAGGTCGATGACCTGCTCGAGAGTTTGGGATTCTAGCCGGACCGGGGCGGGCGGTACGTTATTCGGCTGATGCCGAATCCGGAACCCTCCCGAAGGGATAATTCGTCGGACGAGTGGAGCGAACGAAATGAGCGATTTTCAGGGAATGGAAGATCTGCTGCAGGATTTTCTGGTCGAGGCGACGGACCTGCTCTCCGCCGTCGACAACAAGCTGGTCGACCTCGAGAAGAATCCGCATGATCACAACTTGCTCAACGATATTTTTCGTGGCTTTCACACCATCAAGGGAGGGGCTGGTTTTCTCAGTGCCGCCGAACTGGTAACTCTCTGTCATCTCACGGAGAATCTTTTCGATCGTCTGCGCAACGGTGAGTTGGTCGTCACACCCGAGATCATGGATGTGATCATGGATGCCACTGCTGCGGTGCGCGGCATGTTCGGGGCACTCGAGCGCAGCGTGCAGCCAGGGCCGGCCGGTGAAGGCCTGCTGGAAAAGCTCAAGAAGGCCATTGCTGGGGAACTGGGCGTCGGCGGCGGTACGGCCAACGAGGCGCCGGTTTCCCAACCGATCGCGACCGTTGCGCCGAGCGTGCCCGTTGCGGCCGAGACGGGGCCCGATTGGGGAAATCTGCTTGCGGTGGTAACGGATGTTCCAGTAACGGCGTCACCCGCAGTTGCTTGTGCACCAGCGCCAGAGGCTGCGGTCGCGCCGGCGGCGTTTGCTGCTGCGTTACCGCCAGCTGCTGCATTGGCCCGAGCTGTACCGGAACAGATTATTCAGCAGGCGACCGGGCGGCGCGCGAACGACAAGCCAGGCTTCCAGGGGGCCACGGTAGGCCGGCGCGATGGCGAAAAGGTCCGCGACAACACGATCCGTGTGGATACTGCACGGCTCGATCAGGTGCTCAATCTGTCTGGTGAAATCGGCCTGACCAAGAATCGCCTCAACTCGCTGCGCAGCGATATTATTGCCGGCCGCCAGGACTCCGACACCATGGCGGCCCTCGATCAGGCGGTCAGTCAGCTCGATCTGCTGGTCAGCGATCTGCAAAGTGCCGTGATGAAGACACGGATGCAACCGATTGGCCGCTTGTTCCAGAAGTATCCGCGCATCGCCCGGGATTTGGCGCGTGGTCTGGGCAAAGACGTGGAGCTGGTTCTGGTCGGCGAGGAAACCGAGATCGACAAAACGATGATCGAGGATCTCTCGGATCCCATTATCCACTTGATTCGAAATGCTGTTGATCATGGAGTTGAACTGCCTGCCGAGCGAGCCTCTAATGGCAAGCCTGAGCAGTCCGTTGTGCGCCTGGAGGCGCGCCAAGAAGGCGACCATATCGTGCTACTGGTTTCCGACGACGGACGCGGAATGAATCCTGAGAGGTTGCGCGCCAAGGCGCTGCAGAAGGGTCTCATCTCCGATGAAGAAGCCAATTCCATGGATGATCGGCAGAGCTTCAACCTGATCTTCCTGCCGGGCTTCTCTACGGTTGATATCGCTTCGGATGTTTCTGGTCGCGGTGTCGGCATGGATGTGGTGAAAACCAACATCCACAAGCTGAATGGAACGATCGACATCAAGACCGTCCAAGGGGAAGGCACCACTTTCGTTATCTCTTTGCCGCTGACGCTGGCGATATTGCCAGTGCTGCTCGTCGAGTTGGGGGCGCAGCCTTTCGCCGTGCCTCTGACCATGGTGCGTGAAATCCTGCCGATCGACGTGAATTTGGTGCAGGAAGTCGGTGGTTCCGCGGTCATGGTGGTACGCGGCGAAGTCTTGCCCTTGCTGCCGTTAGCCGGTTTGCTTGGTTGGCAGCAGGAGCGGATTCCCGAGTACGGCGTACTGATGCAGACGGTGGATAGTTCTTTCATTCTTGCCATTGACGGCTTTGCCGGGCGCGAAGACGCGGTCATCAAGTCGTTGGAAGATTTTCGTCCCAAGGGTGTTGCCGGGGTTACCACGCTTTCCAACGGTCAGATCGTCTTGATTCTAGACATGAAGGAATTGCTGGCGTCGCTCGGTGACAACCGCGGTATGCCGCGTTCCGCCTTCATTCAGGAGCAGGCCGCTGCTGCTTGAGGCGGAATGTATCGCGCGTTCGCAAGGATGCATCGATCGGAAAATTTGCGATATTTCCGATAAATAACAGACCTTTACAAGGCTGTTCTTAGTCGCAACCCGAATTAACGGGTGAAACTCTTTCTGTTCTCGCTATCTTCCTTGTGATGGGCGGCAATAATTGCCGGCATGCGAGGAACCGTCAGTGGCTGAGGATAGCGATCTCGAACGTACCGAACCAGCGTCATCTCGACGTCTTGAGCAGGCGCGCGAGGAAGGGCGTGTTCCGCAGTCGCGCGAGTTGGCGGCTTTTCTGGTCTTGCTGGCGAGCATCGGTGGGTTCTGGATGTTTGGTGGTTGGCTGGTTCAGCATGCCTCAGCCCTTTTGAGAAAGGGGCTCACCTTTGGACATGGCGCTGCCTTCGATTCGCATGCAATGGGCAATGCCTTGGCGTCGCTCTCCTGGGACGCCCTGTTTCTGGCTTCGCCGCTCTTCCTGCTTGCGCTTGTCGGCGCAGTGGCCTCGCCTGTTCTGCTGGGTGGGCTGATCTTTTCCACCAAGTCAATGGCGCCAGACTTTGCTCGGATCAATCCGCTTACCGGGATGGGGCGCATCTTTTCCATGCAGGGGGTTGCTGAACTCGTCAAGGCCATACTCAAGGCGGCGCTGGTCGGTAGTGTGGTTTATTGGGTGGTCGTTCGTCAGCAGGGGGCGTTGTTTGCTCTGCTGGGGCAGCCGATCGAAACCGGTTTGGCTTCTTTCGGGCAGATGGTGTTGTTTGCCACGCTTGCCCTGGTCGGCGGCGTTGCCTTGGTTGCGGCGATCGACGTACCGTTTCAGCTTTGGCAGTACTACAGCAAGCTGCGCATGACGCGCGAAGAAGTTCGTCAGGAAGGTAAGGAGCAGGAGGGGGATCCCCAGGTCAAGGCGCGCATCCGCAGTCAACAACGGGAAATGGCCAGGCGTCGCATGATGACGGAAGTGCCGAAGGCGGATGTGGTGGTGACCAACCCGACGCACTTTGCGGTTGCGCTCAAATATGACAGCAAGCAGATGGCCGCGCCTAAAGTGGTCGCCAAGGGGATGAATCAGATTGCGCAGAATATCCGCGAGCTGGCGGCCGAGCATGCCGTGCCTCTCCTCGAGGCGCCTCCTCTGGCGCGCGCCCTGTATCGCCATTGCGATATCGACGAGCAGATTCCCGCTCCGCTTTATACCGCCGTCGCCGAAGTGATGGCCTACGTCTATCAGCTCAGCCAGTATCTGGCCAACAATGGGCAGGATTTGTTGCCCCCGACACCGCCCCGTGATTTGGTGGTTCCATCCGAGATGGATCCGGGTGCGGTTGGTGTTGAAGGCGAAGGGATGGCGCTGGCATGAATGAATCGCTGACCCTGCAGGCGTTCTTCTCGCGCGGCAGTCTGCGGCAGCTGGCGGCTCCGATGCTGATCGTCATGATTCTGGCGATGATGGTGTTGCCGTTGCCGCCGTTCATTCTCGACCTGTTTTTCACCTTCAACATCGCCTTGTCGATCATGGTGATGCTGGTGGCAATGTACGTCATGAAGCCGCTCGATTTTTCGGTGTTTCCGACCGTACTGTTGGTGACTACGCTGCTGCGTCTTTCGCTCAACGTTGCTTCTACGCGCGTCGTGTTGCTTGATGGGCATACCGGTCCGGATGCCGCTGGCAAAGTCATCGAGGCCTTTGGCCACTTTTTGGTTGGCGGTAATTATGCCGTGGGCTTTGTGGTGTTCGTCATCCTGGTGGTGATTAATTTTGTCGTCATCACCAAGGGCGCTGGCCGCATTGCCGAGGTCACCGCACGTTTCACCCTTGATGCGATGCCGGGCAAGCAGATGGCGATCGATGCCGACCTGAATGCTGGCCTGATCGGCGAAGACGAAGCGCGCAAGCGGCGCGCGAGCATTGCGCAAGAAGCGGATTTCTTCGGATCCATGGATGGCGCCAGTAAGTTCGTGCGCGGCGATGCCGTTGCCGGCATCCTGATTCTCTTCATCAATGTCATCGGCGGACTGGTGGTCGGCATTATTCAGCATGACATGGAGTTTGCTCAGGCAGCGAAGAACTACACGCTGCTGGCCATCGGCGACGGCCTGGTAGCGCAGATTCCTGCGCTGATCATTTCAACCGCGGCCGGCCTCGTCGTAAGCCGTGTTACCACCGGCGAAGATGTCGGCCAGCAGGTGACCAGCCAGATGTTCGGCAACCCGACCGTGCTGATGCTGACTGCATTCATCATTGGCGTCCTCGGTCTGATTCCCGGCATGCCGAATCTGATCTTTCTTCTGCTCGCAGCGGCTACCGGCGGCCTGGCCTGGTGGCTCGTGAAGCGGCAGGCGACGACGTCCGTGGAAGAGGAGGCGCCTAAGGTCGAGCAGGTCGCACCGCAGGAAATACTGGATGCAAGCTGGGCGGATGTGACGCCTGTCGATGTACTCGGTCTCGAAGTCGGCTATCGGTTGATTCCCCTTGTGGATAAGGGGCAGGATGGCGAACTGCTCAAGCGCATTCGCGGTCTGCGCAAGAAGTTTGCCCAGGAGATCGGTTTTCTATCGGCGCCGGTGCATATCCGCGACAACCTCGAACTCAAGCCGAATGGTTATCGGTTGACCCTCAAGGGTGTCGAGATCGGAGCCGGCGAGGCCTATCTGGGCATGCATATGGCCATCAACCCCGGGCGCGTTGCCGGTCCGTTGCCCGGTACGCCGACCACGGATCCCGCCTTTGGCTTGCCAGCGGTGTGGATCGAGGCTGCCGTGCGTGAACAGGCCCAAGCGCTGGGCTACACGGTGGTCGATGCGGGCACCGTGATCGCCACGCACATCAATCACGTCATCCTTTCGCATGCGGCGGAGCTGCTCGGTCGTCAGGAAACACAGGAACTGCTAGACCACATCGGCAAGAGTGCGCCGAAGCTGATCGAGGATCTGGTGCCGAAACAGCTTTCCGTTGCGGTGGTGCAGCGCGTCCTGCAGAACCTGCTCGAAGAGGGCGTGAACATCCGGGACATGCACACCATCATCGAGACGCTCGCCGAGTTTTCTCCGCGCGTCCAGGACCCGCTGGAGCTGACGACCCAGGTGCGCATTGCGCTGGGTCGCGCCATCGTCGAGCAACTCTTTCCCGGTAATAGCGACTTGACGGTGATGACCATTGACCCCGGTCTGGAGCGCGTGCTCGGCCAGGCGATGCAGGGCGGTGGCGAGTCCGGCGGCATCGAGCCGGGGCTTGCCGACACACTCTTGCGTGAAACAGTGAGTGCCGCGCAGCGCCAGGAGGATAGTGGACTGCCGGCGGTGCTGCTGGTGCCCAATCACCTGCGCTGGCTGCTATCGCGCTTCCTGCGTCGCGCCGTGCCGACACTCAAGGTCATATCAAATGCCGAAGTTCCCGATTCACGCACGATTCGAGTCACCGCAATCATTGGAGCGAAAACATGAATAACATCAAACTCCGCCGCTGCTTTCCCCGGAAGGCGGTGAAAATCGCCTTTCCTGAGCGCGCCGCTTCGCGAACGCAGATTCGCGTTTGCCGGGCGGAGGCGTCATGAGTATGAAGCGTTTCGTCGCGCCGACGGCCCGCGATTGCCTGCGCAAGGTCAAGGAGGAGATGGGGCCGGACGCGATAGTGGTTTCCAACAAGCCGGTGCCGGGCGGAGTCGAGATCATGGCCATGACTTCGGAGGGCTTTGAGGCGCTTTCGCGTCAGGCTCCACTGCGCGAACCGGCGAACGCGCCGACACCTCGTCAGGTGGCTCCGAATGTTGTTGCTGGCAGCGTAGCGCAAAGAGCATATGCTGCTGCGACGCCGCGAGCCATGCCGGATGTGCGGCGTGATGTAGCGAATATTCCGGTGACCGATGACGATTACACGGTTAGCTTGTCGGTGCAGGCACGCAAACAGCCGGTTTCTCAGCCGTCTTGGCTGGCCAAGGCCGCAACCGCTTCCACAGCCGCTCCCGCAACAAAATCCGAAGCCAGTGAACGTCCGCGTCTGCGACCATTGCCTGCACGTGGCGGTGACGCTGTAATGTCCGGTGTGGAGGTACAGGCGACGCTGAGAAATGCCCTACAGGACGATCCAACGCCTCTTCACGCTCGCAGCCACGGGTTCGATGACCAAGAGCGCCTGCCGCAGCCGGACGCGCAGACTCAGTTGCAGGTGGCTCAACTGATGGGCGAGATGCATACCATCAAGGCTCTGCTGGAACGCCAGCTTGCCGGTTTCGCCTGGGGGGAAATGTCGCGCGAGTCGCCGGTGCGCGCTCTCGCGCTGGCTGAGATGCTGGATGCCGGTTTTTCCGGTCAGCTCGCGCGCAAGCTGTGTCAGGAAATGCCGAGCGATCTGAACATCGACGATGCCCGCAAGTGGCTGAAAAGCGCCCTCAACCGGCGTTTGCGCACACTCAGCAGCGACAACGACATCATCGATCGCGGTGGCGTATATGCGCTGGTCGGTCCCACCGGTGTCGGCAAGACCACGACCACCGCCAAATTGGCGGCACGCTGCGTCGTTCGCTACGGCGCCGACAAGATCGCCCTGTTGACGACGGATGGTTACCGGATCGGTGCTCATGAACAGTTGCGCATCTACGGCCGGATTCTCGGCGTACCGGTGCATGTCGTTCGCGATGGTGAGGATCTACGGCATACGCTCGCCGATTTGCGCGACAAGCACATGGTGTTGATCGATACCGTCGGCATGAGCCAGCGCGATCGCATGGTGGCCGACCAGGCAGCGATGCTGATGCGCGCCGGCGAGGTAAATCGGCTGCTGCTGCTGAATGCGACGAGCCGAGGCGACACGCTCGACGACGTGGTGCGTGCATATGCCGGGGAGGATTTGGCGGGTGTGATCCTGAGCAAGGTCGACGAAACGGCATCGATTGCGCCGGCTCTTGATGCGGTGGTGCGCCACGGTTTGCTGCTCTGCTACATCGCCAACGGCCAGCGGGTGCCGGAAGACATGCACCTGCCCAATCGCAATTACCTGATGCATCGTGCCTTCAAGCAGCCCAGCGAGGTATCGCCGCATCGCCTGCAGAACGAGGAGGCTGGCTTGGTCATGGCTACGCCAACGCCGGCTCGCACGGCGGCGGGGGGCTCTCGTGTCTGACAGGCCCAGCGTGGATGACCATGGTGGCGGCGCCTGGGCGGGGGATCAGGCCGCCGGTTTGCGCCGCATGTTCGGTGGTCGCAGTCCTCAGGTGGTGGCCTTTGCCTCGGGACGGGAGTCCTGTGGACGCACCACGCTTCTCGTGCAAACTGCTGCGGCATTGGCTGCGGCTGGCCACGCCGTACTGATCGTCGACGAGAACCAGACACCGAACAACGCTGTTTCCTGCTTCGGCCTGAAGACGCGCCACGACCTGTTTCAGGTGTTGCAGGGAGAGCGCACGCTGGGGCAGGCGATGATCGAGGCGGCGCCACTGGTGCGCATCCTTCCGGCAGCGCGCGCCGCGCGTGAACTCGAACATGCGAACCGTAGCGCGGCGGCGGCGCGGCGACGCCTGCCGGGCTGCTTGCAGGAAATGCAGCGCGGCGTCGATTTCGTCCTAATAGATACGGTAATCCGGCAGGGTGGGCATCTTTCGCCGCTGGCTCTGGCAGCCCGCCACATGGCGGTGGTTGTGGCAGCACAAAGCGCAGCGATCACCGATGCTTACGCGCTGATCAAGCGCATTGTCCAAGATCGTAGCCGGGATGGCTTTCAGGTGGTGATCACGCGCTCGCGTACCAGGGAAGAGGCCCGGGCCATCTTCGACAACATGCGTCGGGTGGCGCGTGATCATCTCGACGTGCGTCTCGACTATCTCGGTGCATCGATGGTGCCCGTGACCGAAAACTTGGCGCATGCGCTGTTGCAGCGTTTGCCGCCCCCCGTTGATCAGGGAAGCGAAAGCGGCTTTGCCTGGCCGACACTCAAGCAGGGGGAGTTGGAAGGAATACGTGCCGGCGTCGGTTGTCTCAATGAGCCCTTCGGCTTGGCAGGTCCGGGCGGTGCGGAGTTTCGCGATTCGATGGTATAGTTTGCCGGTAGATGCTTCCCCGGGAATTTATGACGTATAACGCCCAAGGCATTCCGGACAAAGAGCAGCTTGTCACTCAATATGCGCCCCTCGTCAAGCGGATTGCCTATCATTTGATGGCCAAGTTGCCACCGAGCGTGCAGGTCGACGATCTCATCCAGAATGGCATGATCGGCCTGCTCGATGCGATCGGGCGCTACGAGGAGGGGCTCGGCGCCCAGTTCGAAACCTATGCCGTTCAGCGCGTGCGCGGAGCGATGCTCGACGGCTTGCGGGAAAATGATTGGCTGCCGCGCGGTTTGCGCCGCGAGATGCGGCGGGTCGAGGCCGCGATCAATGTTCTGGAACAGACGCATGGCCGACCACCCCATGAGAAGGAACTGGCTGACGCACTCGGCATGTCCCTGGACGATTATCAGCGGCTCCTCCTTGAGGCGCGTGGCCATCAGCTCGTGTATCTGGAGGATTTGGGAGGTAACGAGGACGGCGATGGCGAAGCTTTTCTGGAGCGGCATCTGGCATCTGGTCAGGCCGATCCACTGATTGCCCTTTTGGACCAGGATATGCGTGAGGGATTGACGAACGCCATCGGGGAACTGCCAGAAAGAGAAAAGCTGATGATGGCCTTGTATTATGACGAAGAGCTCAATTTGCGTGAGATTGGGGAGGTGCTCGGCGTCACCGAGTCGCGCGTGTGTCAGTTGCATACTCAGGCCATCGCCAGGCTGAGAAGCCGTATTCTCGGTGATGCCGCGCCGGCAAAGGGCGGGCGCGCCAAAGCCGGCAGGTCGCCGAAGCAGGTCTAGAATGCGGGGCTTGGACAAAACCAGCGTTATCGGGCTCCTGCTGGGGCTGGGCGCCATCATCTTTGGACAGGTTCTTGAAGGCGGTCACGTTTCTTCGCTGATCCAGCCGACCGCTTTCCTCATCGTTGTGGGGGGCACCATCGGTGCAGTCATGCTGCAAAGCCCGATGCCCGTTTTCATCAACGGGGTCAGAATGTTCAAGTGGGTCTTTGTCCCTCCGCCCATCGCCGCCGAAGAAATCATCAGCCGCATCCTCAACTGGAGTTTGATCGCGCGCCGGGAGGGTTTGCTGGCACTGGAAAATCAGTTCGCTGAGTTGCGCGACCCATTTCATGTCAAGGGGCTGCAATTGCTCGTGGATGGTGCAGAGCCCGGCAGTCTTCGCGAGGTTCTGGCGGTACAGATCGAGAGCTACGAAGCGCAGATGAGGCTTGCCGCCAAAATTTGGGATTCCGCCGGGGGCTATGCGCCGACCATTGGCATTCTTGGTGCAGTGATGGGGTTGATCCATGTCATGGAGAATCTCACCGATCCCTCCAAGCTTGGTGCCGGCATCGCTGTTGCCTTTGTCGCCACGATTTATGGCGTCGGTCTGGCGAACCTGGTATTCCTTCCTGTTGCCAAAAAACTTCTGGCGAACGTCACGCATCTCGTCGCTCTGCGGGAGATGTACCTCGATGGTCTGGTTGGCATCGCAAATGGCGACAATCCTCGGGTCATTGAGGGCCGCATGCGCGGTTACCTACAGTGAACAGGACAACCCATCAGACCCAACTCGCGTCGTGAAGCCCATGGCGCGCCGCCGACGTCCCCCGGAGGAACACGAGAATCACGAGCGCTGGCTCGTCTCGTATGCGGATTTCATCACTCTGCTGTTTGCCTTCTTCGTCGTGATGTATGCCGTTTCGTCAGTGAATGAGGGCAAGTATCGCGTGCTGTCCGATTCTATCGTTTCGGCATTTCGTAATGTGCCAGGTGCGACCAGCGGCGCCCAGGTTCCCGTGGCGCCACCCAGTTCGACGCTTGTCCTGCCGATGATTGTTCCAAGCAAACCACCGATGATCGCGAAATCAAAGGTCGAGGAGGCCAAGCGCCAGACCAGGCAGAAGATGCGCAACATCGCGCAGGAGATCAACGAGGCGCTCGGTCCCTTGGTGAAGAACGGACAGGTGCGGGTGACCGAGGGCGCGCTGGGAATTACGATCGAAATCAACGCAAGCGTGTTGTTCTTGCCGGGGGACGCCCGTCTCGGGAATGAGGCCGCGGATGCCCTGAGTGCCATGGCGCGCATCCTGGCGCCGACCGATTTCCCCATTACGGTGGAAGGTCATACCGACAATGCGCCGATATCCACGCCCCAATTTCCGTCAAACTGGGAGTTGTCCGGCGTGCGGGCATCCAGTGTGGTGCGTTTGATGATCGACAACGGGGTAGCCGCAAATCGCCTGACCGCGACAGGCTATGCCGACCAGCGGCCGGTGGCGGACAATGCCGATCCGGAAGGGCGCGCCCGCAACCGTCGCGTTGCCATCACCATTGAGTCGAAAACACCCGACGAGGCGGAAAGCGTGTCGGCGATTGTGAAAGGCGAGCGGTCGGAATCACGGCCCTGAAGGGTTGCCGGGTGGCATGGCTGCCGCCACGGCGGGTGTCTGGCGCCTCTCTCAGGCAGAGCCAAACAGACGGCCGCTGCCTCCAGTCCGGGTCTGCCCGTCAGGACCATAGAGCGCTGCCTGATTGCCTGCGGCGAGCAGCGCGTTGAGTGCCTGCTGGTTGTGTTGCAGGCGAGTACCAATCAGCTTGCCGTTGGTCTCGTTCAAGGCGCGGGCTTCCGCAGCCAGGGCAAGCAGGTCTTCCCATTCGTTGCGGGAAGTGAGAGCGGTCGAGCTGTTTTGAGTCAGTCGAGCCAGCCAGTCTTCCATACCGGCACGATCCCTGGAAAATGCCGCGGCAGCCAGTATTTCATGGCGTTGCTCTGAAAATTGGCCGAGGCGGACCGAAAGACTGGTCTTCTTGGTGCTGAGCGGCATCAATGCATCGATGTCGCCGTCCGCCAGGGCTTCCTGCTCCTTTTGTAGCAACTGAACGAATTCGCGCAACGTTGCCAGTTCGTCAGTGATAACCCGCGCAAGCCGCGCATCTCCGCCTGTAGCATTCACGCGAATCTGCCCGTCTCTTTATTTCTGGGCGGCCAGCATCTGGCGTACGCTGTCGATGAGGCCGTCGGCAATCTTGCTGGCGTCGATCTTGAACGTGCCGGCGCTGATGGCATCGCGAATTGCATTCACCCGAGTGCTATCGGCAACCGGCGAACTGGCGAGGCTGCTTGCCAGTTGTTGTAGCCGTGAGGTCTGCGAGGACAATTCCACCCCTCCGCCTTGTCCGGCCGCCGGTTGTGCCGGCGCCGATGCGCCAGGCTTGGCCGCTTCCTTGCGTGCCCCGCCGGCGAGGCCGCCGAGCGATTTCACTGAGCTGTCGATTTTCATGGCGCGATCCTTATCCGTAGAGGTTTCTACGCTTTGTTACGGCACGGCACGGTAAAACTTGAGGCGGAAATATGAAGGGATTATAGAAGCTCTACAGCGGCTATTTCAAACTTCGTGCTTTGAATGGGGTTGCGTGTGTCGTCAATCTATTGATAAGTCGTTATTATTTCTTTTTTTCCTTGACTTCCTCGGCATGGCGCTGCTTGAATTCGCGCAAGCGGGCGTCCACCTGGGATAGCTCGAAATAATCGCCGTCACCGGGCTTTTGGGCGAGCTCCAATTGTTCGATGGCCATCAATAGCTGGCCGTTCAGCGCATAGGCTTCGGCCTGGGCACGGTGTTGCTGGACACGCTTGCCGAGGACGGAATAAGCGCGCGCCTGGAATTCGTGCATGCGCGGGTCACTCGAGTACGCCTGCAGGTCGTCGCGAGTGAAGCGCAACGCCTCTTGTGCCTGGTCCGCGGCAAGCAACGTATCAACCAGGACATAGGCAATGGATCGTTCATGAGGGTGACGAACATGAGCAGCGCGCAGCATCCTTAAGGCGCCGGTCAGATCGTTTTGCTTCTTGCGCAAATCAGCGGAAAGTGTGTCAATCAACGGCGAATTGGCTTTTAAACGCCGCAATTCGGCAATTTCCTGTTCTGCCACCGTGTAGTTCTTGTCGCGGCTCAGTGCGATTGCGTAGCCGTAACGGGTGGCGACTTCGCTGGTGAATTTGCGCTCGCGCAGTTGCGACGAGAAGTCGACGACTGCATCGCGCGCCGTTCCTTCGTGAGCCTTAAGCTTGGCACGGACCAGCAGGTAGTCGAGTGAATCCGCCACTTGCCGATAGGGGCGCGACTGGATGCGGTTCTGCATGTCGGCGATGCGCTCGGTGGTGAGCGGGTGGGTGCGCAGATAGCCCGGAGCGTTGTTTTCATAGAGCCGGCCGTATTTCTGCAGGCGCTCGAAGAAGTCGGCCATGGCCCGGATGTCGAATCCGCTGCGTTCGAGCAACTGGATGCCGAGCCTGTCGGCTTCGCGCTCGAAATCGCGCGAATAGTTGAGTTGGTGCTGTATAGCGGCGGCCTGTCCGGTCATCAACGCACCCTGGGCCAGGTCGGCGTTATTGCGCGACGCCAGGATCGCGACCGCCAAGGCCAGCAGCATCGGCAGTTGGCCCTGGCTTTGCGTGCTCAACTGGCGGGCGAGATGGTGCTGGGTGACATGGGAAATTTCATGGGCGAGCACCGAGGCCAGTTCGGATTCGGAGCGAGTCGCCATGATCAGTCCGGTGTGTACGCCGATGTACCCGCCGGGCATGGCGAATGCGTTGAGCGTGGCGTCGCGCAATGCGAAGAACTCGAACTCCTGGCGCACTTCGAGGCTTTGCGAACTCAGCCGCGAACCGATACGATTGAGGTAGCCGTTGATTTCGGGATCGTTGATGTAGCTCGGTTCGTGGAGGCGGATGTCGCGCATGATGGACTCCCCCGTGCGCTTCTCGACGCTCGGCGAAAATTCCACCTGAGCGCTTTCGCCCAGATCCGGCAATCCTTCCGCCAGTACCGCGGGAGTCATGCACAGCAGCAGGATCAGCATTCTCGCTTTCATGCCGCATATGATAATCCTTTCAGAAAATCGTTCCACGGCGATCCCGGCAACAATATTGTGAGATTTGATGTCGGCGGGCGCAAACGGTAAGCTTTGCCGGATCGCCGCTATGACATAATGTCCAGATTTGAAAGCATTTCGCCCGGAATTGCCCCGAACAGGAAATATCAGTCATGAGCTCCCCGGATTCACCCTTGACCCACTTCGATGCCGCCGGTCAGGCGCACATGGTAGATGTCGGCGCAAAGGCCGAGACCCATCGCGTTGCGCGCGCCGCCGGCTGCATCTCGATGCAGCCGGCAACCTTGGCCTTGATTCAGTCCGGCAGCGCCAAGAAAGGCGATGTGCTGGGCATTGCCCGGATTGCGGCGATTCATGCGTCGAAACGCACGGCGGACTTGATCCCCCTGTGCCACCCGCTCGCCTTGACTCGCGTCGCGGCCGAATTCACGATCGATGCCGAGCGCAGTTCCGTCGCATGCGAGGTGACCGCCGAAACCTTTGGCCGAACTGGGGTCGAGATGGAGGCGCTCACCGCGGTGAGCGCGGGCTTGCTGACCATTTACGACATGTGCAAGGCCGTTGATCGCGGCATGCGCATCGAGAACATTCGCCTTGTCGAGAAGCTTGGCGGCAAGTCCGGCCATTGGCTGGCCGCTTGAGGCCGTTGCAAGATTGATCAGCGTAGCGACGAAACCGACGACGTTATTCAAGATTCACGATACTCATGATTCAGGAAAAGGAGAAACCATGACCAATCGCTTTGACAAGGACCTCGATGCTCGCGGCCTGAATTGCCCGCTGCCCATCCTGCGCGCCAAGAAGGCGTTGAATGACATGAGCAGCGGACAGATCTTGCGCATCATGACCACCGATCCGGGCTCCGTGCGGGATTTCAATGCATTCGCACAGCAGACCGGTAATGAGCTGATTTCCAGCCGCGAAACCGAAAGCAAGGAATTCGAGTTCTATCTGATTCGCAAGTGATTAAGGCCGTCTGCCAATGGCGTCGCCCAAGGCGTGGCGCATGTTGATTAATGTATCGGTGTTGATACACTGAAGCCGTTTGAGATCAGCGGTCAAGCCGTTATATCCAGGATCAAAGCCTTGAAAGCAAGCCCTACCAAGATCTTTGTCTGGCTTCGGGATGTGCAGGTTGCCGGCTTCGGTAGCTGCCCGTTTTGTGGCCGAGAGGCGACGAGAAGGTGATGGTCGAAGCCGATGCCGATGCTGTTCTGGCCCCAATCCGCTATCGAGTCATGCGGCGCGGTAGGCGCTGGGCCTTCGCGGTTTCCGGCTTCACGATGGTCGAGCTCATCGTGGTGATGGTGGCTGTCGGTGTTCTTGCGGTTTTTGCCGTGCCGCGATTCGCCCAGTTGGGCGGTTTCAAGGATGTCGGTTTCCGCGATCAGGTCAAGTCCGCAGTGGCCTTCGCGCGCAAGTCCGCCGTGGCGCGACGCAGGCACACCTGTCTGGTGTTCGATAGCGGCAGCACCTTGACCCTCACCGCGGAACTTGTCATGCCGGAGAATCACTCCGGCAACTGTCCTTATACCGCGCTCAATCTGCCGTCGGGAAGCAACACCATCGTTCCGCCCGGTAATGTCACCATTTCCACACCGGGATTGCCGCTGACCATCCAGTTCGATGCCCAGGGCCGGCCGATCGTGGGCGGCGGTACGGCGATCGTCATCACCGACGGTTCAACGGGCACCACCTCGACCCTTACCATCGAAGCGGAGACCGGCTATGTGCATTGAACGCCGGGTGAGCGCACGGTCACGATCCGGATTTTCGCTGATCGAATTGATCATGTTCATCGCGATTGTCGGCGCCGCGCTGGCCGGCGTGCTTTCGGTGCTCAACGTGACGGTGGCGTCCAGCGCTGATCCGATGGTGCGCAAGCAGATGCTGTCGATTGCCGAGTCGCTGCTCGACGAAGTGACATCGAAACCCTTCACCGTGTGCGATCCGGAAGACGCCAATGCCGGTTCCGCCATCAACGCCGTGGTTGGGGCCGCGCCGAACAACTGCGCCACGATGATACAGGGGTTCGGCCAGCCGGCGGGACCCGTTGCAAACCGCAGCTTCTTCAACAATGTCGGCAACTACTGTAACGAAGTCGGCACGGGTGGGACAAGCTGCACTACCCTGACGCTGGGTACGCCATCATCCGCCACCAGCCAGATTCCCGATCTGACGGGCCTGCACTTCTCTCCGCCAGGTTATTGGGCGACCATAGAGCTGAATGCCACGGATACTCTGGGCGTCATCGCTTCGGCTGCGACGACGGTGGATGATATAGAAGTGTTGCGCGTCCGCGTCACCGTGAGTTACTTCGGCACTAGCGAGAATGTGGTCCTCGAGGGTTATCGCACCCGCTGGATGCGCCACCTATGACAAAATCTTTGGGATTCAGTCATCGGACGCGTGGTTTCACCCTGATCGAGATGGTGATGGTCATCGTCATCACCGGTATTCTGTCTGGCATCGTCGCGGTATTCATTGCCGCGCCCGTCGAGGGTTACATCGCCACTGCCCTGCGGGGCGATCTGGTCGACAATGCCGATCTTGCCTTGCGGCGTCTTTCGCGTGAGCTTTCCCTGGCGTTGCCCAACAGCGTGCGTGTCACGACACAAGCCAGCGGCGGAGTGAACTACATCTACATCGAGTTCATTCCGACCAGCGGCGGGGGGGGCTATCTCAGTGAATCCGATGCCACCGCCGCGACCAATCCGTTGAACTATTCCGACGTCAGGACATGCACCGTTCGTGCGGCGAACTGCATGTTCGACGTCGTCGGACCGATGCCGACTGCCCCGGCGATCGCGGCGGGGGATTTCATCGTCGTCTACAATCAAGGTCGGGATGCCGACGGCAACAGCTATGAGCCGGCGGATGCCTATCTGTGCGGCGCCGCGACGGTGCCGGCAAACTGCAACCTGGCGAGAGTGGCCGCTCCTCCTCCTGCCGTCGCCGCCAACAGCACGGTGACCCTGCTGCCCGGCGCGGGCGATTTGAACGTCTTTGCCATGCAGACCCCGCCGCTGCCCTCGCCGTCAAACCGGTTTCACGTCGTGCCGGGGGGCGTTCAGGCGATCACCTACGCCTGTCCGACGGCGCCGGGCAGTTTCTACCGGCATGCCGGCTATGGTATCCACGCGGCGCCAGCGACAGCGATCGCGGCATTGACGGCGGGAAATCGCGCCACCATCGCCGACAATGCCAGTTGCGTCGTCGAATACAACTCGGCAGCATCACAGCGCAATGGCGTGCTCAGCGTCACCCTGACGCTGCGCGATGCCACGAACACCACGAACACGGAAAGCGTCACCCTGATGCGCGAGATTCATCTGGACAATTCGCCATGAAGCCCTCAATGAAGAGAAGGCCGCATCGTGGATTCGCTCTGGTTTCGGCGATCTTCCTGCTCGTCGTGCTGGCATCGCTGGGCGCCTTTGCTGTCAGCATCTCGAACAGTCTGCACATTGGTTCCGCGCTGGACCTGCAGGGTGTGCGCGCCTACCAGGCGGCGCGCACGGGGCTCGAATGGGGGGCGTATCAGGTCGTCGTGACCAATGTGGGAGCGGCGTGCCCTGCGCCAACCAATCTGACCATGCCGGCGGGTGCCACCACCCTGAGCGGCATTACCGTGACAGTGCTGTGCGCACAGGACGGGGCCGTGGGCAACGGCGTGTTCCGGATAACCGCTACCGCCTGCAATCAACCTGCTGGCGGTAGCTGTCCGAATACGGTCAACCCAACCGAACTCTATGTGGAGCGACGGGCCGAAATGTTCCTGCAATAGCGCGGTACGGAGTTGCGAGGAAAGTTCGGACGCTTTTTTTGCCGGGTACGTGACTTACTTCACACCTTGCAGTCGATTCTGCTAGTGCCCCTCCAATTTCGTGCTGAGTAGTAACATACTTGAAACGCCAGTGGTTTTGCTTGAGCGGGGACGCAGGCATGGGTTGGTGTGGTATGCGCAGGTCGCGCGCCATGTGGTCTTACGCAAGCACAGTAGGTAGGGGGGCTAAATCATGAATGTCACGCGTCGAAGTCATCTGATTGGCCGAGTCTTATTGCGCGACCTCCGTCTGTTGATCGGGGGCAGCGGCGCCTTCTGGTTGGCTCTGATGGGGTTCGTGCGGCAGCGTTTTGCGCTGTTCGGAGCGATGCTTGTTCTCATGCTGGGGCACGCTGGTGCTGCTCATGCGCAAGCCTACTGCTTTCCGGCACACTGGTACGGCTTCGATCTGGTTTCGGCGGCGAACGGCCAGTCGACAATCAGTGACAAGACCTGTGGCTGTGGTTCCTCGTCCTTTTATGTCGACAGTGGCGGCGGGTGCAATGCCGCGGCAACCACCCGGACGACCTCGGGGGCCAACAACGGCAATAGCTGGTCAGTGCATGTACGTTCCGACTATTTCAGTTCGTGCAGCAATATCACCGATGTCACGGTGAGCGGCAGCTGCAGCTTGACCGCAAAGAGCCAGTGGTATTCCGTGGTGGCGACGTGTTCCGACCACAACACCACAGCGACGATCACGATGGACAGCTCGATCACGCCACTGGCGCCGTGCGTCATCGACTACATGGCCGATTCGAGTTATTTCGACACCGTATATGTACGGGACGTCATCAAGTTCAACAATCCCATCACCATCACCGTAGCGGCACCGGCGTATGCGGAGATCGGCAGTAGCTTTCCGGTGGCGGCGACAGCTGCGGTTGGCAACGTGACGATTTCCTCCTCAGGCAATTGCACGGGCGGTGGCACCAGCTCGGCGACCATCACGATGACGGGCGCGAGTTCCGCAGACTGCGTCGTGACCTACTCCTCGAACAGCGACGCAACCTATGCCGGATATTCGCTGACCAGCAACACCAACAACAACTATTACGAAGGGGCCTACGACGGCATCAAGCTCAACTTCAAGGCGTTCAATGGCCTCGACATGCTGATGACCTGCGGACTGACCTGTGCCAAGACCGCAGCCGATTCGCATTCCTGGCTGGGCGCGGGCAGCGGCGTCTCGCCGCAGGACGAGCAGCCGCGCACCTACGGCATGAAGGATGCGGACAATCCGAACGATACCTGGCTTATCCAGGTTGCCGATGGCACGGGTGCCGATACCACCTACACGATCAAGAGCAGCGTCAACGCAAAATGTCTGGCGAAAGCTGGCACCTATCTCAGCTTTGCGTCCTGCAACTCAGGCGACAGCGCGCAGAAGTGGAAAATTGCCCCCTTCAACGGCAGCGATCCAACCGATGCGCCGACAGGTATCGAGCTGTCGTTGCCCGCCTACCCTGGACTATGGGCGAACGTCTCGATAGGCTACCTGTCATACAAGTTCGGCATGAATGTCAGCGCAGACCATGACTGGACAAGCGCATTTTTCTTCGGCACCAAGATTCCGCCGGATCACTACCGTTTCGAGTTCGACCGGACGGCGGCGCTGACCTGTCAGGCGATGCCGGTCACCATCAAGGCCTGCCTGTTGCCGGCGGCAACCGATCCGACCTGCGCTTCGCTGTATCCTTTCACGGTTTCCCTGAGGCCAGCGGCGACCAAGGGAACCTGGTCGGGCTTCACGGCGTCGCCGGCCACGGCGTTTGTCGGTTCGTCGTCCGGAATCACCTTGTTCGACGCCACTGCGGAAGCGACGACGTTCAGCTACTCCTTGGCGTCGGTCCCACCGACGGTTGCCGCGCTGGAATGCTATGACACGTCTACTTCGGCCGCTGTGAATTGCACCAACGCGGTGACTTTCCTCAGCTGCTCATCCTATTTCGATGCCGTGGAGAAGACGACGCCGGTATCGGTCAAGGGAACAAACCTGTTCACCAAGCTTTCGGGCACTACGTTCGATTTTGATGTCGTCGGTCCGTCGGCCTATACGGGCAATGTCACGGTCGACCTGATCGACGCCGCCACGATGCCATTGGCTACGTGGGCTTGTCCGACAGCCGCGTCATCGATGGGAACCGTGTATTTTACTGCGCCTTCGGTGACGACAAACACCAACACCACCACCTTGAGCGTGGTCGATCCGGTCACGGGGACGCGCCGGAAATCCTTCACGGCGCGCTACGACAACATCTCCAAGAAAGTCAGGGTGCGCATCACCGACGCGCTGGGCAACTGCTATCACTCGACCGACTATTTCAGCATACGTCCGGCATCGCTGGCGCTCTCGGTGGCGGCCATCGATCCCGGCGGGGTGGCTGCGGCAGGGACGGCCGCCAATCCGAATGGCACCCTGGGCACCAAGACCGGCATGACGATCACCGCCACGGCCAAGAACTCGGCATCGACCACCCTGACTGCTTATACCGGAACCCCGCAGCTGAATTCCGCCAAGACCATTGCCGACTGGAGTGGCGCCGCAATCAGCGCACTGCCGAACCCATCGACCAGTCCGCCGGTTGCGCCGGCGAATCTGCGCACCTTGTCGTGGGCTGCGGGCAGTGGATTCGGCGCGGCGGTTAGCGGCGTGGCCACGGGCACCTTTTATTACAACGACTTCGGCACGCTGACGTTCCCGGCCGATACTGTGATCGACAGCTCGTACACCAGCGATTCGGGCGATCAGACTGCCGACTGCGTGTCGAATTCGGCATCGAACACCTTGAGCGGCGGCAAGTATGGTTGTCTGGTGGGGGCAGCGTCGCTGACTTCGCCGCGCTTCCGTCCGGACCACTATGAGGCCATGTTGCAGATCACCCCGCGATGCAGTGGAGGCGCCAATGCCTTTACCTACATGGGCGATCCGAACCTGACCGTCGAGATCAGCTTGAAGGCGGCGAATGCCGAAAGGGGGCAGATGACGCGCATGTGGTCGAACTGGGTGGCGACCGCATTGCCGACGGTTGCGGTGACTGCGGACAATGGTGGTGTCGCGATCGCGCTCGATGCCGCGAATGCCTTTGCCCTGCCGAACGCGGTTGCCTGGAAGGCTCAGGCGAGTGGTCTGGATGGCGGCTTCTACTCGGCTGAGAGCGCTATAGCACCGGCGAGTGCCGCCTTCGCGCGTACCTTTGTACGACCGTCCAACGCCCCGCTCGGGCCCTATGAGAGCTTCAAGTTGACGATGACGCTGACGGATGCCGTCGATGGCGGCAAGATCAGCTGGCTGAATGGGGTGGCGGTCGGAATTCCCGCCGCGGCCATATCCTCGCCGACCTATCGCTTCCGCTATGGCATGCTGAAGCTCGACAATGCCTATGGCCCGGAACTGCTGCCCTTGTTCGTGACCGCCCGCACGTTGTTCTGGAATGGCGGCGGCTGGTCGTTGAATACCGATGACACCGGATGTACCGCCGTCCCCGCATCACGTGTCGCCAGCGGCAATTACAAGGGCGCGGTGACCTCGCTCAATCTTGGCGTCCTGACCTCGACGGCATTCGCCGGCGGGCTGGCGTCCATCAGGATTCCCGCGCGCGCAGTCGGTTCCGTCGGCAGTACTGACCTTGCGGTCAATCTCGGTTCCACGGTGGGCAGTAATTCATGTTCCGCCGGTATGGGAGCAACGACTGCCGCCGCGACGCTTGACTGGCTGCGCGGCAACTGGTGTGGCGGCAGTTATGATAAGGATCCCGCCGCACGCGCCAATTTCGGCTCGGCGAAGAGCCCTTTCCTGTACCGGCGCGAGAAATATTGAGCCGAGTCCTGCTGACGGGCAGCCGGTTTCCTGCATGCATCTTGATGTCGAGCCGGTCGGCACTGTCGTTCGCCGACAACAGTTATTTTGGGCAAGACAGCGCAATCTTGGGCGGCAGGTTGTCGTTTCCGTCCTCTATCCCATAGAATCGCAGGGTAATTTGCCCAGTATTGCGTCAATTGAATGAATGAAGCCTTGGTTAGAGTGACCAGGCTGCCCCAAATTTCAGGATGGGTAATGATTTGTGAAGCGGATTGGTGAAACCGTAAAGTCGATGCTGCCTTTGCTGCGCGAGAAGTTCCTGCGGGCGAAACTGCAGGATGGCTGGGTGTCCGCAGCATTCGACGCGGATACGCTGACCGTCGCCCACGTTCGCCGTCGCCCGGGAGCAAAACCCGAGGTTCTCATGTTGCACTCCGAGCCGCGGCTGGGTGGGGATCTCGCGGCCTTGCGTGGGGTCGCCAAGAGTTTCGGGTTGAGTCAGTGCCGCTGCAATGCCTTGTTGACGCCGGGTGAGTATCAGCTGTTGCAGGTCGAACTGCCGGCAGTGCCGCCCGATGAAATGAAGGAGGCGGTGCGCTGGCGCATCAAGGACCTCGTCGAATATCCGGCCGAGTCGATGACGCTGGACCTCCTTGAAGTTCCGGGCATTGCCGGGCGTGCTGCGCGGGTCCGCCAGGGGTTGGTCGTTGCCGCGGACGATGCTCTGATCGCGGAACGGATGGCGTTGTTCGACGACGCCGGAGTCAGGCTCGAAGCCATCGACATCCCCGAAGCGGCCATCCGCAATATCGCGGCCTTGTATGAAGAAGAGGATCGTGGTCTGGCGATGCTGGCGTTTGATGATCAGCGCATTACGCTGGCGTTCACCTTTCGCGGCGAACTCTATGCCGTGCGTCAGATCGATATTTCGTTGGGCAAGCTCGAGGGGGCGGAGGCTGATTGGCGTCAGCAATTGTTCGATCGCATCGGCCTGGAAACTCAGCGTTCCCTGGATAATTTCGAGAGGCTCCATGGACATATCTCGGTGACGCGCCTTTTGCTCTCGCCCTTGCCCACCGTGGCCGGATTGATGGACTATCTGCGCGATTACCTATCCCTGCCGGTCGGTGAACTCGATCTCGCCGAAGTGCTTGACATCAGTCTGGTTCCTGATCTTTCCCAACCTGCCCGCCAGGCGAAATGCCTCAAGGTGCTCGGCGCTGCGTTGCGCGAATGAGGCGGCTGACATGACCCAGCAGATCAATCTGCTCAATCTCGAGCTGCGCAAGAAACGCGATCTTTTAACTGCGAAGCCGTTGGCCATCGCGGTTGGCCTCGTTCTTGTTCTGCTCATGACGGTGTCCACGTTGGTAGGGCAGCAGGCAGCCGCTCTTCAGTCCGAGGCCGACAAGCGCGCAGCCGAATTAAAGGCTTCTCAGGATCGCCTGCTGGAAATGGGCAAGAGCATGTCGGACCTCAAGCCGAATCCGGAGCTCCTTGATGAGTTGTCGAACTCGCGAGCGATGCTGAATCTGCGCGAAGAGGTCATCGGGGCTCTCGAGGGGAAGGATCTTCACGGCAATCAAGGGTTTGCCGAGTTCCTGCGTGGTTTTGCCCGGCAGGTGCCGAATGGTTTGTGGCTGAGTGGCTTTAACCTGCATGCGTCCGGGGAAGAGATGGAGATACGTGGCAACATGCTGAATTCGACGGCGTTGCCGGAATACATCCGGCGCCTGAATTCCGAGAAGGCATTTCAGGGGCGCAGCTTCTCTTCGTTGATCATTCAACGTCCCGGGGTGGGGGGAGACGGCAAGCCGGCGGGCGGGGCGCCCGGCGCGGAGGCAGCTTCCGCGCCTCCCGCTTTCGTCGAGTTTGTCCTGCGCACCAAGCCTGCAGACGCATCCAGGGCGGCCGCAGGGGGCGTTTCTTCGGCGAAAGCCGCCAGCACTTTGGAGATTCTCCAGTGAAGGACAAGTTTCTGGATCTGGCTGAGCGCTTCGATGCCATGGCGCATCGTGAGCGGATGACGATTGCCGCTGCGGTGCTGATAGGCGGCTTGCTGCTTGGCTATCTTCTCCTGGTCGATCCTCAATTGACCCGGCAGACGGTACAAGCCAAGCGAATTTCCCAGATCAAGAACGAACTGGCAAGTCTTGAAACGCAGATGAGCGCCATCCAGGCGCAGCTCAAGGATCCCGATGCCAGCAATCGGGGCGCCTTGCAGGAGGTTCGCAAGCGCATGGCAGCGATCGACATGCGCCTGCGCAACATCCAGGACAGGCTGGTGATGCCTGACAAGATGCAGGCTTTTCTCGAAGGCCTGCTGGCACGGAATCGCAAACTTGAATTGCTTTCGCTGCGCACCCTGCCCCCCGCGCCGCTCATCGACCAGCCTGAGCCCGGAAAGAAAGCGGATGGCAAGGACAAGGATGCCAAGGAAATCAGGGCAATACGCAAGCCGGTTTCGGTGTCCGGCGATATTTCCGTGACCAACATCTACAAGCATGCGATCGAGATTCGCATTGCGGGCAGTTACAATGACTTGCTGACGTATCTGGCGGAGTTGGAGGAAATGCCGCAACGCATGATGTGGGGCAGCATCGAACTGACCGTCGAAAAACACCCCCGCTGCGTGCTGACGCTGACGGTTTACACTTTGAGTCTGGACAAGCAATGGCTGGTCGTTTGAGCGTTTTTTTCCGTATGCTGTACCTTGGCGCCATGTTTGGTGTCGCCGGTTTGGTTCATGGACAGGATGCAGGGCGTCCCTCCGGTGATTCTCTTCCCGATCCGACCCGGCCGCCGGCGATTCTGGCCGAGCCCGCACCGGCGGATGAGGGGAAGTCGGATAAAGCAGAAAAAGCGGCGCCCGCCGGCTTGCAGACCGTCATCATGCGCAAGGGGGAAAAGCCTCTGGCTGTCATTAATGGCCAGACCGTTCAGCTCGGCGGCATGGTTGGAGAAGCCCGCCTGGTCAAGCTGAACGAAAGCGAAGCCGTTTTGCAGGGGCCGAATGGCATGGAGATGTTGCACTTGACGCCAGGGGTTGAACGGAAGGCCATCATTCCGCCGCTCGAAGCAACAGTGAAGCCCGGCCCGAAGAAAAAGATGAAACCCAAATTGACGAAGTGAATCCGCCATGACTGATTTCGCATTCTCTCGACATTCTTTGGCGGCCCAGGTTCAGAGCGCCGATGCCAACGAATCCGCCAGTGCGCCGCGCAAGCGAACGACTGCGCGCTCCGGCGGAAACTTCAAGGCGCACGTTCATGTCCAGCGGACTAGCGTCGCGATTCTTGGCGCAATGCTGCTGACGGGTTGCGCGCTGCCGCTTGTCAAGCATGGTGATATCAACGAACGCCTCAATCAGGATCTAGGCCGCGCTGCCGCCGAACGCAAGGCGCCGAGTGAGGCCATCGACCCTGCCCTGATGCCGCCGCTGCAGATCGAGGAGCCGAAACTCCAGACGGACGCCGAAGCGCGTTTCGATCTGTCGGTGGTCGGTGCCCCCGCGGGCCAGGTGTTCATGGCTTTGGTGACGGGAACGCGTTACAGCATGCTGCTGCCGTCGGATCTGGCGGGGACAATCACCGTCAATCTCAAGGACGTCACCATCAAGGAAGCGCTGGATACCATACGCGAACTGTACGGTTACGAATACAAGATACAGGGGACGCGCATCTTCATCCAGGCGAACACCTTGCAGTCGAGGGTGTTCCAGATCAACTATCTCGCCAGTCGCCGCCAGGGAACGAGCGACCTGCGCGTCGCTTCGACGGCGATGTCGTCGTCCGGCAGCGGTTCGAGCAGCAGCGGGTCGTCGTCATCCTCGTCATCGTCGTCGCAGTCTTCGTCGTCTGGCGCCGGTGCCAAGGGCTCCGACACCAGTCGTGTCAGCACCAGTTCCGACGCCGATTTCTGGCGCGATCTGAATACCGCGCTCGGTGCCATCGTTGGCAATACCGAAGGCCGCAGCGTGATCGTCAATCAGATGTCGGGTGTGGTCGTCGTGCGCGCGCTTCCGACCGAGATGCGCAACGTCGAAAATTATTTGAAGGCCACCCAGTTGGTGGTTGAACGGCAGGTGATGCTGGAGGCCAAGATCATCGCGGTGACCTTGAGCAATGGCGCACAATCGGGGATCAACTGGTCGATATTCAATACCGTCCGGAACGGCCGCAGCGCGGTGGGCGTACTCAGCCCGTCGGCGAACATGAACACCACCACGGCTCTGCAATCCGCCTCCAGCCTGCAGGTGACGCCAGGCAAGAATGGCACGGCGGTGACCAATTCTCTGACGAATGGCTTTGTCGGTCTGGCCTTCCAGACGGCGAACTTTGCAGCACTGCTGTCGTTCCTGGAAACCCAGGGGGATGTCGCTGTGCTGTCCAGTCCGCGTATCGCGACCCTCAACAACCAGAAAGCCGTGCTGAAGGTGGGTACCGATGACATGTTCGTCGTGAATGTTTCCGGGGGCACTCCGACGACGACATCGGTCGCCGGCACCGCACCGACGGTGACGTTGCAGCCTTTCTTCTCCGGCATTTCGCTTGACGTGACGCCGCAGATTGATGACGAAGGCAATATCATTCTGCATGTTCATCCGGCGGTCAGCTCGGTCACCGAGGTGGAGAAAGTCATCGACCTCGGTTCCAACGGCGGCATTTTCAAGCTGCCGCTGCCGTCCAGCGAAATCAACGAAACCGATAGCATCGTGCGCGTTCAGGATGGCAACATCGTCGCCATCGGTGGCCTGATGAAGCAGCAGCAGACGCAGGCCCGTTCGCAACTGCCTGGTGTCGGCGAGTCGTCGCTCGGCTTCCTGTTCGGACAGCGGAATGCCTCCGCGAGCAAGACCGAAATGGTGATCCTGATCAAGCCGACGATCATCAACAACGACAGGGTCTGGCAGGAGGATCTGCAGGGTGTGCGCGATCGCGTCGAGGGATTGAGTTTGCACAAGAGCCGGCAGACCTCGGCTGCCACCCGCGTGGCGCCAGCACCCGCGGCGCAACCGGTTTTGCAACCGGTCGCGCAGCCGGTTGCGTTGCCTGGGCCGACGAATGAGTAATCCCATCCATCGGATCGCGCCGAGGCGCCACACGTGTATCTCGCGCATTTCGGTCTGACCGAGCGGCCCTTCGGAATCACGCCCGATACCAGCTTCATCTATTCGGCCACGGCGCATCAGGAAGCACTCAATACGCTGCTGATCGGCTTGGGCAGTGGCGAAGGCTTCATCAAGATCACTGGCGAAGTCGGCACCGGCAAGACCCTGCTCTGCCGGCGCTTTCTCTCCACGCTGGGCGATGAATACTTCACCGTTTATCTGCCCAACCCGTCGATTGCCCCCTTGCCGCTGCTGCTTGCGGTCGCTGAGGAACTCGGCCTGCAGCTCGACGCCGGCGAGTCGCAATTCCAGTTGATCAAGCACATCAACCAGCGGCTGCTGGAACTCTCCAAACAGGGCAAGACGGTTGTCTGCTGTGTCGACGAGGCGCAGGCCGCGCCGCTGGAGAGTCTCGAAGCCTTGCGTTTGCTGTCGAATCTCGAAACGGAAAAGAACAAGCTGATTCACGTCGTGCTGTTCGGCCAGCCCGAACTGGATCGCAACCTCGCCGACCCCTCGGTACGCCAGCTACAGCAACGCATTGCCTTTCACTACCATCTGCCCGCGCTGCGGCGTGAAGAATTCGAGCATTATCTCAACCATCGCCTCCTGGTGGCCGGGCATCATGGCGTGCCTCTGTTTTCGCGCGGCGCAGCGGGCCGCCTCTATCGTTATTCCAGGGGCATTCCCCGCCTGGTGAACATTCTCGCCAACAAGTCCCTGCTGGCGGCCTTCGGCGAAGGCAAGGCGATCGTTGAGGCTCGCCATGTGGTCGCCGCGGCGCGTGACACCGAAGGCGTCAAGGTCGGCTCACGCTGGCTTTTCGGCTGAACGGTGCGGAATTCATTCCGGATAACGCCATGAGTCTGATCAACAAGATGCTGCGCGATCTGAACGCGCGCCATGCGACGGAGGCCGAATCCGCCTTGCCTGACGAGGTGCGGCCTCTTCCCGAGGCCAGTTTGGGCGCGCGCCTTGGCCGAAGCGGCTGGCTCGTCGCGGCCTTGCTGACCGCGGGGGGTGGCGCCTGGCTGTTTGCGCCGCAATGGCCGCATGAGACAGTGCCGACGCGCACGGAAAGCGCTGTCGTGACACCCGTTCCATCGTCCGTCACCGCGCCCGCGTCTTCCTCCGCTCTTGCCGACGAACTGGTTCCCTCGCTGCCGACATTGACGAATGCCATGCCGTTGACGCCGCCCGGCATGGGAAAATCGTCCGCGGCGGCCCCGAAGCAGGCAGCACAGCGGCAGGTGGTGGCAGCATCCGTTGCCCTGCGACTCGACGAGATGCTGACATTTGCGGCGAAGGTATCCAGGGAGTCGCCGAGCTCCGACAGCAAGCCGGATGGCTCGCCGGCACTGAAACTGTCCGCCAATGGCGGTCCACCATCGATCCAGAAAGAGTCGCATGCGGGGGCGCCGGTGGAGACGGTGGGGAAAGAGAAAATCCGGAAGGGGGAGAGACACGGGCAGATCGAAAAGGTCGAGCGTGGCGAACCCGGCGACGTCGATTTCCGCAACGGCATCCATGCCTTCAAGCAGGGGCGGGTTGCCGAAGCGATAGCCCGCCTGCACTCTGCCCTTCAGGAGAATCCGCGGCATGCCGCGGCGCGCCATGCGCTGCTCGGGGTGTTCGTCGAGCAGAAGCGATGGGACGATGCACAGGCCTTGCTGAAGAATGGACTCGATCTGATGCCCGAGCAGAGCGGCTGGGCCATGGCGCTGGCACGTATCCAGGTTGAGCGCGGCAATGCCGCGGAAGCCCTGGAAATCCTGAACAAATACCAGGCGCATGCCGAGCACAACGCCGAGTATCAGGGCTTCGCCGCCGTCCTGCTGCAACATCAGAACAAGCCGCGCGAAGCCGCCCAGCGCTTCAAGGCGGCGCTGCAGATCAAGCCGCGGGAAGGGCGCTGGTGGTATGCGCTGGGCAATGCCCTGGATGCGGACAATCAGTCCGCCGAGGCTATCGATGCCTACAAGCGCGCCCAGACATTGGGCGGCCTGACGCCGGCGATGGCCGAAGCCCTCGACAAGAAGCTGCGCTGATCTTCCTCGGCTTAATCCCGGATCGCGCGCGCCACGACCCAATTGGTGACCCGGGCTGCGCCATGTTTCTTCAGGGTGCGGGCGAACTCGTTCAGGGTGGCACCGGTGGTCATGACATCGTCAATCACGATCACATGCTTGCCGCTCAGGTCCAGTGCGCATTCAAAGGCGCCGCGGATGTTCTTCTGGCGCTCCTTCCAGGGCAGGCTGGCCTGTGGCGCGGTGTCGAACGATTTCGCATAGCCTTCAACCGCCAGCGGCAAATCGAGCCGATGCGCCAGGGGGCGGGCGATTTCCAGCGCCTGATTGAAGCCACGCTCGGCAAGGCGCTGCCCGGACAACGGCAGCGCCATCATGAGGTCGCCGGCTGCCGCTTCCGGCGGTGCGACCTCCAGCAGGGCCTCGGCAAAATAGCCTGCGACGGCCAGGCGATGGTGATACTTGAGCGCCTGCACCAGCCGATCGAGCGGGAATCCATAGCGAAAGCGCGTTCGCGTCGCATCGAAATGCGGCCCTTGCTTGAGACAGGCGCCGCAGACTGCGCCCGTTGGTGTCGGCAGCGCACAGATGGGGCAATTTGGGCCGGAGAGGCAGGGCAGGTCGTTGGCGCAGGCAGGGCAGAGCAGGGTAGCACCGGCGGCGGCGCCGCACAGAAAGCAGTCCTGCGGGAGCAATGCAGCGGCGGCACGCGCTGCGCCGCGCGCCAGAGTCCGGGCGAACTGGGGTAAAATTGCCAAGTTTGGCTCCTCGCCTTCCTTCTGAAGCTTGCCTCGCGTGACCAATCGCGCGAGCGCGGAGGAAACTCCGCCTTTTTTCATTCTCGCAGACAACCATCCCCCATGACCGCTTCCATCGCCAAAATCGACGCTCAGTCCTCTGCCACTCCATCCGCGGCGCCAGCGCGCATCTGGACCAGGGTCGAGATCGAGGCCCTGTACGCGCTGCCGTTCAATGATCTGCTCTACCAGGCTCAGCAGGTGCATCGCGCCAATTTCGACGCCAACGCCGTGCAACGCTCGACGTTGCTGTCGATCAAGACCGGCGGCTGTTCCGAGGATTGCGGCTACTGCTCGCAGTCGGCACATCACAAGACCGAGGTCGAACGCGAAGCCCTGCTGCCGCTCGACGAAGTGGTCGCCGCCGCCCAGGCCGCCAGGGAAAAGGGCGCCACACGCTTCTGCATGGGCGCGGCCTGGCGCGGCCCGAAGAAGAAGGATCTCGGCGCGGTCAAGGACATGATCCGGGCCGTCAAGGACCTTGGCATGGAAACCTGCGTCACGCTCGGCATGCTGCAGGAAGGCCAGGCCGATGAACTCAAGGAAGCCGGTCTCGACTACTACAATCACAACCTCGACACCTCGCCCGAGCACTATGTGAAGATCGTTTCCACGCACAGCATGGCCGATCGATTCGATACCCTCGACAAGGTGCGCCGGGCCGGCATCCGCGTTTGCAGCGGCGGCATCGTCGGCATGGGCGAGACGCGCCGTGGCCGCGCCGACTTGATCGCGGAGCTCGCCAACATGAATCCGCCGCCCGACTCGGTGCCGATCAACAACCTCGTGCCAATGCCCGGCACGCCGCTCGCCGACACTAAACCGCTCGATCCCTTCGAATTTGTGCGCACCATCGCCTGCGCGCGCATCACCATGCCGAAGAGCCTGGTGCGCCTTTCCGCCGGCCGTCAGGAAATGTCGGATGAATTGCAGGCGCTGTGCTTCCTGGCCGGCGCGAATTCGATCTTCTATGGCGACAAGCTGCTCACCGCCGACAATCCGGAAGCAGCGCGCGACGAGGCGTTGTTCGCGCGGCTTGGCCTGAAGGCGATGTGATCGGCCCGCCCCGTTCGGTTCGGTTTGTCGCACGAGAGGCGGGGTGATGAAACAGGACTTTTCGTGTGCTGCCGCCACCTATGACGAGGCGGCGGTGCTTGCACGCGAGACGGGTCGGCGCATGGGCGAGCGGCTCGACTATGTGAAGCTGAATCCAGCGCGCATCGCCGACATTGGCTGCGCGAGCGGCGACGGCATCCGCGACCTGCAGCAGCGTTATCCGGCGGCACTGCCCGTCGCCGTCGACTTCTCCCCGGCCATGCTCCAGCAGGTGTGGGGCCGCGTTCCCTTGTTGCAGCGCCTGACGCGTCGCGCACCGCGCCTCGTGAATGCGGATGCGCGCGCCCTGCCGCTGACGGCCAACAGCCTCGGTCTCGTCTGGTCCAACCTCATGTTGCACTGGCTCGACGATCCCATACCGGCGCTGCGCGAAATGCATCGCGTACTGGAAGTCGATGGGCTGCTGATGTTCGCCATGTTAGGCCCCGATACCCTCAAGGAGTTGCGCGCCGCCTGCCGCGATTGCGGCATCGAGCCGCCGCTGCGCCGGTTCCACGACATGCACGACATCGGCGACATGCTGGTGGCGGCGGGCTTCGCCGATCCCGTGATGGACATGGAGATGCTGACGTTGACCTATGCCGGTTCGCACGCCGCGCGCGGCCTGCTGCGCGATCAGCGCCATCTTGGCGTGCGCGATGCGCTGCTCGGTCAAATGCCGTGGCGCGACTGGCGGCGCGTGTTGCGCGCCTATGCGGAACGCCGCGCCGACGGTGTGTTGCCGGCGAGCTTCGAGATCGTCTACGGCCATGCCTGGAAGCCGGCGCCGCGGGTGACCGACGACGGCCACGCCATCATTCGTTTCGAAAAGCGCGTGGGGCTAGACCAGCCGTGAAGCGCGCCAAGCAACTCCATCTCAAGCCGCGCAATCCGCTGGTGGCGGCGGTCATGCAGAAGAAGGCCGGTGCGCACCGGCGCAAGGACAAGCGCGCCGAGCGGGCGCGCCAGCGCGCACAGTCGCGGCGCGAACTCAGCGGGGATTGATGGGAATTACCTTGCCGCGCGGCTTGAACAGGCGCGGCCGGAACTCGGGGCCGCCAGCAAGTTGACGGCGGCGCTCCTGCTCGCGCCACAGGGCGCGGATGCCAAGCAGAACGGCGAGGACCAGGGCATACAGCAGCGGCTGGGTCGTATCGAGTTTCACCATCCACCAATAATGCACCACCCCGAAAATGGCGATGACATAGATCGAGCGATGCAGCTGCTGCCAGCGGCGGCCGCCGAGGCGGCGGATCATGGCGTTGGTGGACGTGGCCGCAAGTGGTACCAGCAGCACGAAGGCAGCCATGCCGATGGTGATGAAGGGACGCTTGACGATGTCCCTGGCGATTGCCTGCCAGTCGAAGAACTGGTCGAACCAGAGATAGGTCGTCAGGTGCAGGACGGCATAGAAGAACGCGTAGAGACCGAGCATGCGCCGCAGCCGGATCAGCCAGTGCCAGCCGGTGAAGCGGCGCAACGGCGAGACCGCCAGGGTGATGAGGAGAAAATTGAGCGTCCAGTCGCCGAGCGCCCGCGTCACGTATTCGACTGGATTGGCGCCGAGGTCATCGTGCAGCGCGCCCCAGGCCAGCTGAAGAACCGGCGCCAGGCAGGCGATGAACAGCACGACCTTGAGCAGCCTCAGTTGTCGCGGCGTCGGCGTGGCGGGGTGCTTCGCTCGCGCCGCCGGATCGATGGGTGCAGTCATCAGAAGTACTTTCGCAAATCCATGCCAGTGTACATGCCGGCGACCTGATCGGCATAGCCGTTGAAGGGCAGCGTCTTGCGCTTGAGAAACTCGCCGATGCGCCGCTCGGTCGCCTGGCTCCAGCGCGGGTGGTCGACCGCGGGATTGACGTTGGAATAGAAGCCGTATTCGCGCGGCCCTGCCTGCATCCAGGAAGTCAGCGGCTCCTGCTCGACGAAGCGGATGCGCACAATCGACTTGGCGCTCTTGAAGCCATATTTCCAGGGGACGACGAGGCGTAGCGGCGCACCGTTCTGCTTCGGCAGCGCTTCGCCATAGAGACCCGTGGCGAGCAGGGTCAGCGGATGCAGCGCCTCGTCGAGGCGCAGCCCTTCTCGATATGGCCAGTCGAGCAGGCGCGTGCGCACCCCGGGCATGGTCGCCGGGTCTGCCGCGGAAATGAACTCGACATATCTCGCGTTGCCGAGCGGCTCGACCTGCCTGAGCACGGTCGCCAGCGGCAGGCCCAACCAGGGGATGACCATGCTCCAGCCCTCGACGCAGCGCAGCCGGTAAATGCGCTCTTCCGGCGGCGCCAGTTTGATCAGGTCGTCGACGGCGAAGGTTTTCGGTTTTTTGACCAGGCCGTCGATGGTCACCGTCCACGGCTGCGTTTTCAGCGTATGGGCGTAGCGCGCCGGATCGCTCTTGTCGCTGCCGAATTCGTAGAAGTTGTTGTAGCCGGCGACATGCTTGAAGGGGGTCGGCGTCTCGCTGGTGGAGTACGGACCGAATCTGCCGCGCGGCGGTTCGGCGGCCGCCGATTCATGCACGCCAAGGGCTGTCAGCAGCATGCCACCGACGGTGGCCTGGAGAAAGTCACGACGCTGTTCATAAACGGCACGTGGTGTGATCTCCGAAGGGGCAATATCGCTCGAATGTTTCAGCAGCATGATCCATTCCTTTCCGACGCCGACCGGGCGCGCCAATGTCCTTCATCTCCTTGCTCCCTGAGCGTTGAGATTCGTCTTCCCGAATTTGGTTCGTCCGAACGGACATGACTTTGAAGAAGACATCCCGAAGCATGAAAGTCATGTCCGTTTCCCTCACCCCCAACCCCTCCCCGTGTCAGGGAGAGGGGAGCTTCCAGAGTCGCTTACGCGACTTTCACGCTAATCGGCAAGTTTCAGAGCGAAAAAAAGGGTGGCTCGCGGCCACCCTTCCTGCTTCCTGCGCAGCGTCGGATCGACGCGTCCGCTCAGCGCAACCCGGCGACGTAATCGGCGACGGCCTTGATTTCCTTGTCGGTCATCTTGATTGCGACCATGCGCATCATCTTGTTCGGATCGTTGGTGCGCGCAGCATCGGTCGGGGCGCTCTCTTCGGCGCCAGCGCGGAAGTTCTTCAACTGCGCTTCGGTGTATTCGGCAAACTGGCCGGCGATGCGCGGGAATTGCGCAGGCATGCCGGCGCCCGTCGGGCCGTGGCAACCGGCGCAGGCGGGCAGTCCCTTGCTTTCATTGCCGGCGCGATACAGGCGTTGGCCGAACTCGATGGTGTCGCGGTTCTTCGCCGTTTCGGGCTTCTGCTGCTGACTCGCGAAATAAGCGGCAATGTCGCGCAACTGGGCTTCGTCGTAGGCCGCGATCATGCCGTTCATGACGGCATTGACGCGTGCCGGCGTGCCACCATCGGCCGCCTTGAAGTCTTTCATCTGCTTGAAAAGGTATTCGGGATGTTGGCCAGCCAGCTTCGGATTCGCTGGAATCACGCTGTTGCCATCCGGGTTGTGGCAAGCGCCGCAAACGGTCGAAGCAATCTCCTTGCCCTTGATCGGGTCAGCCTTGGCGGGAGCGGGCCCGGCAGCGTACACGGACATGGCAGACAGTGTCGCAACGGACATGGCGGCGGCCAGCAACAGCGTAAAGCGTTTCATTG
The DNA here is from genome assembly GCA_964500425.1 of uncultured Rhodocyclaceae bacterium. Classification (GTDB taxonomy): domain Bacteria; phylum Pseudomonadota; class Gammaproteobacteria; order Burkholderiales; family Rhodocyclaceae; genus Sterolibacterium. The sequence goes on from CAZCPD010000005.1 coordinate 34,300, forward strand.
TGGAATTCCTCGAATCTTGGATCGCTAAATCCTGATATTCTATACCATCCTGCCTGTTTCGGCCTCCCTTCGCCGCTTTCCGCGCGCCGCCCTCCCATGCCGCCGTCCAGTTTGTTCCGTCACGCCGTTTTCGAGACTTCAGTCGCAAAACCGGGCGGCTTGCCGCCATCTTCGCCGAACGCGCCTGAAATCGCTTTCGTCGGTCGCTCCAACGCCGGTAAATCGAGCGCTCTCAACACCCTGGTCGGCCACACCCGCCTGGCTTTTGTCAGCAAGACGCCGGGGCGCACCCAGTTGATCAACTTCTTTCGCTTGCCGAGCGGGGCGCGCCTCGTCGATCTGCCGGGCTATGGTTATGCCGCCGTGCCGGAAGAAATTCGCAAGAAATGGGCGGCGCTGCTCGAACACTATCTCAAGAAGCGCCAGAACCTGATCGGGCTGGTGCTGATCATGGATGCGCGGCGGCCGCTCACCGAGCTGGACATGCAGATGATCGGCTGGTTCGTGCCGACCGCCAACCCGATTCACATCCTGCTGACCAAGGCAGACAAGCTCACCCGCCAGGAAGCGACCCAGACGTTGCGCGAGGTCCGCGAGGCGATCGCCGTCTATGGCGGGCAGATCACCGCGCAACTCTTCTCCAGTTTGAAAAAAACCGGCATCGAGGAAACCGAGGCCGTGGTCGGCGAATGGCTGGCCGGCTGTTTCGGCGAGGCAGAAGAAGGCGATGCGGAGGAAAAAGAAATGGCTCCCGGTCAAGGGGGGGAAACCGGGAGCCATTCGACCTGATTTGCAAGAATCGAATCAGGTTAGCCCGCTTAAGGAGGGAAAGCGGGGATGGTCAGGAACCATCACTTCTTAAGATAGGCGATTGCAGCAAAAGTTCCAGAAAATTATTGTTCAGGATTAACACCATGATTATCAAGGGAGTCTTTCCTTCCACGCGGATGCGGCGGATGCGCCGCGACGATTTCTCGCGGCGTCTGATGCGCGAGCACGTCCTGACCGCCAACGATCTGATCTATCCGGTCTTCGTCCTTGACGGCGCCAGCCGCACCGAGTCCGTCGCCTCCATGCCCGGTATCGAGCGCATGACGCTGGATCGCCTGTTGCCCGTAGCCGAGCGCGCCCTCAAGCTGGGCATCCCGGCGCTGGCCCTGTTCCCCGTCATTGACGCCGGCCTCAAGTCGCCCGGCGCGGAAGAGGCCTGGAATCCCGACGGCCTCGTTGCGCGCACCGTCATCGCCCTGAAGCGCGAACTGCCCGAACTCGGCGTGATCTGCGACGTCGCCCTCGATCCCTACACCAGCCATGGCCAGGACGGCCTGATCGACCCGGCTGACCCGCGCGGTTACGTGCTCAACGACGAGACGCTGGAAGCGCTGGCCAAGCAGGCGCTCTGCCAGGCCCAGGCCGGCGCCGACGTCGTCGCGCCTTCGGACATGATGGACGGCCGCGTCGCGCGCATCCGTGCCGAACTCGACGCGCATCAGCAGATCTACACGCGCATTCTCGCCTACTCGGCGAAGTACGCCTCGGCCTTCTACGGCCCGTTCCGCGACGCCGTCGGCTCGGCCGGCAACCTCGGCGCCGGCAACAAATACACCTACCAGATGGACCCGGCC
>CAZCPD010000006.1:0-33279 GCA_964500425.1 uncultured Rhodocyclaceae bacterium
AACTGCGCCTCCTGGGCATCCTTGAGCGGGATGAACACCATCGGGTCGCCGCTGGATGACACCATGCGCCGGGTCAGCCCGACGACGGTGTAATGATTGCGCCGGATGGTGAGGCGATCCCCCAGCTTGAAACCGCTGGCGATGTCGGCCACCGCCTCGTAGTGACCGCGCGTGATCTGCCGTCCCGCGACGAGATAAGGCGGCCAGCCCGGCGACCCCAGCTCGCCGGAGGCTATGCCGACCACCATCGCCCGCACGTCGATGTCATCCTGGTCACGGCGCACCTGCATGGTCAGATAGGTCACGTTGGCGGCACGGGCGATTCCCGGCATGGCGAGGAGGCCGCGATACACGTCGTCATGGATGCTGGATGATTCCGCGTAAGGGCCCAAGGTGCCTTTTTGCACCACCCACAGATCGGCGCCGCTGTTGTCGAGCAGCGCCTTGCCGTCATCCACCATGCCCCGGTACACCCCGGCCATGGTCAGGGTCACGCCGATCAGCAGTCCCAGGCCGATACCGGTGAACACGAACTTGCCCCAGGAATGGAGGATGTCGCGACCGGCCAGGCTGATCATCGCGGCAACCCCGCACCGGGAATGTGCTCGACCACATGGATTCGACTCTGCGCGGTCAGAATTTTTTCGCTGTACGTCACCACCCGGTCGCCGCTCTTGAGGCCTTCGCGCACCTGCACGTTGCCGTCGAGATCGCTGGCGCCGAGCTTGACCGGCGTAAAGCGCAAATCGCCATCGACGATCCGCCAGACGCCGATCCTGTTGCCCTCGCGACGGACGGCGGCGTTGGGGATGACCGGGGCGTCCGGAAGTGCCGGCAAATCGACCGTGACCTCGGCCAGTTCGCCGACCGGCGGCAAGGGCTCGGGCTGAGCCGAGAAGGCCATCTTGGCCAGCGTTTCTTCGGTCACCGCATCGGCCTTGGGTTCCACCCGCAGCACGCGGCCTTGCAGGGTTTGTCCGCTGCGCGAACGCAAGGCGATGCGCGCCGGCAGCCCGGCGGCGAGCCCCGCCGCGCTGATCTGGTCGAAGCGCACGTTGACCCACAGGCTCTTCGGGTCGATCACTTCCACCACCGCCTGGCCGGCGACGATGGTCGTGCCCGGATCTGCATTGCGTGCAGTGACCATGCCTTCAGCGGGCGTGATCAGGCGCAGATTGTTCCGCTGCGCCGTCAAGGCCCGGGCATCGGAGCGCACACGGACGACCTCTTCGCGCGCGGCGGCAAATGCAGCTTCGGCGATCTGCGCATCCTGAAGTCTGGTCGTGGCGATTTCCTCGCTGGTCGCACGGACGGCAAGCAACTCCGCATAGCGCTTCGCCTGCGTCTGGGCATGGATATGCCTCGCCTCCGCTTCACGCAAGGCCGCTTCGGTGCGCTTGACCGCCGATTCCTGGGATCGGATCCGATCATCGAGATCGACCGGGTCCATGTCTCCCAACAGTTGTCCGGCCTTCACGCGGTCGCCGACTTGAACCTCAAGACGTTTCAGCCGTCCGGCGAACGTGGGACCGACCTTGTACGTGTAACGCGCCTCGACGGCGCCGATGCCGAACAGAGCCGGTGCGATCGCGCGCGATTCCACGTCGGCGACTGTCACGGCCACCGGCGCCAGCGGCCCGGAGCGCAGGGCAACATAGACGAAAAGGGCCAGCAACGGCACGACGACGGCCAGAAGCGCCAGGGTACGGCCTTGCAAGGGCAAAAGTTTCATGGCGCGCTCCCGATGCCGCGTCGATAAATCGCAAACACCCGAGGCGCATCGCGGCGGATGCGTTCCACGTCGCCGGCCAGCAGCGATTGCATGACCAGGCCCTGTATCGTGCCGATGAACAGCGTCGCGGCTGCCTCGTTATCCAGCGTGGCGGACAACTCGCCGCTGGCCTTGCCCTTCTCGATGAGCCGATGCAGGCGTTCTCCATAACGCTGGATCAGGGTTTGCACCATGCGCTTGGCGGCCGTCGATTCGGCGCGCTGAAGTTCGCCAAACATCATGCGTGGAACCCCTGGGTGCTCTGCCACGAACTCCGCGTGGCTCAGGAACATCGCCTCCATCGCGGCCAGCGGCGAATCGATACCATGCGCCGCCTGATCGATCCGGCTCAGCAGACGGTCGGCCACCCACTCCATCACCGCCAGCCAGATGGCTTCCTTGGTCGGAAAATGCCTGAACAACGCCCCCTGCGTCAGGTTCATGTGTTTGGCAATCGCAGCCGTGGTGATCTCGCTCGGGTTGCGGGAACCCGCCAGATCGACGACCGCCTCGACGGTCACGGCGCGGCGCTCCTCAGCCGGAAGGTGTTTTGAATGTGCATCCATGATCATGGTCTAAGATAGTAATCGGTTACTATCTTAGACCATGGAATCCGAATCCACAATAGATGTCGCGACAAGATCCCCGGAATGTTCCCTGAAACGCCCTCGCACCGACTTGATGCTGCGGGCCATTCTTGCGCTCAGACGCCGGGCAATTGAAGTCCGGCCGGCGCTTATCGGTTCAGCGTTTTATTGCCCGTCATTTCACCAGGAATCGCCGGGAGCGCGCGCTCCTGCCATCTCGTCATCGACGCCGCAAAGCACCAGCTCCTCAGTTGCCCGGGTCATCGCCACATACAGCAGGCGCGCCTCGTGCGCGGAGGCGGCGCTGCCGGCGCGCATGCGGTCGGCGCCGGGGATGACGACCAGCGGGTATTCGAGTCCCTTGCACGAATGCATGGTGATCAGCGTCACCTTGTCCTCGGCGGCCGCATGCGTGGCGTCCTTGAAATAGACGACGGGGATGCCGTGCGCCGGCAGCATGCGGCGGATCAATTTCGCATCGCGCTCGTATTCCCGGTAGATGACGGCCATGTCCCGCCACGGGCGACCGGCGCGATGGGCCTCCTTGAGGCGCCGGACGACGAACTCCGCTTCCGCCTTGAGGGTCGGCAGATCGATCACCTGCGGCGCCGGGCCGCCACGGCCGGCCGGCTCCGGCGTCAGCAGCGGCACGCCGTCTTCGTCGGCATCGGCGGGCGTCAGGATGTCCCGGGCAACGTCGCGCGCGAAGCGCAGGATGGCGTCGGTGTTGCGGTAATTCACCCTGAGGATCGTCGTACGGCCGGCGGCCTGGATGCCGACGCTTCTGAAGCTGAAGCGGCGTCGCCGTCCCTTTCCGCCGCCCGTGCCCATGCCCGACTCATCGCCGTAGATCGACTGCGCGTCGTCATACAGTACGAGCAGGCTGTTGGTGCGCGGATCGACCATCTGCACCACAAGCTTCAGCCACTCCGGACGGAAATCATGCCCCTCGTCGATCAAGACCGCGTCATACTGCGCGGCCGGAATCTGGCCGTGCTCGACGGCACGGATGACGCGCTCGACCATCTCGGCAAAAAAGGCCTCGCGATCCTCGCCGGACCGCGGCAACTCGACGTGATAGGCCTTGAGCTGGGCACGGCACCACTGGTGAAAATGGTGGGTGTGGACCTTGTCGGCAATGCCGCGCGCGCGCATGCTGCAAGCGATGCGCCGCGCCAGCGACGCGTTGTAGCACAACACCAGAACCGGCTTGGCGACGATCCTGGCCAGATGCTCGGCGCGATAGCCGAGTATCAGGGTTTTGCCCGAACCGGCGACGCCATGGATCACCCGATGCCCCTCACCGAGGCTGCGTGCCAGTTGCTCCTGTTGCAGGTCCATGACGCGCAGCAGGTCGGGAGGCGCCTCCGCTTCAATTGCAGCCAGCAATTCTTCCTGTCGGGTCGGAATCCGCACCTCCGGGAACAGGTGCCAGCGCACGCGGTCGATCTGGGGCAACGAAAGCGCGCCCTGGAAGCGGACGCGGAACATTTCCCAGAGCCGCTGCTGGAAGGCCTCCGCCTCGACACCTTCCGTCATTTCGTCCTGGCAAATAACGCGGGCGGACGGTATCACCTCGCCCAGCCCCCCCTCCTCGAACTGGCGCCGCGTCAGATTCGGCAGCACGACGCCGTAACTCCAGGGAAACATCAGCTTGCCGGCCTCGCGCCCGCTCGAAAAAACCAGTTGCGGATCGCGGCGCAACAGGTCGACCGCGGCATGCGCATAGTGCCGTGCCTGTTCGAGCGGATTCTCGACCGGCGCCGGCCCCCGCGCCGTTTCGATGACGAACTGCTGCCGGTCGGCCGAAAGTATCGTGCGCGCGCGCCAGTCCTTCACTTCGAGAACCAGCAGGCCACGGCGCGGATGAAACACGATGAAATCCGGATGCAGCGCATCGGGGCCGATCGGGACGTTGAACCAGCAGAGATAGTCGTCCTCCAGTTTCGACTCCAGACGCTCGGCCAGCCGGCGTTCGCCGCCGCTGTCGAAGGTACAGCTGCCGATGGAGGGAATCAGTACGGCCATAAGGAAGGGGGAGACGCAGGAACCTGCAAGGCTGACCCAGCATTATCGCAAATCGCATTGCCGCGCGCTTCATGAACAACCCGCCCGACAGGGCAATCGCATGAATGTGATTGAGGCCCGGAGCTTGCCCTGCCCATCCCACAGGCGGGCATGCCGCAAACCGACGGCATTGGCTTTACAATTCATGGTTCTTTGCCCCCTCGACTGCGCCCATGGAACCCGTCCGCATCTCCAAACTGCTTGCCCAACAGGGCCTCTGCTCGCGCCGCGAGGCGGACAGCTACATCGAGCGCGGCTGGGTGTATGTCGACGGCGTGCGCGTCACCGAGCTCGGCAGCAAGGCCTATCCGAACCAGAAGATCACCCTCGCCCAGGCGGCGAAGAACACCCAGCAGGCGCGCGTCACCATCCTGCTGCACAAGCCGATCGGCTATGTTTCCGGACAGGCCGAACACGGCTACAAGCCGGCGGTGACGCTGCTCGGCGCCGACACGCGATTTTCCGGCGACCGCTCGCCGCAGAGCTTCAGTCCGGCGCAACTGCGCGGGCTGGCGCCTGCCGGGCGGCTCGACATCGACTCGACCGGCCTGCTGGTGCTGACGCAGGACGGCCGCATCGCCAAACTGCTGATCGGAGAGGACTCGCCGATCGACAAGGAGTATCTGGTGCGCGTCGAGGGCACGCTTGCCGAGAAGGATCTGGCGCGCCTGAACTTCGGCCTGAGCCTCGATGGCGCGCCGCTCAAGCGCGCCGAGGTGAGCTGGCAGAACGCCGATCAATTGCGCTTCGTCCTGCGCGAAGGCAAGAAGCGCCAGATCCGCCGCATGTGCGAACTGGTCGGCCTCAAGGTCGTCGGCCTGAAGCGCGTGCGCATCGGCCAGGTTCGCCTTGGCGACCTGCCGCCTGGACAGTGGCGTTATCTGCGCGATGACGAACGCTTCTAATCCAACGCTGCTGATCGTCTATCACACCCAGAGCGGCAACACCGGCCGCCTCGCCGATGCGGTGCTGCGCGGCGCGCAAAGGGAAGCCGGCGTCACCACCCTGCTGAAGCGCGCCTTCGACACGACCATCGCCGATCTGCTCGCCTGCAACGGGCTGCTGCTCGGCACGCCGGAAAATTTCGGTTTCATGTCCGGCGCGCTCAAGGACTTCTTCGACCGCACCTACTACCCGGCGGAAGGCAAGACCGTCGCCCTGCCCTATGCCGTGTTCGTCTCGGCGGGCAACGACGGGCGCGGCGCGGTGGCGCAGATCGAGCGCATCGCCATCGGCTACGGCTGGAAGCGCGTTGCCGAACCACTGATCGTGCGCAAGGAAATCACCGCCGCCGACCTTGTCGCGGCCGAGGAACTCGGCGCCGCGCTGGCCGCCGGACTCGCCCTCGGGATATTCTGAAGAGGGCCGCTCATCACGGCGTTTTTTGATGATAATCGGCGCACAAACGATATTCACGACGAGGACTCATGCAACCCTCCAGCCCCCTGGATTTCTCGTGGCGCGACGACTACTCCGTCGGTGTCGCCGAAATCGATGAGCAGCACAAGCGCCTGCTCGTTCTGGTCCACAAGCTGAATGCCGCCGATAGCGGCAGCGGCATCGCCTCGGGTATCGCCCGCTCCGCGCGTCTCATGCATCTGCTCGATGAACTCAACGAGTACGCCGCCTATCACTTCCTCAGCGAAGAAAAGCTGATGCGCAACCATCTGCCCGCCGACGCCGACACCGCAAAACACATTTCCGCCCATCGTTCCTATTGGCAGATCATCAGCGAATTCAAGCAGCGCCATGCGCAGAACGATCCGGATGTCGGCCATGAACTGCTCGAATATCTGAACCGCTGGTGGATCAACCACATCATGCACACCGACAAGATATTGGGCGTCCAGCTCAACGCCCACGGGGTTCGCTGAACGATGAAGGACACTCAAGCACAACCCGGCGGCGGCCTCCACCTCAATCTGATCCGGCTTTACCGGGAACATGGCGTCATCGCCACCTTGCTTTTCACCGTCATCACCACGACGTTCGCAGCGGGGATCTCGATCGCCCTCGCGGAGACCCTGCGTGACAACCAATGGATCGAAAGCGAATCGGCGCTGATCGTCGCCGTCAGCTGCGTTTCGATGCTGATGTTCGTCATCGGTCAGACCCTGCTCAACCGCCTGTTGCTTGGACAGGCAATTTCCGGCTTCGTCGGCGAAGCCGAACAGTGGGCAAGAACCGACATGGCGCGCATCGAAAACTTCGAGGTGATCGCCACGCGATTGCAGGAAGTCGGCAAATTCAACGCCGTGCTGAGCGAGCAACTCGGCGAAGCCACGCGCATTACCGAAACCGCCGCGCTCGACATCGTCAGCCGCATCGACCGGATCTCCCAGGAGAGCGACAGCCTGTCGAGCGCGATCAAGGATTCAGTGAGTCGTTCGAATCTGCTTTCGCAACAATCCCAGGCACAGATCGAGAGCAACATGTCGACCGTCGCCGACCTGCTTTCCTACCGCGAACAGCGCGAGTCGGAGCACAAGGCTGCGCAGGACAGCATCCGCCGCGTCGTCACCGAAATCGGCTCGCTCTCGCCGCTGGTCGAACTGATCAAGACCATCGCCAAGCAGACCGATCTGCTGGCATTGAACGCAGCGATCGAGGCGGCGCGCGCCGGCGAGGCCGGCAAGGGCTTTGCGGTCGTCGCCGACGAAGTCCGCAAGCTGTCGAACCAGACCTCAGAAGCCGCGGCGCGGGTCACCGAAGGCATCGAAAAGGTCTCCGGGGCCATCATGAAGGAACTGACCGTCACCCTCGCCATCGACAGCGGCGCGGCGGATCAGAAGCGACTCGACGAGATCAGCGCGCGCCTCAAGGAGATGGGCGAAGGCTTCACCCAGACCCTTGGCTATCTACAGCACCTGACCACATCGCTGGACAACTCAACCGAGATGATCGCTCACGACGTCGTGGATACGCTTGGCAGCCTGCAATTCCAGGACATCGTCCGGCAGCAGCTCGAACATGTCGTCGCCGGACTCGGACAGCTCAGCGGCCACATGGACGACCTCGCCAGCGGCACGCGCAACTGCCTGGTGAAGCCACTCGACGTCGCCACGCTCGATAGCCGGCTGGCGACGCTGCAGAAGGGTTACGCGATGCAGAGCCAGCGCGACGCTCATGCGCGTGGCATTGGGGGAACGCGCAACGAGCCGGTGGCAAACACGACCAACGATGCCAGTATCTCGGGCAAACGGGTCGAACTGTTTTGAGCGGGAATCGATCGCCGCGCCTGCCAAGACGGGCGCGGCTCATGCTGCCGGCGGCAGATGCGGGCGCGCTACCCGACACCTGCCGGTCAAGACGTCACGACATCAGGCGGCGTAAGCCTTGCACTGCTTGAGACAGGCCGCGCAGGCGTCGGCACAGGCCTTGCACTCCGCGTGCTTCTTCTCGTGCTTGCGGCACTCGTCCTCGCATTCCTTGCAGACGTCGATCGCCACCGTGGCCAGGCTCATTGCATACTTCGACCCCTGGCCGGCCAGCGTCTCCAGGGCACGGCAGATCGCGATGGTCTGATTGACGGACTTGGCGCAGGCCGCCATTTCCTTGTCGCCGTTGCCCAGCAGCACCAGGCAATGAGCCAGGCAGAGGTCGCCCTTCTGAGCGCAATCGCCGGCCGCCTGCATCAGCGCGCGCAGATCGGCGCCGCCGCCATGCATCTGATGGTCGTGGCCGTGGTGATCGTGAGCGCCCTTTTCCGCCGCCAGGGCATTCACCGCAAACGCCGCCGCGACGGCGGCTCCCGCGCCTTTCAGAACCTCTCTTCTATCCAATTCATTTCTCCTGTGGTTATGAACGAACTGCCCGGCGATTGTAAGTCAAGTGCGCCGCATGCACACCAGCTCAGAGGAAGGCACGCGCAGGCGTGAGGAACGGCGCCCCGCGCCTCACGTCGTCGGTTTTGCCAGAACCTCTTCAGCGAGATTCTCGTCGAACGCGGCGCCCTGCGCCAGCCGCTGGCGCAGCTTGATGAAGTCGACGGTGTCGCGGCCGGTGAGCTTCTTGCTGTTGAAGGCGTTGAAGCCCAGCCAGGCCTCGTTGTTCATGTTGGCCTGCAACCAGTGGCGGTTCATGTGCTTGGCGGCGTCCCAGAAGAATTTCTTCTTGGCGCGCATGCTGTCGAGCGAGGTTTGCAGGCAGTTGGGAAACAGGTTGGTGAAGTTCCAGATCAGCTTGTCGACCTCGGCGTCGAGGCGACTGAAATCCACGTTGCATTCATTGATCAGCGCCCGCACCGCCGCCTGTTGCTCGGCCGGAATCAGCTCGCCATAGACGATCTCGCCGTCTTCCAGCCAGGTATCCGTGCGCACCAGCGGATTGCGCAGCCACTCGCCATCCTTCTTCAAGACGGGCACCACCTTGCTGATCATGCCCTTGTGCTTCATCTTGTAGGCGCTCCACAACTCGCAGGAGACGCAGTTGTAGATCGCGTCCTCGATACTCAGGAACCACGGCAGGAAATCCGTCGAACCGCCCACCGGCGACGAACCGTGGCGCGGCCCGGCCTGGCCGTACATGGCCAGGTCCGACGACACCGTGAGGTCTGCCGCCAGGCCGATTTCCTGGCCGCCGGCGACGCGCATGCCATTGGCACGACAGATCACCGGCTTGCGGCATTCGAGAACGCCGTCGATCATGCGGTTGAACAGATCGATGTAATCGCCGTATTCATGAGGCCGACGCGAATAGTAGGCGGCGTATTCCGCCGTGTTGCCGCCGCTGCTCCAAGCCTTGTCGCCAACCGCCGCGAACACCGCCGCGACCACCGAGCGGTCGCCCGATGCGCGCTGGAAGCCGGCGATCACGCCCTTCACCATCTCCGTCGTGTACGCGTTGTGCTGCGCCGGATTGTTGAGCCAGATCCAGGCGGAATACAGACCATCGACCGGATGACCGGCGGCATCCAGCACCGGTCTCTTCTCGAAAATCACGCCGGGCGCCTCACCGGACAGATGCTCGTCGCCAAACAGCGCGTGATCCTTCAGCGCGTTGTCGCGCGGCAGCCAATCGAGGGACATGTCTTGCTCCTGAAAAAGTCGAATCAGAAATCGGGGGTGAGCACCACGCGGCGTTTCAGCTCGCCGCGATGCGCCGCTGCGAAAACCTCGGCGATGCGGCTCATCGGCTGGGTGTCGACGAAGGGCGCCAGCGCGATGCGGCCGTCGACGCACATGCGCAGCACCGCCGGATAGGCGTCGGGCGCGCAACCCCAGGTGCCGATCACCTCGGCATCCAGGGCCATCAGCCGCGATGGATTGAAGGATATCTCCTGCGTGCCATAGCCGACGACCACCAGCGTGCCGACGAAGGACAGCAGCGCCAGCGCCAGTTCCTGGCCGGCCACGCTGCCGCTGACCTCGAAGATCTTCCAGCCCTGATTGGCCGGCAGCCCCTGCGTCTGGCACCATGCCTTGAACCGTTCCTTCGCTTGCACGACGGTCACCCCGGCAACATCGATCGCGCCATCGAGACCATGGCCGTTGATGCGCGCCAGCCGCTCCGCATCGATGTCGATGCCGACCACCGCCCGCGCGCCGAACGCCTTCGCCATCTGCACCATGAACCCGCCAACGCCGCCGCCGGCGCCGATGACGATGACGCGGTCGCCCGCCTTGACACCCGCGCGCTGCGCCGCCTGATACGGCGTGCTGACCGCGTCGGCCACCACGGCCAGATGTTCGAGCGGAATGTTCCCACGTTCCCCGACGATGCACAGATCGCGTCCCGGCACCGGGATGTGGCTGGCAAAGCCACCGTGGATGCCCAGCGAATTGCCCGGCATCTTCTGCGCCAGGCAGCGATTCGGCCGCCCCATGCGGCAGATCTCGCAAGCATGACATGGCAGCACCGCCGGGACGATGACTTCGCGGCCAAGGAGCGGCGAGGCCGCATCGCCATCGGCGCACGCCACCACCACGCCGGCGATCTCATGGCCCAGCGTGAGCGGCGGCTTCTGCAGCGTGTTCACGCTGCCGTGGAAATACGACAAATCCGTGTGGCAGACGCCGCAGCCACGGATCTCGACCAGCACCTCGCCAACGGCGAGCTCGGGCAACGGCAACGACACGCGCCGCAGTTCGCCGGGCGCCGCCATCTGCCAGGACTGAATCACGCCATCGCTCCCACGGGCAACCGGCGCCATCACCGGTGCCTCCATTGCGGCGCGCGCTTTTCGAGAAAGGCCGCGATGCCCTCGTGGGCATCGGCGGTCGCCATCAGCTCGTTCAGGTAGCGCCGCTCCAGCGCATCCAGCGCAGCGTCGAACGACTGGCCGACCGCATCGCGGATCGCCTGCTTGTTCTGTTGCTGTGCACCGCGCGACAGCCGCAGATACGGCTCGACGAAGACACGCACTTCGTCGGAAAAACCCGCGCGCGGAAACACCCGATTCAACAAGCCGTAGCGCAGCGCCTCGCCCGCATCGAGCGACGCCCCCCCCAGCAACATCTCCATCGCCCGCGCCGGCGGCAACAACCGCGGCAAGAGTATCGCCGCGACCGGCGCGAACACGCCCAGCTCGATCTCCGGCTGGCCGAGCCGGGCATCCTCGACGGCAACCGCCATGTCGCAGGCCAGCACCAGTTCGCAGCCACCGCCCAGCGCAGAGCCATTCAGCGCCGCCACCGTCGGCAGGGGAAACTCGCGCAACCGCCGGATGACGCCATGAAACGCCGCAAGCATTTCCGCCACCCGCTCCGGCGTGTGATCCAGCACATCGACGCCGGCCGAGAAGAATCGCTCGCCCGCGCCGGTCAGCAGCAGCAGACGCACCGATTCGTCGCGCGTCGCGTCTTCCAGCGCGCGGCTCAACTCGTCGAGCATGGCAATGTTCAATACATTGACGGGCGGCCTCTTGAGGGTGATGGTCAGCAGACCGTCGGCGCTGACGAAATCGAGGAATTGAAAGGAACGGGAAACATTCATGGTCGTTTCAACGAGGCGATGTCCTGCAACCGCACTGCGACCGTCGCGACACGATCGGCTAGCGTTTCATCCTGGGCCACCAGGCCCGGCAGGTAGTTCAGAAAATTCGGCTGCGCCAACAACGCTGTGCATCTGTCGGCCAGGTAGATTCGCAGCTCTTCCGTGGAATCGCGCACTTCGCCAGGCAGTTCAGGACGTCCGTCGATGACATTGACGATGTCTTCCAGATCATGGCTACTCAACAGATCTTCATTGCCTCGATCGGCGAAGGCCTCGAACTTGGTCGCGACAAAGAGCGGCGCCGCGATCAGTCTGATGCTCAGCCCACCAGGCAGATCGAAACGCCTTGCCGTAGCGACGGCAAGCGGATACCAGCGGTTGGCAAAGCCGAGAATGCTGGCATCGCTGGGCATCAAGTCCACTTCAAGATCGCGATAGCGCCAGCGGCAGATCGGCGCCTCGGGCGAGACGTCGCGAGCAAAGCCCAGACTCAAGAATGCTTCTTCCATCTGGTGATATCCCCGCAATGCGGCAACCTCGACCACCAGATCGACATCGTAAGTCACGCGCGCCGATGTCGCCGCCGGATCCGTCATCAGCAGACCTGCCGCACAGCCGCCGACAAACACCAATTCATCGCGCAGCGCACCGAGCGCATTGGCGATCAATTCCACCTTGGCAAAATTCGGATCGCGCCGGGTCACTGGAAGTAGTCTTCCAGCAGGTCTCGTGCTGCATTGCGCTCGCGCGCCTGCCCCGAACGGAGGGCGTCGAAGAGCGTCAGCAAGGCGTAAAGTTTTTCATCCCGCAGCGCCGCCTCGGGCACCGAGGGATAAAGCGGGATGAGGCTCAGTCCGCGCACACTGCCCTTGGCACACGGCCAGACTGGCGCCGGATCGGCGGACGGCGCGATGATCGCGTTCAGCGGTGGAGCGGCGTAGCCGGTCGGCAACCCGCGGCTCATGGTTCCCCAGACAGCCGGGAAAGCGTATTTCGCGCCGCTGATGAGAAACTCCTTCAGCTGCGGCTTCAGAACGATGGGGCGGCGTTCCTGAAAAATCAGCAGACGGGCCACTGCCGCACGTTTGAGCGCACCGTGTACCGCAGAGACAGCCAGACCGGTTTGCTCCGCCAGTTCAGGATAGGTCACGCTGCCTTCGCCGCGACTGAGCAGAGCCAGCAGGATATACAAATCCTGGGGCTTGAGTGTTGGTTGCCGGTTGCTGACCTTGGCCATATTCTTGTTTCTTGAAATGAGAAATATTGCTTTTATAATCTATTAAACAATGGCATTCACGTCAACATTCTCATTTCAAGAATGTCGAAACGCAGTGCTGAACCGTACTCGCGCTGGCCAGTATTCGCTATTCGCGAATAGCGAATATCAAAACAGCTCATCCAGCGCATCATCGCCTATCCCCGGCGGCATGCGGCCGTGTTGTTCGCTGTAGGACTGGATCAACTGGCTTTCGCGCTGACTGAAGAAATGCGCGGGTTCGACGGTGAAGAACAGAGGCGGTTCGTCCTCCGTCTGCTCAAGCGCCTCCAGCAGCCCATTGCGCAGGTTGGCGACGCCCTTGATGGCCAGGACCTGCTTTTCGGCGTCATGGAGCAGATACACGCCGGACTCGGTGGTCACCGCATGCACGGCGACGGCTTCGAGCGGACGCCAGGATTCGGGCGGGAGTTGCGCTTCGCCGATGCCGTGCATCAGGTTGCACTTGAGACAGCGCTGGCCTTCGACCTGTGCGCTCGCCGATGCATGGCATTGCTCGACTTCGTCCCAGTTGCGGCGCGCATCCGCAGGCAGGCGCGGCGGCGCTTCTACCCGGCGCTGGTTGAAGCCATCTTCGCGCCCGATCTGCGGGTCGGTGTGCCACTCGCGCCATTCCTCGTCGAGCAGCGTCTCCTCGATGTCGCCATCGCCACCGAGGAAGCGGTCAATGGCCGATGCGGCCTTGCGGCCCTGCGCCACGGCGTCGATCAGGCTGGTCGGGCCGAGCACGGCGTCGCCGCCGGCATACACGCCGGCCCGGCTGGTGAGGAAACTGTCGTCGCGCACCTGGATGCGCCCATCCGCGTCACGCTGCAAACCGAAGCCTGAAATCTCCTCGACCTGCTGGCCGACGGCGGTGATGACGAGATCGGCCGCGCTCACGAATTCGCTGCCGGGGGCCTTTTCCAGATGACGGCGGCCGAGGACATCGGGCTTGCTCAGTTGCGTGCGGGCCCAGGTCACCTGCAGCGGGCTGGCCGCAGCGATGCCCGGAGAGCCGCATCCTGCCTTGATCTCCAGCGGCATGCTCTGGAAGCAAGGATGGACGCCCTCCTCCAGGCATCCGGCGATTTCGCTCGGGTGCGCCGGCATCTCGGCCTGGCTACGCCGGTAGACCAGTTCGACCTCGACCTCCCCTTCGCCCTCGCCCAACCGCAGCGCTGTGCGCGCGGCGTCGCAGGCAACGTCGCCGCCGCCGATGATGGTCACCTTGCCGTGCAGTGCGTCGATCCTGCCTTGCGCCACGTCGCGCAGGAAGCCGACGCCATCGACAACGCCAGGGATGTCCTCGCCCGGCAGGTCGAGGCGCGCGCCGCGCTGTGCGCCGATGCCGATGAAGACGGCCTCGTAGCCCTGCGCGAAGAGCGCGTCGAGATCGTCGATGCGGGCGCCGAAACGGAACTCGACGCCGAGTTTCGCCACTTCGCCAACCTCGTTGTCGATCACCGCGCGCGGCAAGCGATAGGCGGGGATGCCGTAACGCGCCATGCCGCCGGCCTCGGGCATGGCTTCGAAGACCGTCACCGCATGACCTTGCTTGGCGAGATAGAAGGCCACGGTCAGGCCAGCCGGGCCGGCGCCGATCACCGCCGCGCGCCGCCCGCTCGGTGGCGACAGACGAGCGAACGCGCGCCACTTGCCGTCGTCATGGTCGGCAGCGATGCGCTTGAGGCTGCGGATCGACAGCGGATCGTCGAGGTTGCCGCGCCGGCATTCGGCTTCGCACGGGCTGTAGCAGGCGCGGCCGAGGATGCCCGGGAACGGCAGCTTCTCGCGCACCACGGCGTTGGCCTCGGAGAACTTGCCGAGTCCGGCGAGTTGCACATAGCGCGGCACGTCGATGCCGGCCGGGCACGCCGTGGTGCATGGTGCTGCCTCGGCATCGCGCTGCTCAGGCTTGATGGTGCGATCGAGCAAGGCGCCGGTCGGACAGACTTCGACGCAGGCATTGCAGAACTTGCAGCCTGACTCGACCAGAGTGTCGGCGATCGGCCCGACCCAGCTGCGCCCGTGGGTGCTCTTCACTTCCAGGCAGCCGACGCCGCGCACCTCGTTGCAGGCCACCAGGCAGCGGCGACAGTCGATGCACAGGTTGTAGTCGCGGTCATAGAACGGCTCATCCTTGACCACCGGCAGGCGGTTGGCCTGGTGGTCGTATTCCGGCGTCGTCGCCGGAATGATGACGTAGTCGGCGACCTTGCGCAGCTCGCAGTGGCTCATGATCGAGCAACAGCGTTCCTCGACGGCGTTGTTGAAGCAGCACATGACGCGGCTGCAGCCGTCGCGCTGCGGACAGGTCAGGCAGACATGAGGGTGGTGTTCGAGCAGTTTCGCCAGAGCCTCCTGGCGCGCCTGGTGGATCGCCGGCGAATTGGAAACGACGCGCAGGCCGGCGGCGACCACGAGCGCACAGGACTTCTGCGGCGCCGCCGCGCCGCCGCCCTCGGCTTCCACCTCTACCAGGCAGAGCCCGCAGCCCGCCCCGCTCTCCGGCTGGCAATCGGATGGCAGATCCGGATGCGAGCACAGCGCTGGAATGTAAATGCCGGCAGCGCTCGCCGCCTCCAGCAGCGTAGCGTCCGGCCGCGCCTCGACCGGTTTGCCGTCGATGTGCAGGAGCAGCGCCGGCCCGGCCTGCGAAGCCGCCGGCGAATGCCGATGCACGCGAATGACAGCAGTCTGCACGATCAGAACAGCTCGTCGTCGACACTCGCCGCGTCGTCCTGCCGGCGAATGTAGAGCGTGCCGAGGCGTCCCCCGACACCGCGCCCCGACGCTGCAGCGCTGTCGAAACATACGCGGCAGGCGGCGTCGCCGGGCGCCTCATGAACGATCAGGACCGCGTAACCCAATGCGCGATAGTTCTCGGCAAGCTCGGACAGGCGCGGCTCATCGATGGTCGTCTGGCGTTGCCAGCCTTCGTCGAGAAGATGGTCGTGATTCACAACACCAATCCATACCAAACGCCGATCATGCCTCTTCCAACTCTCTCAAAGACTTACCGCCACTGTCTTTCCATGCCGTGAGTCCATTTGCGCCTCCTCCATGAACAACAGCGGCAGCAGCACTCGGGCTGTCAAACTCGGTGTCCTTTGTAAAAACGAAGAGGCCTTCTTTTTCAAGAAGGGTTCCGTCCTGAACGAGTTTCTTCCTGAGCGCAACAACGTAAGGATGTTGAGTTTCAGCGGACGGTCGTTCGGAAACAACAGCCGTAGAGCCCTCTAAAACCACGAATCCACCTTCCGTCCGTCGGCCACGCGCCACAGCTCCTTTGTTTTTGCAAAGAAGCTCCGCTTGAGGTTTGGCAGTCTTAACCGAACCCGATATGGGGGCAAGCAAATCAGAGCCGAGCACTGGCAGGACTTGCCGAATGCGGGACAGAAATACTTCCATATCCTCCCGATCGGACTCGGGCAACTTAGGATTGCTGCTATTCGAATTCTCAAGCCGGTAACGCCCAGCCGACTTTGCCTCCTGCAAGAGGCGATTTTCCAGGTACCGAATATGAGCCTTCGTGAGATTTTCGTCTTTGCTGACAAAGACGACTGCGGCATTCCAAAAATCCTTTGCTTTATGCTGCTTCAGTCGATCACGGATAACTTCGGCCTCGCCAATATAAGCCAGCGCATCACCCGTTTCAGGATCGGCACCAAAGAGAAAATAAACCCCGGCGCTTTCAGCCTCTTCTCGAGCAAGCAGATCATCAAGCTCTATCCTCGGGGCAGCGAGTGCTTTCCCGGTCCAGTTCGACACCTCTCCAACGCGCAGTCGTTTGGCATCGCCATGTGGCAGAAACAGTTTAATGGTAGCGGATGTCATAAGATCTCGATTCACCACAAATGATTCAGAGCGCCGGCCGCACAGGCGTCCGTGCAAGGAAGATGCGCGTGCCCGGCCGCCGGCTTGCAGGCGGCGCAATCGCTGGCCAGCGTACGCCGATGCGACTCGGCGACCTGAACCACTTCGTCGTCGTAGTCGTCGACGACGACCTCCAACAGGCGCTGCGGGCAGGCGACCAGACAGGGACGCTGCGCGCAGCCGATGCAATGGTCGGTGTCGATGGCGATGTAATAGGCGCCGGAGCCGTCCTGGTATCCGTAGTTGGCGATCATGGCTTTCCTTCCTATGCCGCCTTCGCTGCCTGCTTCTGCACCAGGGTATGCGCGAACAGCGAGGCGCCGAGCGCACCGGCGATCTGGCTGTCGTAGTGCGTCGTCACCGCCGTGACGCCCAGCAGCTTCTCGATGCGCCGCACGACGCCGGGATTCTTGGCGATACCGCCGGTGATGAAGAAGTCGCCCTCGGCGTCGACGCCGACGCGCTCAATCAGCGCGACGACACGCTCGGCCATCGCCTGGCAGTAGGCGGCGATCACCTTGTTCTTCGTATAGCCGGCCTTGAGCATGCCGAGTGCCTCCGACTTGGCGAACACCACGCAGATCGACGAGACGGACGGCGGCTCCACGTCAATGTCGAAGGAGCGCGCGCCAAGTTCGGTGATCGGAATCTGCATCAGGTCGGCAATCACCTCCATGCCGCGCCCCGTTCCGGCGGCGCACTTGTCGTTCATCAGGAATTGCGTGACCTTGCCGCGCTCGTCGCAGCGGATCGCCTTGCAGTCCTGGCCGCCCATGTCGAGGATGGTGCGGATGCGCGGCCCGCCCATGTAGTTGGCGCCGCGCGCATGACAGGCGATCTCGGTCAGCGCCTTGTGGGCGAACGGCACATTGACCCGGCCGTAGCCGGTGCCGATGACGAACTTGATGTCGTCCAGCCTCATGCCACTGCGTTCGAGCAAGCCGTCGATGGCCTTGTGCGCCGAGTCCGGGCTGTTGTTGCCGGTGCGCGTGCTGTGGTAGCCGTAGAGTTCACCGTCGGCGCAGATCACTGCCTGCGAACTGACCGAGCCGACATCGATGCCGGCGGTGATGACGGACGCGCTGCGCCAGTCGCGCCCCTCGTCGATCCAGCAGCTCTCCTGCCAGCGCCAGTATTCCAATTTTTCCAACGCCCTCTCCCCACGCTCCTTCGTAGGTCGGGTTACGCTACGCTAACCCGACCTACATGCTCACCCCTCACTCGCCAGCATCTCCGGCGCCTGAAGCGCGCGCGGCGCCGCCTCGACCGGCGCCAGCTCGCGCACGTCCTTACCTTCCGGCGCAGCCTTGAGATCGCGAAACTTGCGCGCCGTAACCAGCACGCGCGACTCAAGTGAAACGACAGACTTGTTGTAGGCGCCGACGGCGTTGCCCAGATGCTTGCCGACATCGCCCCAGTGATCAGCCAGCACGCACATCCGCTCGTAGAGCTCCTTGCCGAGCGCGCTGATCTGCTGGGCGTTCTCGGTCAATGCCTCCTGCTTCCAGCCATAGGCCACGGCGCGCAGCAGGGCGATCAGCGTGGTCGGCGTGGCGAGGATCACCCTTTGCTCGACGCCCGCCTCGATCAGGCTGGGATCGGCTTCCAGCGCGGCGCTGTAAAAGGTCTCGCCGGGCAGGAACAGCACGACGAAATCCGGCGAAGGCTGAAACTGTTCCCAGTAAGACTTGCGGCCGAGCTTGACCAGATGGTCGCGAACGTGGCGCGCGTGATCGTCCAGCTTGCGCTTGCACACCGCATCGTCCTGGGTTTCAAGCGCCTCCAGATAGCCCGCCAGCGGCGCCTTGGCATCGACGACAATGTTCTTGCCACCGGGCAAGCGCACCACCATGTCGGGACGCAACTGACCGTCCTCGGCGCCGACGCTTTCCTGTTCGAAAAAATCGCAATGATCGAGCATGCCGGCCATTTCGACGACGCGCTTGAGTTGCAGTTCGCCCCAACGGCCGCGCGTCTGCGGTGCACGCAGCGCCTTGACCAGATTGGCGGTTTCCAGCTTCAACTGGCCCTGCGATTCAGCGAGCGCCTTGACCTGCTCGGTGAGCGTCGCATACGCATCGACGCGCGATTTCTCGACCGTCTGCACCTGCTGCTCGAACTTTTCCAGCGTCGCCTTGACCGGCGCCACCAGTTCGCCGATCGCCTGCTGGCGCTTTTCCAGCTCGCCCTTGGCGCCTTCCTGATACTTTTCCAGGGTGGCGCGGGCGAGTTCGAGAAAGGATTGATTGTTACGCTGTAACGCATCCGCGGAGAGCGCCTTGAAGGCGTCGGCCAGCGACTGCCGCGCCTCTTCGAGCGTCGCGACCTTCTCGGCGGTAGCGCGCCGCTCCTCGGTCAACTGCGTGGTCAGCTCCGCCTCGCGCGTGCGCAGATCGCCAACGTGCTGGCGCAGCCCTTCGGCGACGCCGTGCGCCTCGGCGAGCTCACCCCGCAGCCGCCCCAGTTCTTCCTCGCGGCCCGCGAGCCGCTCGCCGAGCCCCGCCAGCCGCTCATTGAGCCCGGCCAGTTGTGGCTCCAATTCGGCACGCCCGAGACGAAAAGCCTCGCGGGTGCGCGCCACCAGCAACCAGCCCAGCACGCCGCCGGAAATCGCGGCGCCTGCCGCAAAGGCCAAGATATTTTCCATCGCGGGATTTTAACCCAGCCCACGCTCCAGTTCCTTGCCTGACAGCCTCTCGATGCTCATCAGTGATGAACAGCGGCGACCGTGACCGGGGCTTACCTTGCGCCACCACAACAAACTGAACGGTGCCGGCCACACGCGGCCAATTTGCTATAGTCATAGGCTCCAGCCAGATAACAGCGTGTTACAAAATCGCGCGGTCTGGACAGGTCTTGCTTACAACCCACTGCCAGAATCCTTGCGCGGTTCCAGAGATTCCACAACTCCACTCCACAACAGGAGACACACCATGAAACGCGTCCAGAAAATATTGATCAGCATCGCCGCCTTCAGCGCACTCGGTCTGAGCGCCAACTTCTCGGCTCATGCCGAACCCTACGGCATGATGGGACCGGAAGCCTGCCCCTACGATAAAGAGATGATGCGCGGCCCGGGCGGAAAGGGTGCAAAAGGTGCAATGAGCCGTAAAGGCCAGGCCGATTTTGCCGCCACCGCCACGGCCCGACTCGACAAGCTGAAGACCGAACTGAAAATCACCGCCGACCAGGAGAACGCCTGGCAAACCTTTGCGGGCAAGGCCCGGCAGCAGGTCGAAAGCATGCAGACGATGCGCGACAAGCTGCCGCCACCCGCAGCGAGTGGCCCCGCCCTCTCCGCACCCGAACGCATGGACAAGGGCATCGAGTTCATGAAGCAGCGTCTATCCAGCATGGAGACCATGAACGCCTCGCTCAAGGATCTGTATGCAGTGCTGACGCCGGAGCAGAAGGCCGTCGCCGACAAGCACTTCATGCATCACCCGCAGCATCGCCGCGATCGCGCACGCCGCGCACGTTGAACCGGCGATCCGCCCCGGCCTGAACACTCGGGCAGGCGAGACACCCACGACGCCAGCGACCTCCCGCGCGGGGGGCGCTGGCGTCGTGACTTGATGGCGGAGCGAAATCAGGCGTTCGCGTTGCTCGGCGTCTGCCCGAATCGCCGCTTCCCGATCGCCCCGGGAATGGCGATCCCGAGCAAGCCCGCCGCGAGCAGGAACAGGGTTCCCGGCTCGGGAATCAGCGCATAGCGCTGATCGGGATCTTCGTCGAGCGAGTCGAGCCAGGTCATGAACGGCAGGTAGTACGCCTTCTTCATGCCTCCGCCGTAGGCGAGACTGTTCTTGTTCGCCCCCATCAGGTAACTGTAATCCGTCACAGGCAAGCCATCGGCGCCGAGCTTGCCGGTATCAAGGGCGCCGCTCCAGTATTCGTCGAAGAGGCCCAGCATGTGTCCGAACTCGTGGGCATTCGTCTGGGCAGCGTCGCTCAAGTACCAGTTGCCCATGTCCGCCCGTCCGTTGCCGGGGCGAACGACCACTTGCTGGTCGAACTCCTTGCCGCCCTGACCATCGTCATAGCCGCCAAACGTGACGTCGAAGACGATGCCGAACCAGTAAAGCTCGTCCTTGACGATTGAATACCGGTTGTTCCACCAGCCCTCGATGTTCGATTCCCAGGCGGCCATCTGGGTCAACTGCTGCGCCGGCGTCAGGCTGGTCAGGCGCCAGTCGAACTTCAGCTCGACATCGATCTCGACATTCGAACCGTCGAAGGTTCGCGTGTACTGAAAGCCCCAGCCGTAATTGGTCGCGTGGGCGGTCAGATTCTGTCCGTTGCCCGTGTAGTACTCCGTCTGATTGGTCGTGCCATTGACGCCCGCCAGCTGCGCCTTGCCGCCCTGCATCAAGTTTTTGACGGCCGCCGGATCGAGCCGCAACTCCTGCGCCGGCCCCCATTGGTTGTCAGGCCGCAACTGGAAGTAATGGGTGAAGACCGTGCCGGCGCCATTCACCTGATAGCCGTCTCGATACTGACTCGCCAGACTCGTTAGCGTCGTCCGTTCCGAAGCAGGAATCGGATAGCCGTGGGAAATGGCCGGCACGCCCACAAAAGCAGCGAGCAGGAGAGCATGGATCAATCGGGGCTTCATCGGAAAACTCCATGAGATCGGCACCCTGCACGCAGCTCGGGCCGCATCCGCGCGGATCGCGGACATGGCGTCGAACATAGCAAGCGGTCCGCCCGAAGGAAATACCTCGAACAGCGTAGTGTCGATTACCCGAGCAAGGGAACGTGTGCCCGACGGTCTCAGGCAGACTGGAGAAAGACCAAGCATCAGGCGCCGCCGATCAGCAGGCGCATGCCCTGGTAAAACGCGAAGGAGGCCAGCCAGGCCAGCGCCAGCGACCAGACCACCGAGAGCGCGGCAAAGCCGACGCTGCGCGCTTCGGCGCGGATGGTGGCGATGGCGGAAACGCAGGGGGTGTACAGCAGGGTGAACAGCATGAAGCTGACCGCCTGCAGCCAGTTCATGTTGCGCGCGAACTCCTGCGTCAGGGCATCGCCCGAAAGCCCGTAGATGACGGCGAAGGCGCCGATCATCACTTCCTTGGCGACGAAGCCGAACAGCAAGGCAAGCGTCAGCCTCTCGTCGATGCCGATCGGTTCCAGGACTGGCGCAAAGAAACGGCCGAGCTGTCCGGCATAGCTGTCGAGGCTGCCGGGAGCGACGCCGAACGGCATGTTGGAAAGCAGCCAGACGGCGATCACGCCGATGACGATGAAACGCGTGGCGCGGGTCAGGAAATGATGGACTTCGAGCCAGCCGCGCATCCACACCTGCTTCAGCGCCGGCTGGCGCCACGGCGGCAGTTCGACGACGAACGGCTCGCTGCTGCTGAACCGCTTGCGGAAAATCAGCGCGGTGAGGATCATCGCCGCGAAGCTGGCGAGGTAGAACCCGAAGATCACCCAAGGCGCCTGCAGCGGCGAGAAGACCGCCGCGATGATGAACAGGAACACCTGCAGGCGCGCCGAGCAGAGCGACAGGGGAATGATCAGCATCGTCAGCAAACGCAACGCCCGTTCACGCATCATGCGCGTGCCCATCAGCGCCGGCACGTTGCAGCCGAAGCCCATCAGCATCATGACGAAACTGCGCCCGTCGAGACCGAGGCGCGCCATCAGCGCATCGGTGAGGAAGGCGGCGCGCGCGAGATAGCCGCTATCCTCGACAATCGCCATGAACAGGAAGAACAACACGATCAGCGGCACGAAGGCGGCGACGGTGGCGAAGCCGGCATAGACGCCGTCGAGCAGCAGGCCATGCAGGAAGGGCGGCAGCCCGCCCGCCAAGGGCTCCAGCGCGGCCTGGCGCAGCCAGTCGAAAAGTGCGCCCAGCCCTTCCTGCAACGGTGCGCCTATCCAGAACACGGCCTGGAACATCAGCATCATGGCGAGGAAGAACAGCGGCAAGCCGAACCAGGGATGCAGGGCAAAGCGGTCGATACGGTCGGAAACCTGCTCGGGCAGTTGCACCGGCACGCTGACCGCTTCCGCCATCAGCGCGGCCGTTTCGCGCTCGATGCGATCGTCGTCGGAGAGCACATCCTTCAGCACGCCATGGCGCGCCGGCCCCTGCTCCCGCGCGGCGTCGAGCGCCCGAGCCAGGGTGCGCAGCGCGTCGGGCTGGCCTTCGCCATATTTGGCGGAGATCAGCACCACCGGCAGGCCCAGACCTGCCGCCAGCTTCGCCGTATCGACCCGCACGCCGTGGCGCTTGGCCTCGTCGGCCATGTTGAGCAGCAGCACGCAGGGCAGGCCCAGCGAGCGCAATTGCAGCACCAGGGGCAGCTGGCGCTCGATCTGCGTGGCATTGACGACGATGGCGAGCAGATCGAGCGGATGGGCTTCGAGAAAATGCCTGACGACCTTCTCGTCATCCGAGAAGCCGTGCAGATCGTAGATGCCGGGCAGATCGACCATCTCGGCCATGTGCCCGCCGAGCAGGATCCTGGCGCTGGCCAGATCGACCGTGACGCCGGCCCAGTTCGCCACCCGCGCCGAAGAGCCCGTCAGGCGGTTGAACAACGTCGACTTGCCCGTGTTGGGCATGCCGAGCAGGGCGATACGCTTCACTTGACGACGACGGATGAAATGGGAGAAATCGAGATCAGACAGGCCTCGGCCTGGCGCAACATCACGTCCGTCGCCCCCAGACGCACATGCAACGGCCCGGCCCAGACGCCGCGCCGCAGCAACCGCACGCTGCGGCCGATGCGGAAGCCGAGCGCCGCGAGACGATGATGCAAAGCCTCATCGGCGTGCACACCGTCGATGACAGCCTCCTGGCCGGGCGCCAGCTGGCTGAGCAGGCGGGTAGCCTGATGATTGTTGCGATCGTTGCGTTTCCCTGTTTCCATGATGGCCATTATATCGAATGAGAACGTTTCTCGATTGACCAAAATCAAATCGGCCCAACATTTTTCAGCTCGGGTCCATCACCGAAAAGCCAGTTGTCGAAGCGACTTGTCAAAGTTGGCCATTGCAGGCAGACTTTATAAGCTTTTTCTTATACACAACCGAACGAGGCTCCCCATGTATTACATCGTCGATACCGCAAAATCATTCGAGCAGGCCGCCATCGATCTGGAAACAGCAGTCAAGCGCAACAATTTTGGCGTGATGCACATTCACGACATCGGCAACACGCTGCGCAACAAGGGCATGGAATTCGCCGAGCAGTGCCGCGTCTTCGAAGTCTGCAACCCGCAACAGGCGAGCAAGGTACTGGGCGTCGACATGCGCCTGAACATGGCGCTGCCCTGCCGCATTTCCGTCTATTCTGAAAAGGGCCAGACGAAGATCGGCATGATCACCCCTGCCAACATCCTTGCCGCGCTGTCCGACGACCCGGCCTTGCGCGGGATAGCCGAAGAGGTCGAGGCCTCCACCCGCAAGATGATCGACGAGGCGCGCTGAAACCACAGCCGATTTGCAGCACCCGGCAGGCGTGATGAGCGCGCGGTTCCTGCTAAAATCAGCAGATTCGACCCCGTCTTCCTTACTGAATAAAATGCCTATGCCACTTGCCGCCCTGGTTGTCGACGACTCATCCGTGGCGCGAAAGATGCTGATTAAGTCCCTTCGACCCGAATGGGACATGGTCGTGACCGAAGCCGGCAGCGGCATCGAGGCCATGACAGCGTGCCGCGCCGCCCGTTACGACATCATGTTCCTTGACCTGACGATGCCCGAGATGGATGGTTACCAAGTGCTCGAAGCCATGCGCAACGAAGCGATCAAGTGTCCGGCGATCGTGGTTTCAGCGGACATCCAGCCACGGGCAAGGGATCGCGTGATGGCATCGGGAGCACTGGCCTTCATCAAAAAGCCCGTCGATGTCGTGAAGATGGAAGCCATCCTCAAACAGCATGGCATCGTGACGTAACGCCATGCTGACCCAGCACCAGCAGGAAGCACTTCAGGAAATCGCCAATATCGGCATGGGCCGGGCTGGCGCCTCGATCGCCGAGGTGCTCGACCACTTCGTGGAACTCTCGATTCCACGCATCCTCGCCATTCGTCCGGAAAACACCGCTGAAATTTTGTGCAGCACCGTGGGCGACGGCAAGGTCACCGCGGTGCGCCAAGGGTTTCGCAGCCTCATGTCCGGCGAAGCCTTGGTCATCGTCAATGAACAACGCTGTGGCGACCTCGCCGACCTGCTCGGTTACGAGGACGAAGTCGACCATGCGGAAGAAGTCGAAATGCTGCTCGACATCAGCAACATCCTGGTCGGCGCCTGCCTGAAAGGCATCGCCGAGCAGATGCAGGCGGACATCAGTTTCTCGGCGCCATCGCTGTTCGCCGACACCGTTCCGATCGAAGCCTTGCTGCGCACCGAGGAACTCCCTTGGGCAAATGCCCTGCTGGTCGAGGTCAATTTCGGCCTGGAGCAGCGCAACTTCACCTGTCATCTGATCGTCTTCCTTGAAGAGCGCCAGGTCGGCCCCCTCGCCGAGGCGCTGGAACGCTTCCTCGCCGCCTACTGATTTCGCGCTTGTCGCGCCCCCTCAGCGACCATACCAGTAGCGCCATTGCGCTGCACGCGCACCTCTAACCGTTACTGCGTCACCCTCCAGTCTCGCTGGCTGCAATTCGATGACCAGCGCGCCCTCCCGATCGGTGCGGCGCAGCGCAGCCCCCGTCACGCGGTAACGCTCGACAACATCGGCACGCGGGTGGCCGAATGGGTTGCGATAGCCCACGGGAAAGATGACTGTAGCGGCGCCGACCGCGGCGATGAACTCTGGCGTCGAAGAAGTACGACTGCCGTGGTGCGGCGCGATCAGCACATCGGCGTGCAATGCCCCGGCCGCTTCGACCGCCCCCGCCGCCCCGCCATGTCGAGCCAGGAGCGCCTGTTCCGAAAGCGCCTCGATGTCCGACGCCAGCAGGACGCTGCCGTGCCGGGTGCCAACCCGGATCACGCAACTCATGTCGTTGGTCTTGCGGGTCGGCTCGGCATACTGTTCGGCGAGCGGATGCAGCACCTCGAAACGCACCCCGTCCCATTCCCAGCGCTGCCCGGCGTAACACGGTAACGCTGAAACCGGGACCGCCGAGAGCGGATGCTCGAACTCAAGGGAACTCATCAGCCAGCCGACCGGCACCGCATCGAGCACCGCCTCGGCGCCGCCAGAATGGTCGACATCCCGATGACTGATCACCATACCGTCAAGGCGCCCGACGCCGCTGGCGCGCAGATAGGGAACGATCACGCGATTGCCGCTATTCGCCTCCGACGTGTAGAGCGGCCCCGCATCGAAGAGTAAATCCCGGCGCGCCGTCTGGATGTGAATCGCCAGTCCCTGGCCGACGTCGAGGACCGTCAGTCGGGCGCTCCCTGGCGCCGGACGCAACGGAGCGGCAAGCAGCAGCGGTAGAACACCCGCCAGACCCAGCCAGCGCGCCGGAAAACCACGCGGCAACAACAGCCACAGGCAGCCGGCCAACCCGCTCAACCATGCCCACGGCGACGGCGCGTGCTGCTGCCAGACGGCCCAGGGTAGTTCCGCGAGCCATGCAATGCCGCACATCAGCCACTCGGTCACCCAATACGCCGGCTCCAGCAGGAATCCGAAGCCCGGCAGGCTTGCCGCCAGCGCCAGGGGCGTGACGACGAAACTCACCAGCGGAATGGCGACGGCATTGGCCACAGGAGACACCAGCGAGAACTGCTGGAAGAGCAACAGCAATGCCGGCAATGAGCCCAGCGTCACGGCCCATTGAAGACGCCCCCATGCCAGCAATCGGTGACCGGCGCCGAGCCGGCCGCTGCCGACATAGAAGAGCACGCCGACCGCCCCGAACGACAGCCAGAAGCCGGCCGTCAGCACAGCCCAGGGATCGAGCAGCAGCACCGCCAGCAGGGCCAGTGAAAGCACCCGGCTGGCAGAAACGACGCGCTGAGTCCACAGGGCCACGGCCGCCACCGCCAGCATGTAGAGCGTGCGCTGTGCCGGGACGGCAAAGCCGGCGATCAGGCAGTAGCCGAGTGCGGTGACAAGCCCGCCGACAACGGCGGCACGCTGCGCCGGCAAGCGCAGCATCAAGGCCGGACTGCGCCGCCACAGCGCACTCACCATGGCGTAGGCAAGGCTGGCGAGCATGGTCACATGCAGCCCGGAAATGCTCATCAGATGAGTGATGCCCGTGCGGCTGAACTGCCGCCACTGGGCCGGATCGATGGCGCGCTGATCGCCGATCGCCAGCGCGGTCAGGATGCCGGCGTATGGCCGCCCCACCAACCGGCGCTCGAAACGCTCGCGGACGCCTTCGCGCGCACGCTCGACCACTGTCCGCGGCGTCGCCACGAATTCGGCAAGGCGCAGATTATCGGGCGCCGGCCGCACATATCCGGTCGCCCGGACCCCATTTTCCAGCAACCAGGCCTCATGGTCGTAGCCATGGGGATTGACGTTGCCATGCGGCCGCTTCAGGCGCACCGTAAACCGCCAGCGCTCGCCGACGCGCACCAGTGGCGCCGCGTGCAACTCGAGATTCGGCGTCTCGTCAATCTTTCCGGCGGCATCGAGATTGCCGACCGCAGGGCGCCAGCCGCTATACCAGGCAAGAGACAGATGCTCGGGCACGCTGGCGTCGGGATGCGCCACCTGCTCGACGAGAAAATCGAAGCGCACGCCATTCTCGATCGTCTGGGGCAGTTTCGCGACAATGCCGGTGACCTGGATGTCGCGCCCTTCGTCCGCCACGGCCAAGGCATCCGCGAGACGCACCTGTGCAAATCCCGCAGCCCAGGCGAAACCCAGCAACAGCGTGCACAGCGGCGCCAGCATGCGCCAGCGCGGACCGGATAGTGTCGTCAGGAGCAGCAGCACGACGCCGACGCTGCCGCATGCGGCCAGCGTTGCGAGATCCGGCAAGGCAGCCTGCCATTGCAGCAGGCAGATGCCGAAGGCAAAACCGAGAATTGACAGGCGCATGGACGAATTAGACCAGATCGCGGCCGCTACGCGCGCCGCACCCGCCCAAGCCCACGCTCAACTCACCCGGAAACGGCGCACTTCCTCGAACAGGCTGCCGGACAGGCGCTCCAGCTGATTTGCCGTCCCGGCGACCGTGGCCACCGCGGAGCTGTTCTCCTCGCTCATCTGGGCGATGCGCTCGACGTTGCGGGCGATGTCGTTGCTGGCGCTCGACTGCTCGCGCAATGCTACGGAGATGTCGCTGACGGCCCTGAGCACCTGATCCGCGCCATCCCGCACCTTGCCGATCGAGACTCCCGCCTGCTGAGACATGACCATCCCCTGCGCCACCCGCTCAACCCCGCCTTTCATGCTGACGACCGCGTTCGCCGTGCCCGACTGAATGGTCTGAATCATGCCGCCGATCTCCAGGGTCGATTGCGAGGTCCGCTCGGCGAGCTTGCGCACCTCGTCCGCCACCACCGCGAAGCCCCTCCCCTGTTCGCCAGCGCGCGCCGCTTCGATCGCCGCATTGAGGGCCAGGAGGTTGGTCTGGTCGGCGATTTCCTTGATGACGCCGATGATGGCGGAAATCCGGTCGGTGTTGCGGCCAAGCTCCTCGATGATGCCAGCCGACTGATTGACCGTACCAGCGATCTGCTGCATCTCGCCGACCGTCTCCTCGACGATCCGCGCACTCTCCAGCGACAGGCCGCCCGACTGCGAAGAGGTCCTTTCAGCCGACCCGGCATGCTCGGCGATGTTGTCGATGCTGGCGGTCAGCTCCTCGACCGCCGCCGCCATGCTCATCGCGGCGGCACTCTGCTCCTGGGAGCTGGCGAAAACCCGCGCCGACGAGCCGGCCAGTTCCGTCGCCGCCGTCGAGACGCTGCCGGCCGTCTGCTGCATCTTGCGCAGCAAGTCGTTGAAGCTCGCGCCCATCTGATTGAGGCTGTCCGCCACCAGGCTCAGCTCGTCCTGGCTGTCGAGCGTCACCTTGACCGTCAGATGGCCGCCGGCCATGGCGCGCGTCGCATCGACCAGGCGCTGCACCGCAGCCGTCACGGAAAAATACACACCGACCGACAGGTACGCCATCGCCAGGGCGATCAGCGCCGACAAACCGCCCTCCAGGGCCAGGTGCAGCTGTAAATCCCGGATGCGCGCTTGAATCTGGCCTTCGAGCGTCGGCATCAGCGTGTCGAACAACTGCACGTAGCCGCCATCGATCGCCCCGGTGACCTTGTCGAAATAGGCTTGCGGCGCAATGGAGAACTTCTCGCTGAGGATTTCCTCATTGATCGTCTTGATGACGTCGCCCGTGGCCATCGTGATCTCGCCGGAAAATTTCATCAAACGCTCCGCCAGCTGCGGACTCGCCTTGGCGGCCTTGCCGAGATCGACAGCCAACCCGTCGAGCGCACGCTGCAGGATGAACACCTGCAACGAGAAATCAGTTCTTTCCTCTTGGCTCAGCGCCTTCCGCGCCAGCGCGCCGGTGCCCTTGGCGCGCAGCCGACCAAGACGCTCAAGCATCTCGGGCAGTCGATTCAACATGGTCTGGATCAGGTAATAGGTATCGATGTCCGGGTCGCCGGTCAGCACCCCGGCATCGGCAATCTGCGACTGATAGCGAAGAACGCGCTCGATCAGCGCGCTGTGCGCCGCGAGATTGTCCGCGGCGTTCAGACTCATCCCGGCGCCGCGCAGCCTTTCCCATTCCTGCCGGATGACGCTCCATTCCGCGGCAACATCGAGGATCGGGCGCAGGCGCGCTTCCGCTTCACTAACCGCGGCGACGGAAGCATCCACCTCGGCCTGCTTGGCTCCCTGCTTGTCCTTCATCGCCGCATTGCCCCCCAGCACGCCGGCCGACAGGCCGCGATGCTGCTGGGTCGCCTGAACCTTTTTGTAGACCGGCCGCAACAGCTCGAGCGCCGCCAGTTCCTGGCGCGAGAGTTCGATGGTCTGCAGCAGGTTGTTGGCCAGCGACCCGAGCAGGACGACGATCGTCGCGATGACCATAAACCCGATCAGCGTGAACTTGGTCCGGTAATTGAAGCGGTTCATCAGGGCCACCGCGGGAGCAAACATATTCAGCATGGCGAAGTCCTCTAGTCCGGCCGTCAACCTAACCACCCAAGCACCCAACCGCCCAACCCCCAAACCACACCGGCGGCCACACGCCGCCACTATAACTTAAGACATATCCTGCACAAACCTTGAGCGAGAGATATCCGCAGCCTGACGACCGTCGCATCAAGCGGCGCGCAGCATGCCGTCATCGAGACGCAGTATGCGTCCAGCCCTTGCCGCCAGTTGCGGATCGTGGGTCACGACGACAAAGCTGGCGCCATGCGTGGCATTCAGTTCCAGCATCAGGTCGAATACCGCCTCCGCCGTATGCCGGTCCAGATTGCCGGTCGGCTCGTCGGCCATTACGCAGGCGGGCCGCGTCACGAGGGCGCGCGCGATGGCCGCGCGCTGGCGTTCACCGCCAGAAAGTTCGCCGGGCCGATGCGACAGCCGATGGCCCAGCCCCACTTCCTTCAGCAAGGTGGCCGCCTGCGCCTCGGCCTCTGCTTTCGCCATGCGCCGGATCAACAGCGGCATGGCGACATTTTCCAGAGCCGAAAACTCGGCCAGCAGATGGTGAAACTGGTAGACGAACCCCAGACTCTCGTTGCGCAAACGGCCGCGCTCGGCTTCCGATAGCGAGGTCAACTCGCGACCGAGCACGCTGACGCTGCCCGCCGTCGGCTTGTCGAGGCCACCAAGCAGATGCAGCAGGGTGCTCTTGCCCGAGCCACTCGAACCGACAATGGCGACATGCTCGCCGCGTCCGATGACGATGTCCACATCGCTCAGCACCGACACTTCGTCGCCGCCCTGCCAGAAAGACTTCTTCAGCCCCTGGCAGGAAATCGCCGCCAAATCCGGGCTCATCGACTGATCACTCATAGCGCAGCGCCTCCGCCGGATTGACGCGCGAGGCTCGCCAACTGGGATAGATCGTCGCGATCAGGGTCAGCACGAAGGACACTCCAGAAATGATGGCAACATCTTTCCATTGCAGTTCGGATGGCAACTCGGAAATGTAATAGACATCCTTGGCAAGGAACTGCGTGCCGAGCAGACGTTCGATGGCCGGCACCACCACGTCGATATTGAGCGCCAGGGTGACGCCACCGGCAACACCGAGCACCAGGCCGATGACGCCGATCAGCGCACCCTGGACGATGAAGATCTGCATGATGCTGCCCGGGCTCGCGCCCAGCGTGCGCAGGATGGCGATGTCAGCCTGCTTGTCGGTCACCGCCATGACCAGCGCGGAAACGATGTTGAAGGCGGCGACGGCGACGATCAGCAGCAGGATGAGGAACATCATGTTCTTCTCGATCGCCACGGCGCGGAAGAAGTTGGCGTGGCTGCGCGTCCAGTCGGAGACAAAGACATCGGCATCGAGAAAACGCAGCAATTCGCGCGCGATGCGTGGCGCCAGGAACAGGTCATCGGTCTTCAGACGCACCCCGCTGACCCGCTCGTCCATGCGATAGAGCAGTTGGGCATCGCTCATGTGAACCAGCGCGAGACCGGAGTCGAACTCGAACATGCCGACCTCGAAAATACCGATCACGGTGAACTGCTTGAGACGCGGCAGGATCGCCGCCGGCGTCACCAGTCCCTGCGGCGCGATCAAAGTCACCTTGTCGCCCGGGAACAC
Organism: uncultured Rhodocyclaceae bacterium; assembly: GCA_964500425.1. Taxonomy (GTDB): domain Bacteria; phylum Pseudomonadota; class Gammaproteobacteria; order Burkholderiales; family Rhodocyclaceae; genus Sterolibacterium. Next base: position 31,172 of record CAZCPD010000006.1, read on the forward strand.
CTGCAGCGCATGCGCCAGTTCGGCGCCGAGGATGATGCCGAACCCGCCCGGCCGCAGGTCGGCCAGATGACCCGCCTTCATGTGCTTCTCGAAATCGGCCACATTCTCTTCGGCTTCCGGCAGAACGCCGCGCACCATCATGCCGCGCACCTCCTGGTCATAAGAAAGCATCCCCTGCTCCTGGATGAAGGGAGCCGCAGCACGCACCATCGGGTGACGCATGGCGTCCTGCGCCACCTTGTTCCAGTCGGCCATCTCGCCGCCGGCCCGGACCGGACCACTGATCTGGATGTGCGAGGCCACGCCGAGAATGCGCGTGCGCAGCTCCTTCTGGAAGCCGTTCATCACAGAAAGCACGACGATCAGCGCGGCGACGCCGAGACCGATACCGAGGGTGGATACCAGGGAAATGAAGGAGATGAAGCCGTTGCCGCCAGCCATGCCACCGTCGCCATTGCGCTTCTTGGAGCGCGTATAGCGCAAGCCGATCCAGAGTTCGTATTTCATGATCTTCGTATGTTAACATGCCGGGATGCAGCTTCACCTCGTACTGCCCGGCCTGCTCTGGCCACGCAAGGTTCTCCGCGACACCGCTTCCGATCTCGACCTGCCCGCGCTTTCCTGGCTGCTCGGCCGTGGTCACCTGTCTTGGCTACCGCCGCACGCTCCGGAAAGTCCGGAAAGCGCTCTCTGTCGCGCGTTCGGACTCGACGGCGCAGCGCCCCCATACGCCGCGCTGCGCCTGTTAGGCGAAGGCGCCCCCCCCGGCGATGACGTCTGGTTGTGCGCCGACCCCGTGCATCTGAGCATCGAGCAGCGACGCGTGACGCTGGCGAACAACGCGCCGCCGGCCAGCCCCGAGGAAATCCGCGAAATCGTCTCCGCGCTGTCCCCGCACTTCGCCGAAGTCGGCGAATTTGTCGCCGGCGCCGACGGCCACGGTTACCTGCGCCTGACGCAAATGCCCGACATCGCGACAGTGCCGCCCTCGATCGCGGCGGGCTACGACGCGATGCTGCCGCAAGGCGCCAATGCCACGCTCTGGCGGCGCCTGGGCAACGAAGCGCAGATGCTGATGCATGCGCTGCCTTGCAACGAATTGCGCGAACGCAACGGACAACCGCGCCTCAACTCGCTGTGGTTCTGGGGGCCGGGCAGACTGCCGCCGAGCCCGTCGGTCATCTACGAACGAATCTGCGGCGACGACCCTGTGCTGCGCGGCCTGGCCCGCCTCACCGGTATCCCCCTCGAATCCGCAAGCCGGGCCGACGCCCTGCTGCAAAGACCGCACGGCCGCGTCTTGCTTCTGCTCGATCCGCTGCTCGCACCGACACGAACCTACGACGCCCTGCGGTGGCGCGAAGCCCTGCTCGAACTCGAACATACCTGGCTGAAACCGCTCTTGGCCGCGCTGCGCACGGGCCGCCTGCGCAGCCTGCGCCTGACGGCGCTGGGCGACGAGGCCGGCTTCGATCTCGTCCTGAAGCACGGCGACCTGCTGCGCTTCTGGCGACGGCCGATGCCCCTGCATGAACTGATGCCTGCAGCGACGAAGCCATGACCCGCATCGTCACCCGCCGCATTCCCATCAAGGCCAGCATGATGCTCGAACAGCAGGGCCTGCCGCCGCTGCTGGCCAGACTTTATGCGGCACGCGGCATCTCGGCACGGGAAGAACTCGACACCCAACTCGCCGCGCTGCTGCCGCCGACGCAACTGCGCGGCGCCGAGGAAGCCGCCCGCCTGCTCGCCGACGCCATCGCCGCCGGCAAGCGGATGCTGATCATCGCCGACTACGACTGCGACGGCGCCACCGCCACGGCGCTCGGCATGCGGGCGCTGAAGGCGCTCGGCGCTGACGTCGATTTCCTGCTCCCCGACCGCTTCAAGCTCGGCTACGGCCTGTCGCCCGAGATCGTCGACGTCGCCGCGCGCCAGTCTCCCGACCTGATCGTCACCGTCGACAACGGCATCGCCAGCCTCGAAGGTGTCGCCCGCGCCAACCGGCTGGGCATCGCCACCCTGATCACCGACCCTCACCGGCCGGGCGACACCCTGCCGGATGCCGCCGCCATCGTCAATCCGAACCAGCCCGGCTGCCCCTTTCC
>CAZCPD010000007.1:0-32353 GCA_964500425.1 uncultured Rhodocyclaceae bacterium
TGGCATAGACCACCAGCGTGTCGGCGTCGCCGCCGTTGGTGATCCACATCTTGGAACCGTTGAGAACGAAGCGGTCGCCCTTGCGATCGGCGCGCAGCTTCATGCTGACGACATCGGAACCGGCCTCGGGCTCGGACATCGCCAGCGCGCCGACCAGATCGCCGGCGATCAGACCAGGCAGATACTTGCGCTTCTGCGCCTCCGTGCCATTGCGGCGAATCTGGTTCACGCAGAGGTTGGAATGCGCGCCGTAGGACAGCCCCACCGCCGCCGAGGCGCGCGAGACTTCCTCCATGGCGATGATGTGCGCGAGGTAGCCCATCTGGCTGCCGCCGTATTCCTCCTCCACCGTCAGCCCGTGCAGGCCGAGGCTGCCGAGCTTCTTCCACAGATCGGAAGGAAAGCCGTTGTCGCGGTCGATGGCGGCGGCGCGCGGCGCGATCTCGGTCTGTGCGAATCGGCGCACGCTGTCGCGCAGCTGCGCCGCGTCTTCGCTGAGTGGGAAGTTCAGGGTTGGAATGATCATCGCTGCTCGCTCCTCGGGCCAACGCCAGAAAACACTACGAACCGCCGCGTCCGGCCGGGCCGGCATGCTCGCCGGTATGCTCGCCGGTATGCTATTGGATCGCCGGAACCTTGTCCATTCGCGGCCTGGAGGCCGCTTTGACGAAGACAGCCGCCCCGTCAATGCTCCGGAAGCCGCATGAATGCTCGGTCTCCAGGCCACTACTGCCAGCATCCAGCAATGGCGCGGCTGAGCGGCCGACGCCGGCACCAACTTACCCCAGCTCGCGCCACTCCGCAAACGTCGCCGCCTGCCCCAGCGCCTCGCCATCCGGCCCGAGCAGGTTCCACACCGTCGCACGGTCAATCTCGAAGCGCTGGCCGGTCGCGGCAATACGCACGCCACGGTAATCGTCGATGTAGCCCTGACGCGCCACCGCGTCGAGCAGCCGCTGCCGCTCCTCGCGAACCAGCGGCTCGGCGGAGTAGCGCGACGGCAGGCCGACGATTTCCCGCCAGGGCATCGCAAACAGGATCTGCGCCGTGAGATTCGCGTAGGTGAAGCGCGGATCCTCGGCGCCGTCGTGCGACAGAACGACAAAGGGCGCGTAGTACAGCTCGCGCGCCGCCAGCAGCGGCGGCAGCTCGGGCGCCAGCAGCTCGCGGCCGGTCAGGCGCCGGTAGCTGTCCAGCAGCAGCGCGGCATGGGCGGTCTGATAGCCGTTCGAATCGGTGGGTTCGATCATCATCGGCGAAATCGCCCAAGAAAATGGGCAGTCATGAATGATTCATCCGTATCGCCCTCCCCGCATCGTGCCGCACGGCTATTCGCCGTGCCTGTCGGCCATCGCGCGAAAACGATCCTTGCTGATGTGGATGAAGATCCCCGTGCAGCTGGCCGTGACGATGCCGTTGGCGCGAATCTCGCCGTGCAGGGTGTTCTTGCGGCCGCTGATCTCGGCAACGCGGCCGATCAGTTCGAGTTCGGTATTGATCGGCGTCGGGTGATGAAAGCGCGTGGTCAGCGTGCCGGTGACGCCAGGCTGACCGGTGAGGCGCTGGGCCATGCCGAGGAAGTGGTCGAACAGCGCGCAGACGAAGCCGCCATGCACGGTGGACGGCGGGCCTTCGTATTGCCAGCCGAGGTTGGCGCGACCGTGCGCGGCATCCTGGTCCAGCCACATGGCCAGCGGCGGTGCGACGGGGTTGCACTGGCCGCCGAGCGGATTGGTTTCGTGGGCGATCTCGGCCCAGGTGCCCATGCGGCCGTTGTCGAACGCCGACAGATCGGCGCGCCCGCCGATCTGCGGCACGGCGGAAATCAGGCGCACCTGCTCGCGCAGGCTGGCGGCGACGGCGCACATGGTCTGCGCATCGCTGGTCGTCGTGGACATCAACTCGACCAACTGGCGCATGACGCCGGCCGCCTCGCGCCGCGCCGCCCAGTCCTCGTTTGTCGGCGGCGCCAGCGGCTCGGGCATGTCGGTAACGAAGCGCGCGTCCGCCGCTTCGCCTTCGTCGCCCGGGTGGTGATGCTTGCTCATGTGCTTCTTCTCCCGATCATTGTCGTTACTGTCGTGCTGGCTGAATCATGGGCTTCGACATCCCAAAGGGATTTCCTGCGGTCAGACTCAGCCCGAACGGTGCGCACCTGCATAGCGTCGCCCTACCCCACCAGCCACGGTACCACCACCGGCGCCAGCAGCGCCGTCACCAAGCCGTTGAGGCCCATCGCCAGCGCGGCGAAAGCGCCCGTCTGTTCGCTCTCCTGGAAGGCGCGCGCGGTGCCGATGCCGTGGGCGGCGAGGCCCATGGCGAAGCCGCGCACGGCGTCGTCCTCGATCCGCAGCAGACGATAAATGTAGCGCGCGCCGATGGCGCCGAGGATGCCCGTGGTGATGACCAGCACGGCCGTCAGCGACGGCAGCCCGCCGAGGCGTTCGGCGATGCCCATGGCGATCGGCGTCGTCGCCGATTTCGGCGCCAGCGAGAGCAGCGTCGCCTTGCTGGCGCCGAGCAGGCTGCCGATGGCGACGGCGGACAATGCGGCGGTCAGCGAGCCGATCAGCAGCGCGGCGCACAGTGGCAGCGCCATGCGCCGCAGCCGGCCGAGCTGGGCATAGAGCGGGATCGCCAGCGCCACGGTGGCCGGACCGAGCAGGAAGTGCACGAACTGCGCACCATCGAAATAGGCGCGATACGACGTGCCGGTCGCCCAGAGCAGCGTCACCAGCGCGGCGACGGCGAGCAGCACCGGATTGGCGAGCGGATGCCCACCGCAGCGCTTGTGCACATGACAGGCGCCCTGATAGGCGAGCAGCGTGAGCACCAGCCCGAGCAGCGGCGAGGCCGCCAGATACACCCAGATTTCGCCGAGGCGCGCGCTCATTCGCCGCCCTCCCTCTCCCGCGTCTTGCCACCACGCGTCAGCCATTGCAGCGCCAGCGCCGTCACGCCGATGGCCAGGCCCGTGCTGACGACCAGCGCGGCGAGCAGCGGCAGCCATTCATCCGACACGCGCTGAAAATGCAGCATGACGCCGACGCCAGCCGGCACGAACAGCAGCGACAGATGTTGCAGCAGGCCCTGTGCGGTGTGGCGCAACTCCGCCGAGGGCCCGTCGCGCAGCACGAGCGCGGCGAACAGCAGCGCCATGCCGATCACCGGCCCGGGAACGGGGAAGGCCAGCGCCTGAGCGAGCACTTCGCCGATGAGCTGGAACAACAGAAGGAGGGTGATCGCGCCGATCATGCTCGATGGATGAAAAAGTTTACAGAAAGATGGCGAAACCATGAATATACCGGACAGGATCAGGGTTGAATCGCCGCGACTAAACGGCTAACCTGACGCGTCGTTGCGATGACAACGTTGCGACGCGACGCGACGCTGCCTCCCCCTCATCCGAAATGCATCCGGACTGCCCGACGACCTATGGCCGAACGTGAAATCGACCCTGCGCTGTATCCCCACGCCGATCTGCTGCCGAAGTTGAACGAGGGGGCGCCGCTCGAACAGAAGCTGGCGGCGATCCATGAGGCGCTATTTACCGTGGTGGAGTGCGTCGACCGGATTTCGGTGGCGAGCTACGACCCGGGCACCGACCTGCTGAAGACCTTCCTGGCGAGTTCGCCAGGACGCAGCGAGCTGGTGCGCTACGAAGCGCGCCTGGCCGACACGCCATCGCTCGCCGAAATCCTGCGGGCCGGGCGGCCGCGCATCATCGACGACCTGGCGATCTATCGGCAGAGCAGCCAGGTGCACACGAAGATCATCGCCGAGGAAGGCTATCGCAGCAGCTACACGACGCCGATGTATCTCAACGGCGCTTGCTGGGGCTTCATCTTCTTCGATTCACGCCGGCCCGGTCCGCTCGGCGAGGCTACACTGAACCTGCTCGACGTCTTCGCCCATCTGATTTCGTCGGTCGTGACCGCCGAAATGCTGGTCGTCCGCACCCTGGCCGCGGCGATCAAGACCGCCCACGACATGGTGCATTTCCGCGACCCGGAGACCGGCGGCCACATTGACCGGATGGCTCGCTACTCGCGCCTGATCGCCCAGCATCTCGCCGCCACCGGCGTCGCTGCGCTCGACGACGAAACCATCGAGCGGATTTTCCAGTTCGCCCCTCTCCACGACATCGGCAAGCTGGCGATTCCCGACCGTATCCTGCTCAAGCCCGGCCGCCTTTCCGACGCCGAGCGCGAGGAGATGAAGCAGCACACACTGCGCGGCCAGGAAATGATCGACGACATCGCCCACAACTTCGGCCTCGGCGACCTCGACCGCCTCGATCTGCTCAGGCACATCGCCGAGTCGCATCACGAGGCGATGGACGGCAGCGGCTATCCGCATGGCCTGCGCGGCGAGGAGATTCCCATCGAGGCGCGCATCATCGCCGTCGCCGACGTCTTCGACGCCCTCACCAGCGCACGCCCCTACAAACCCTCATGGACCAACGAGGAAGCCTTTGCCTGGCTGCGCAGCCTGTCGCGCAGCAAGTTCGACGAGGACTGCGTCGCGGCGTTGATCTACAACGCGCAGAAGATCAAGGAGATCCAGGCGCAGTTTCGCGATCCGCCCGGGACGACGGCGCCGGATCAGAAGTGATAGGCGGCATTGAAGGAAACAAAGTCGCGATCCTGATACATGTTGAAGTTGTGCCAGCGCAGATCGAAATCTCCGAGGAAATGCGTCATGGTCATGCCTAGCTCCAGATTCTGCTTGTAGGTGAACTTCGTTTCGACGCTGACCCGTCCGGAATTGGCGCCCATCAGGCCGCTGTTCCAGCCGCCTTGCACCGGCCCGTTGCCAATGAATTCGCGCCAGTAGAACATCGGGATCGAGAGATCCCATTCCTGAAAGGGCGTATAAGCCAGTTCCAGGCGCAGGCAGGTCGCCACCGCCGTGCGGTCGAACACCGGCTCCGCCGGCCCCTTGGGCCAGCCGGCCTGCCACGCCGCCACGGAATAGCCGGGCACGTCGAAGCCGAGCAGATGCTCGACCGCAAGTTCGCCGCCGACGATGACGCTTTGCGCCCCGGTCCAGCCATTCAGGAACTCGCGCCCGGGCATCGCCAGCAAGGCGCTCACGTTGCCGTTCAGGATCCGGCTGCGCGCCAGTTCATAGTGCCGATTCGACAGCATCAGCGGTGCGCCGCTTCGATACGCCACCTCGCCCGCCACCGAGTAGTCGCCGAGCCGGGTCGAGAAACTTGCCCCCGTCAGCCTGATGTCGTTCATGTAGCGCAGGGCGAAGGCATTGTTGAAGGGCGTCAGCCAGTTGATCAGGGTGAGCAGGCTGGCCTGATCGTCGTAGTTCGGGCTGCCCCTCACGGAACTCACCTTTCCCTGCCCGAGCTTCCACCAATCGGTGCCGAAGCTGAACTGCGGGAATCCGACGGTTTCCGTATAGCGCAGGTGATACAGGCCGATGTCGGTCTGATCCGTCATCTGATACTTCGCGCCGAGTCCCCACTGACCTTTCGCGGTCACGCCGATGTCGGGCAGACGAAACGCGCCGTAGGAGCCCGTCGGCAAGCCCTGGAACAATCGCGCCGGCATCGGCGATTTCAAGATTTCCCGATAGGCCTGCTGAAGAACCTCGGGCGGCCAGGCGTTCCAGGGCAGCGCCGACAGGTAGTCGCCGCCGGCGGTGAAGCCGTCGTCGGGGCTCCAGTAGGTCCCGCGCGGCGCATATTCGGATGGCTGGAATTTGAGTTTCTTGTAGGCCATCAGGGTCAGCCTGTCGCTCACCCCCAGCGTGCCATAGATCTGCTCGACCGGCAGAAACGCCTCCTGCGCCGGAACGCCCGGCGTCAGTCCCTTGACCTGATCGTTCGCGTTCATCGACGAACCGATGCCCTGGAACATCAAGCCTTCGCCCCAGTTGACGACCTGGCGGCCATATTTGACGAACAGCGGATAGTCGCCGGCGCTCCCCAGCTTCCAGCGCCCCTGGATGTAGGCATCGAGCAGCCGCGCACGCTGGCCGATCTGGCGTCTTGCCGCGTCCGTATATTGATTGCTCGGCCCGACGCCGTTGTAGGTACCCGGCGAAAGATCGGCGTTCGGCTGGAACAGCGCATCGTCGCGGAACACGTTGCCGCGCAGGAAGGCGCGATAGTTGTCCTTGGTCAGATTCAGTTCGAGCAACGCCGAAACGCGATTGCTGATCGTGCCGTGCTTCGCCACGGCGGCATCGCCATCGTCGGCATTCATTCGGGTTTCCAGCTGGGTGAAGGCCTCGACGGCCGGCTTCCAGAGGGAGCCCTTGAATAGACCATAGGGGTTCGGATTGACGACGCCGTTGGAAGGCGAGGAATACCGCACCTTGTAGTCCTCGATCAGGACCGGGTCCTTGAGCCGCTTCATGTTCGTGTAATTCACATGCAGCGAGATGTCGAGCACGCTGCCGTCGTCGAACTTGACCGGCTCGAATGCCAGCGCCGCCGGAACATGTGCCGCCAGCAACGCCGGCAGCAGCTTCGGCAGGAATTTTCGTGGTTTGCTTTTCACCCAGCCCTCTGTGCAGTCGTGGATCGCCAATCAACCATGCCCGGCCGCCTCTAGCCTGGCCGCGCATGGGCCAGGCCACGTCCCGTCGCGTAGAATCGGCCGTGGCAGCCGGAGACGCAATTTACGCGCGCCCCTGCGGACTGACCAATTTTGATTATTGATGGTTCTTATTCAGGAACGTGATATGTCGGCAAGATCCAGCGACGCCCCGATCCACGTCCCCATCTACGTCCCCATCGACGTCCTCTCCGGTCTCCGGCCGGAACCGGAAACGGGAGACTGACATGCAACTGCGCAAGATCGACCTGAATCTGCTGATACTGTTCGACGCCCTGATCGAGGAACGCAGCGTCACCCGTACCGCGAAGCGCCTGTCGATGACACAGCCGGCCCTCAGCAATGCGCTGAACCGCCTGCGCGAAATGCTCGGCGACCCCCTGTTCGAACGCTCCCGGGATGGCATGGAGCCGACGCCCTACGCATTGAGCCTGGCCAAGCCGATCGCCGGCATCCTCAAGGAACTCGAAGACCTGTTCGCGCAACGAGCGGCATTCGACCCGCTGGAGACGACGCGCTGCTTCACCATCGCCATCGAGAGCCATCTGAGCTTTCTGACCATGCCGCTGAGCCTCAAGCTCAAGGCGCTCGCCCCACAAGCCGGCCTGCGCGTGCAACACTTCGCCTATCGCGAGAACCGCTCGCTGATCGATCCGGACGCCGACGCCCTGATCACCTTCTACTTTCTGAGCAGCCCCGGCGTCATGCATGCGCCGCTGTTCATGGACGACCTGGTCGCCGTCTGCCGACGCGATCACCCCGCGGCAAAAAGCGAAATCACCCTGGAGGAATTCGCCAGCGACTTCGATCATTTTCTGATCGAACATTCCGTGGCCGGCCTGGGTCACGAGTATTTCGACGGTCTGCTCGGCAATCTGGGCGTTCAGCGCAACATCAAGCTGCGCGTGCCCTACCTCATGCAGGATCAGCTGCAACTGGTCGCCAACAGCGATTTCGTCGCCCTGTGGCCGCGGACCATGGCCAGACGCGTCAATGCGCTGTTCGGCCAGCCCTACGCCATCATGGAAATCCCGCAGACCTTCCGCGAAGCCACGCAATCCGAAATCGACCTGTTCTGGGAAGAGCGCTACACCCACGACCCGTGCAACCGCTGGCTGCGGCAGATGATCGTGGATACCTGTCGCGAGGAATGCGGCGCGGCGCCGACGGCGATACGGCCCGCGGCGTGACGGGAGCGGACAGTCTGAAGCGCCGACGATGCGACATGCCTCAAGCATCCAGCGCGATACGCCGATAACCTCATTGAGCCGGAGCGGAGGTCCGAGTGGAAACCTGGAAAAAGCACTGGGGAGCCCATCAGTGGGCGGCCTTCTTCGAAACCAAGACGCTGCCCGTGCTGGGCAGAACGAAGGAGCTCGTCGCCACGCTGGAGGAGCAGCAGGCCGAGGAGCTCGCGCCGCACGACCTGGCCCTGGTGGTGCTCGGCGACCCGCTGCTCTGCCTGCAACTGTTGCGTGAAGCGGAGCGCATCCGCACGAACCGGCTCGGCAATGAGACCACCACCACGCTGCAGGCCGTGATGCAGCTTGGGCTCGACAACGTCAGGAAGCTGCTGATCGGCAGCGCGGAAATCGACGCCACCAACGCCGGCCTGAGCTATGTCGAGGCGCGCTCCGCGCTGGCGGCGCGGATTGCCCTGCGCTGGGCCTCGGGGCGCGCCGACCTCAACCCCACCGAAGTCGCGCTGGCCGCCCTGCTCAGCGACACCGGCGAATTGCTGCTCTGGCTGTACTGTCCGGAACTTGCGCAGGCCGCTCTCGACGAACTCCGCTGCGGCCGGGCCAGACGCTCGGCGCAGGCACAGACGCAGGCCTGCGGCTTCAACTTCAAGGAGCTGACGATCCGTTGCGCCGAAATCTGGAACCTGCCGACCCTGCTGCGCAAGCTGTTACAGGGCGCCGAATCGGAACGCGCCCTGCTGACGCGGACCTGCACGGACTTCGCGCGCCATCTGATGAATGCCGACGCATCCGCCGACGAAGCGCTCGCCAGCGATCTCGTCGCGGCGCAGAAGCTGATGCCCGGCGTCAGCCTCGAATGGCTGCTGGAAGACGTCGCCGAAATCGACGCGGGCAGGAAGCAGCGACTGATCGAGCGCGCCAGGGCGCTGCATACCTACGACATCTGACGCCAGCCGTGCCGGCTCCGCCTACTCCGAATCGCTCTCGTCGCCCGACATGTCGCGGCGCTTGTCGTCGGCCTGTTCCTTGAGTCCGGCGGCCGCCGCGAAATAGCCATCGAGCGGAGCCGCTTCGCGAACCCGCCAATCCGGCGGAAAAAGCTGCGTTGCGCTGGCGATATGATCGACGTCGCGAGCCTGGTTGCGAGTCATCACCAGCCACGAACTGCCGCCGACCGCCGCCGGCAGCAGTAGCGCGATGAAGGCCGCGCGCCGCGCGCCGATGTTCGAGGCCCCGCGCAAATGCTGGTAGAGCACCCAGGCGGCGAAGACCATGAGCAGGATTTCCCCACTCAGCACCCAGCTCGGCAGGGCCAGCGCGAACCAGAGGACATCGATGGCCCAATCGACCACCGCGAGCACCGCGAAGGCGCTGAAGAAGATGGCCGCATGCACCAGCCAGCGCCACTCGCCCAGCATCACGCGAGTGACGAAGGCCCATGCGGCAATCCAGGCGCCCGCCAGCAGCAACGCGGAGACCAGCGCCGTGGCGATGTCGGCCGCGGTGTCCTGCGGCGCTCCCAGCCAGCTCGAGTATCCGACGAACAGCAGGAAGAACAGCAGCCCGGCGAACGCCAGCGATGTCACGGTGCGCGCATTGCGGGGATCGTGCATGTTGGGCCAGGCCGCGCCATCCTCCGGAAGCTCCGGCGGCAACGCCTCGGCGGCGGTGCGCACGTGCAGCCGGGTGCGGCCGATGCCGAAACAGCCATCCGCGAGCGCCAGCGAGCGGGCGCCCTGCTCGCGCCGATGGCCGACGACGATGCCGTTCAGCGAGCCCAGGTCGGTGACGAGCACGCCGCCCTCGGGCGTGATATCGACGGCGGCATGCAGGGCGGCGGCATGGGGATCGTCGACGATCACGTCCGCGTCGATGCCGCGGCCGACGGTGAAGCGCGCCTGGCCCGCAGGGAGCGTCAGACGCTCGCGCGTGCGCAGCCGGCCGTGGCCGTCGAGAACCTCGACCAATACCCGCGTCACGGCGTCCCCCGCATCGCTTCGACATAGCGCCGCAACAGCGCCATGCCGGCCTCGAAGGGAACGCCGTACATATCGACATGGCTGGCGAAGCCGCGCGCCTCGTGACTCACGCTGACGATGCGCGCCGTGATGTCATGGAGTCCCGCGAAGTTGCGCAGACCGCGCGTGCATGTCAGCAGCCGCGCCTCGAAGTCATGCAGGCGAACGATGCTGTCGCGACAGGCGAACGGCCCCACGTGCCGCCGCGAACCATGGGAGCCGCTGGCGCGCGAGAGCGCGCCGAGCCGCTTGGCGAAACGCAGCGGACCCAGCCGGTCGGTGGTCAGCACATAGTGCGAGTAGCGGATATCGCCGCTGTACAGGCCTTGCTGCACGTACAGCCCGGCCTTGGCCGAACAGTTGATGCGTTCGGTGCGCACCGACTGATCGGGCGCGGGATTGCCGGACGCGTTGCACTCGACGAAATCGGCCAGGCGGCCCGGCAGGGCATAGCCCGCCACGCGCTGCATCCTGGCCACGCCGCCCGCCTCACCCACCGCGGCCGCCTGCGCCAGACCCGTCTGCAGTGCGCCGACCAGGGCGGCGGCATGCGCCTGCAACTGGGAGAGCACCTCGCCGCGCGCCTGATCGGCCGCCAGCGGCTGGTCGAGGGCGCGCGCGATCAGCGCCCGCGCATGCTCGGCCGGCACCAGAAAGCTCACCAGCTGCTCGAAGCGGTAGCCGGCGACATTGATGCCGATCACCTGCGCCGCGGCATTGAGCGCCGGACCGCCGGACATGCCGGCATTGATGGCCCCGGAGTAATGAATGCGCGACTCGAACGAATCCTCGACACGACCGTTGGAGACGCCCTCGGTGATGGTGAGGCCCACGTCGAGCGGAAAGCCGATGGAATAGGCGCGCTCACCCTTGGCCGGCACCGTCGCGTTCAGCGCCAGGGCAGGCGCATCGAAGCCGTGCGCGCGCACCACCGCGAGATCGTGGCGCACATCCACCGCCAGGACGCTGACGCGACCGGTGCGCCCGTCGGGCGTGCGGTATTCGAGCCGGTACTTTTCCGGATACAGGACCTGCTCGGCGACGACGTGGTAATTGGTGAGCATCAGGCCGTCCGGCGCCACCGCAAAGCCGGTGCCATGAAACGCCTGGGCGGTATTGTTGCCGTAGAAGCCCTTGATCTGGACAAGCGAGGGGCGCACCCTTTCGAGGACGCTGCGCGCACTCTCCGAAACTGCTGCAACCGCGACAACCGGGGGCGGCGGCGCCTCGCTGGTCGTAGCGAAAGTGGCGACCGGTTCGCCTTTCGCCTGAGCGATGGCCAGGTCCGGCCCCAGCAAGGCGGCCACCAGCAGCGAGACGCGACACCAGCGCGCAAGATTCCTCATCAATGCCTCAGCGAACGCCGGAAACGGGATGTCCAAGTGTGCCCACTCGCATGGAGCCCTGTCAATGCCGAAAACTTGCCAATGGCAAGTCACCAGGATTCGAGCGTATCGACCGGCTCCAGCGGCGCTTCGTCCATCAGCGCGATCTGCTCGCGCAGTTCGAGGATGCGGTCCTGCCAGTAACGCGGCGTGTTGAACCAGGGGAAGGCGGCGGGAAACGCCGGATCGTCCCAGCGCCGCGCCAGCCAGGCGGAATAGTGGAGCAGGCGCAGGGTGCGCAGCGCCTCGATCAGGTGCAGCTCGCGGCGATCGAAATCGCGGAAGCGCCGGTAGCCCGCCAGCACGTGCCCCAGTTGCAACGCCATCTCATCCGGCCCGCCCGACAGCAGCATCCAGAGATCCTGCACCGCCGGGCCGCTGCGGGCATCGTCGAAGTCGACGAAATTGGGCCCGGCCGAGCCCAGCACCCCGGCGCCGCGACTGCCGCTTTCCTCCTCGGTCAGCCAGAGCACGTTGCCGGCATGGCAGTCGCCGTGCAGGCGCAACTGGCGCACGCCGCCGGCGCGCTCGAAGCAGGAGCGCACGCCGGCCAGCGCCTGCTCTGCCACGCTCTCCCAGGCCGGCCGCAAATCGTCGGGAATGAAGTCGTGCGCCAGCAACCAGTCGCGCGGCTCCTCGCCGAAGCTGACGATGTCGAGGCGCGGCCGCGCGCGGAACGGCCGCTGCTCGCCGACCGCGTGGATGCGCGCGATCAGGCGGCCCATCCATTCGAGCGTGGCGCGACTGTCCAGATCGGGCGCCCGACCGGCGCGCTTGGGAAACACCGCGAAACGGTGGCCCTCGTGGAAATGCAGCGTATCTCCGGCGATCACCAGCGGCGCGGCGACCGGCAGCTCCTCATCAGCCAGTTCGCGAATGAAGTCGTGCTCCTCGCGAATCGCCGCATCCGACCAGCGCCCCGGCCGGTAGAACTTGACCACCAGCGGCGGGCCCTCTTCCATCCCGGCCTGATAGACGCGGTTCTCGTAGCTGTTGAGGGCAAGCAAGCGCCCATCCGCACGCAGCTGCGTGACGTCGAGGCTATCGAGCGCATTGAGCACGCAGTCGGGCGTCAGATCGGTATACGGTGCAGCGGCAACGTTCGGCATGGCTGGATTTGTGCAACGGACTAAGAGACGTGGAGACGAAGCGCGAACGGTAACACAGGTCACGGGCGCACGCCCGCGTCGTTGACGAATGCATGAACTGGGAGTAGCGTCGGCACTCCTATCCCACCAACCGGCGGCCAGATGAGGCGATTTCCCGAATGCCTGGTCGGGGGCCATTCGCGCAACTCCCCGTTGCTGCCTGTGGCCTTTCTGCTCGTGGCGATTTCCCAGCCGGCGTGGGCACATACAAGCCTGCCCGACGACCATGCCTGGACGACACTCGCCCTCATGCTGCTGCTTGGGGCGGCCGGACTGTGGGGTCTGCTCTTGCGTCGCCAGGGTCTGGCACGCGCGGCCCAGCTCGACCGACGCAACGCCGAAATGGCTGTCCTCAACAAGACCCTGCGAGCCACCGGCAGCAGCCTCGCCCTCTCGGACGTCCTCGACGAAGCGACGCGCGGCGCTCTGCTGCTATCCGGCTTCGATGACGGCGTGTTGTGCCTGCACGACTCCGTTCATGGAATGCTGCATGTCGGCACGCGCATCGACACTTCCGGCCGCCGCGATCATGCCAACGACGACGCCGTTCCGCTGTGCGGCGAAGCATGCGCGGCCATGCAGGCCGAGCTGAGCGGGCTGGCCATGCCCCTGCTGCGGCGTGCCGACGCAGACGCCGCCACGCTACCCTGCGGCAAGGCGCGCGATCCCGCAATACGCTGGCATGCCTTCTTCCCGTTGCGAGTGCAACAGCGCGTGATCGGCATGCTGTGCCTTTATTCGCGACGCGAGCAGCCGCCGGAACAACGTCTGCTCGACCTGGTGCAGGAGATGTGCGCACCGGTCGCCCTGATGCTGGAGAACCTCCAGCTCTATGAACAGGCGCGCCAGCAGGCCGAGAAACTGGAACAGCGCGTGGCCGAGCGTACGCAGGCACTCAGCGAAACCACGCTGTTCCTGGAAACCCTGCTCGACCACACGCCGAACCTGATCTATTACAAGGACGCCCAACTGCGCTATCTGGGCAGCAACCGGGCCGCCGAGGAAGCCTTCGGCGTCAAGCGCAGCGAAATCATCGGCAAGCGGGTCACCGATCTGGAGTTCATCCCGGCCCACCTGCGCGAAGCGTTCCAGAGCGAACAGCTGCGGCTGATCGCCAAGGGCGGCGCGCAGCGGCACGAGGTGGCGCTCCCATTCGCCGACGGTCGCATCCACCACACCTTGCATCTGGTCTGCACCTTCCAGCGCGCCGACGGCAGCCCGGGCGGCTTGATCGGCGAGATCGTCGACATCACCGCGCTCAAGGAAACCGAAGCCGAGCTGCGCCGGGTCTCGGAGCAGCTCGCCCGCGTCTTCGAACACTCCATCGACGTCCTGTGCACCTTCGACGCCGCTGGCCGTTTCGTGCAGGTCAGCGCGGCCAGCGAGCGCCTCTGGGGATATCGACCGGATGAGCTGATCGACCGCCCTGGCCTCGACATCATGCTGCCCGAGGATCATGCCCAAGCGATCGTCGACATGAAGCGCATGCGCGCCGGCGAGACCGTTCGTGACGTGATCAACCGCTACCGGCACAAGGACGGCCGTATCGTCCCGGTGCGCTGGTCGGGCCAATGGGTCGAACAATATCAGTCCGTCTATGCCGTCGCGCGCGACGACAGCGAGCGTCAGGACCTGCTGGCCGAGTTGCGCCAGCGCAACGATGTGCTCGAATCGCAGACGATTGCGCTGCGCGATGCCATCGACCGCGCCGAGGCGGCCGATCGAATCAAATCGGCCTTCCTCGCCACCATGAGCCATGAACTGAGAACGCCGCTGAATTCCATCATCGGCTTCACCGGGATCATCCTCCAGAAGCTTGCCGGCCCTCTCACCGAAGAGCAGCAAAAACAACTCGGCATGGTGCAGAACAGCGCGCACCATCTCCTCGCCCTGATCAACGACGTGCTCGACATTTCCAAGATCGAGGCCGGAGAGCTGAAGGTCGCTTACCAGGCCTTCGAGCTGGTCGATTCGGTCGCGCGGGTTGCCGGCATCGTGCGCCCCCTTGCAGAAGACAAGAAGCTCCGCCTCGACATCGACGTCAGCCCCGGAATCGGCTCGATGCTCGGCGACGCCCGCCGGGTCGAACAGATCCTGTTCAACCTGCTCGGCAATGCCATCAAGTTCACCGAAGTCGGCACGGTCACGCTACGCGCCGAGCCGGTCGCCAACTTCTGCCCGCATCCCGGCATGCCCGGCGTTCCAGCCATGCGCCTCCATGTGGGCGACACCGGCATCGGCATCAAGGCCGAAGACATCCCCCTGCTGTTCCAGCCATTCCGCCAGCTGGACTCGGCCATGACACGCACCCATGACGGCACCGGTCTTGGGCTCGCCATCACCCACCGCCTCGTGATGCTGATGGGCGGCAGCATCGAAGTCCTCAGTCGCTGGGGCGAAGGCAGTGAATTTGTCGTCACGCTGCCGCTCGACACCAAGGCAACCGGCCACGATAACAAGGAAACGCATCTGGAGAATGCGCCATGAATCCCCCCATTACCGGCGCCATCCTGCGCATCGTCCTTACCTACGCCTTCTTCGGGGGCATGTGGATTCTGCTTTCCGACCAGGCGCTGGCTCTTTTCGCGACCGACGCCACGACCTTCGCCAGGCTATCGATCTACAAGGGTTGGACCTTCGTAGGCGTCACCTCGCTGTTGCTGGCGCTGCTGCTGCGCGGCGAACTGCTGGCGCGCCAGCGCGCCCAGGCCGAGGTCGAGAACGAAGTGGCACGCCGCACGGCCGAACTGGCCATGGCCACACGCGCCGCGCAATCGGCCGACCGCCTCAAGTCGGCGTTTCTCGCCACCATGAGTCACGAGCTACGCACACCGCTCAACTCCATCATCGGCTTTTCAGGCATCCTGCTCCAGGAACTCGCAGGACCGCTGAACACGGAGCAGAAGAAGCAACTCGACATGGTGCAGAAGAGCTCGCGGCGTCTGCTCTCCCTGATCAGCGACATCCTCGATCTCTCACGAATCGAAACCGGGGAACTCGCCGTCGCCCGCGTGCCGTTCGACCCGACAGCCTCGATCGACAAGGTGGTCGAGCTTTTGCGGCCGCACGCCGCGGAAAAGGGACTGATGCTGGAGGTGGCGATGCCGACGCGCCCTCGTGAGGTCACCGGGGACGCGCGCCGATTCGAGCAGATCCTGCACAACCTGATCGACAACGCGATCAAATTCACCGAAAGCGGAGGCATCACGCTTACGGTGGAAATGCCGGAAGGCTATACTGAACCGTCGGGCAACGCCCTTCGTCTGACTGTCCGCGACACCGGCATCGGCATCCAGCCGGACGATCTGGCGCATCTGTTCCAGCCGTTTCACCAGATCGACGCCACCCTGACGCGACGCCACGAAGGTAGCGGGCTTGGCCTGGCCATCAGCCGACGTCTGGCGGAAATGATGGGCGGAACCATCGCGGTCGATAGCCGATGGGGCGAGGGAACCGCGTTCACGCTGATCCTGCCGGATTCAACATCGAGCCAAGGGGAAGTCCAATGAGCAAGCGCATCCTGCTGATCGAAGACAACGAGCAGAACCGTTACCTCGTCACCTATCTCCTCCAGGCGCACAACTGGACCGTGGTCAGCGCGGAAGACGGGGTCACCGGCTTGCGCCTGGCCGCGGAACTGAGGCCGGATCTGATCCTGCTCGACATTCAGTTGCCCGGCATGGACGGTTACACGGTGGCGCGCGAGTTGCGCACCAATCCGGAGCTCGATTCCGTTCCGGTCATCGCTGTCACCTCTTACGCGATGCCCGGCGACCGCGAGAGCTGCCTTGCCGCCGGCTGCAACGGTTACCTGGAAAAGCCCATCGATCCGCAAACCTTCGCCACCCAGGTCGGGCAGTTCATGGGATCAGCCGCATGACCCGTGCACTGATCGTCGACGACCAGCCGGAAAACCGCTACCTCCTGCGCGCGCTCTTGCAGGGGCACGGGTTCATCGTCGCCGAAGCGAACAATGGCGCCGAGGCGATGGATGAAGCGCGCAGGGAAGCGCCGGATCTGGTCATCAGCGACCTCCTGATGCCGATCATGGATGGCTACACCCTGTTGCGCGAATGGAAGCACAACGCAACACTGGCGAGCGCGCCCTTCATCGTCTACACCGCGACCTACACTGACCTCAAGGACGAGAGACTGGCGATCGAGCTGGGCGCCGATGCCTTCATCGTCAAGCCGGCCGAACCCGCCGCGTTCATGGCTCAGGTGCAGAAAGTTCTTGCCGAGGCGCAAGCCGGAATCCTGCCGTTGCACGCCCCCTCATCCGGGGAAGACAGCACCCTCAAGCTGTATAACGAAGTGCTGATCCACAAGCTCGAAAAGAAGACCGCCCAGCTCGAGCAGCGCGTTGCCGAACTGGCCGCTTCCGAAGCCCACAACCGGCGCTTGAGCCAACTCTACGCCGCATTGAGCGAAACCAACCAGGCGATCGTACACATCGCCGAGCGCGACACGCTGTTCGAGGCGGTCTGCCGCATTGCCGTCGTGTGCGGCGGCTTCCGTCTGGCCTGGATCGGACTGCTGGACGACGCCAGCGGCGAAGTCACGCCGGCCGCCCTGCACGGCGAAACAGCCACCTGGTTCGACGACCTGCGCCCCTTCAGCATCCACGGGCCGCGCCGGGCGCCGGTCGAATACGCGCTGAGCGACGGCCGCATCTATCTTTGCAACGATCTGCTTGCTGCACCGGAGCACGCGACGATCCGCAACAAGCTGCAAAGGAGCGGTCTCCACTCGGCCGCGTCGCTGCCCCTGTCGTCGAATGGCCGCATCGTCGGCGCACTGACCCTGTTCTCCGCCGAGACAGACTACTTCGACGACGAGCTGACGCGACTGGCGACGGAAATGGCCGCCGAAATCTCCTTCGCTTTGGAAATTCAGACAACGGAACAGCGCCGACGCCAGGCCGAAGAACAGCTGCGCGCCAGCGAAGAAGCATGCCGCCTCAACAGCCAGGCCGTCGAGGCATCCGCCAACGGCATCATGATCTCCGACCGGCTACAGCCTGGATATCCGCTGATTCATGTCAATCCCGCCTTCGAGCGCATCACCGGCTACAAGCGCGCCGACGCGCTCGGCCGCAGCGCCGACTTCCTGGTCGGCGCCGACCGGGACCAGCTCGGCGTCGCCGAGATCAATTCGGCCATCGCCGACGGACGCGAAGCCCACACCGTGCTGCGTTGCTATCGCAAGGACGGCAGCGTGTTCTGGAACGAGCTGTCGATTGCACCGGTGCGAGATGCGAAGGGAACGCCGACACATCTTGTGGGCATCATCAACGACATCACCGAGCGCAAGGAATATGAACAGCAGCTCGAACGTCAGAACAACCAGGATGCCCTGACCGGCCTGGCCAACCGCAACCTGCTGCGCGACCGGCTCGAGCAGGCGATTGCCTTCGCCAGCCGCCACGACTCCATGGTTGCGCTCCTGTTCCTCGATCTGGACGCTTTCAAGCGCATCAACGACAGCCTCGGCCACACGATCGGCGACGCCATCCTGCACGCCACGGCTGCGCGTATTGCCGCCCGCGTCAGCGCACGCGATACGGTCGCACGCCTGGGGGGGGACGAGTTTTCCGTGCTTCTCACGGACATGGCGAACGCTCGCGACGTATCGGTGATCGCCGCCCGCATCCTCGCCGACATCAGCCAACCGCTGACGATCGATGGGCGCGAATTCGAGGTTTCGGCAAGTATCGGCATCAGCCTCTTCCCGACCGATGGCCACGATTTCGACACCCTGCTGCGCAATGCCGACGCAGCGATGTACCGGGCCAAGGACACCGGCCGCAACAAATTCCATTTCTACACCGCAGACATGAACCTGCTGGCGATACAGCGCCTCGATCTGGAGGCCCGCCTGCGCCGCGCCATGGTGCGCGACCAGCTCCTGCTGCACTACCAGCCGCTGCCCAGCCTCGCCGACGGACGTGTCGCCGATGTCGAGGCACTGCTGCGCTGGCGCGGCGAGGATGGTCAACTGATATCGCCCGCCGACTTCATTCCGCTGGCTGAGGAAACCGGACTCATCGTCCCGATTGGCGAATGGGTGCTCGATAGCGCCTGCCGCCAGGCCCGCCGGTGGCACGACATGGGACTGGCACTGCGCGTGGCGGTGAATCTATCCGCGCGCCAGTTCCGCGATCAGAATCTTGCCGGAATGATCACACGCTGCCTGCACGACACCCGACTGCCCCCGCACCTGCTGAAGGTCGAAATCACCGAAAGCGCCGTCATGGAAAACGCGGAAGACGCCATCGGCATTCTCCGCGACCTGAAGTCGCTCGGACTGACGGTCTCGGTCGACGATTTCGGCACCGGCTATTCCTCGCTCGCCTATCTGCAACGCTTTCCCATCGACCAGTTGAAGATCGATCGCTCATTCGTACGCGACGTCGCCGAGCATCCCGACAGCGCGGCGATTGTGCGCAGCGTCATCGGTCTGGCCCGCAACTTGCGTCTTCAAACCGTTGCCGAGGGCGTCGAGACCGTGGCGCAACGCGAATTCCTCAGGGAGGCGGGGTGTGACCTGATGCAAGGCTTCCTCTTCAGCCGCCCGCTGCCACCCGAACAGATCCCGCCGCTGCTGAGCCAACCCGATCCCGGCGCCGCCGGATAGCGCCGACCACGAACCGTGCGCCCAGCCGAGGTTGCACCCTGCCCCCGCGCCGTGAAACAATCTGCGCCTTGTTTGCCTCCCCCCACGAACTCATGGCCACGCCGACTCCAGCAACCTACGACGAATCCTCCTTCCGCGTCCTCAAGGGACTCGAACCGGTGCGCGAACGCCCCGGCATGTACACCGAGACCTCCTCGCCGACGCACATCCTCCAGGAAGTCATCGACAATTCCGCCGACGAAGCGCTCGCCGGCCACGCCAAGAACATCCATGTGCTGCTGCACGCCGACGGCTCGGCGTCGGTGACCGACGACGGCCGCGGCATACCGGTCGGCCTGCATCCCGAGGAGAAGATTCCCGTCGCCGTGTTGGCCTTTACGCGTCTGCATGCCGGCGGCAAATTCGACAAGAAGGCCGGCAACAGCGCCTATGCCTTCTCCGGCGGCCTCCACGGCGTCGGCGTCGCGGTGACCAACGCGCTGTGTACGCGTGTCGAAGTCGAGATCCGCCGCGATGGCAAGATTCATGCGTTGTCTTTCGCCGAGGGCGGCGAGCAGATTTCGCCGCTCGCCATCCTCGGCGACGCGAAGAAGCAGACCGGCACGCGCGTGCGCATCTGGCCCGACGCGAAGTATTTCGATTCGGCGAAGTTCAACCTCGCCACGCTGGAGCGCGTGCTGCGCTCCAAGGCCGTGCTGCTCCCCGGCGTCGCCGTCCAGCTCGACATCGAGCAGGCCGACGGCACGCTGGCGACGCGCTCCTGGCGTTACGCCGATGGCATTCGCGGCTACCTCGCCGACATCGCCGGCGATGCCGAACCGATCGCCCCGCTGTTCACCGGCGAACGCTACGCCACCGAGGACGGCGACTACGCCATCGGCGAGGGCGCGGCCTGGGCGCTCGGCTGGTACGCCGAAGGCGCGCCGACGCCCGAGTCCTACGTCAACCTGATCCCGACGCCGCTCGGCGGCACCCACGAATCCGGCCTGCGCGCCGGCGTCTTCGAGGCGGTCAAGTCCTTCGCCGAGCACCACGCGTTGCTGCCGCGCGGCGTCAAGATGCAGCAGGACGACGCCTGCGGGCGCATGGCCTTCATCCTCTCGGTGCGCCTGCTCGACCCGCAGTTCCAGGGCCAGATCAAGGAGAAGCTGAACAGCCGCGAAGCCGTCAAGCTGGTCGCCGGCATCGTCCGCGACCTGCTCGAAAGCTGGCTCAACGGCCACGTCGAGCACGGCAAGGCGATCGCCGAACTGGCCATCAAGCAGGCGCTGGCGCGACAGAAGTCGGCGCAGAAGATCGAGAAGAAGAAGTCCTCGGGCGTCGCCGTGTTGCCGGGCAAGCTCTCCGACTGCGAGTCCGAGGACATCGCCGTCAATGAACTGTTCCTCGTCGAAGGCGACAGCGCGGGCGGCTCGGCCAAGCAGGGCCGCGACCGCGAAATCCAGGCGATCCTGCCGCTGCGCGGCAAGGTACAGAACGCCTTCGAGATCGACGCCGGCCAGCTCTACGCCAACCGCGAAATCCACGACATCGCCGTGGCGCTCGGCGTCGAGCCGCACGCGCCCGACGCACCCGATGCCGTACTGGCCAACCTGCGCTACGGCAAGGTCATCATCATGGCCGACGCCGACGTCGACGGCAGCCACATCCAGACACTGTTGCTGACGCTGTTCTACCGCCACTTCCCCAAGCTCATCGCCATGGGCCACGTCTGGATCGCCCAGCCGCCGCTGTATCGCGTCGACGTCGCCGCCCAGGGCAAGGGCAAGCCGGCCAAGCGCCTCTACGCGCTCGACGAAGGCGAGCTCGAAGCGATCCAGGAACGCCTGACGAAAGAGAAGGTTTCCGCCGGCCACATCGAGATCGGCCGCTTCAAGGGCCTCGGCGAAATGAATCCGCAGCAATTGCGTGAGACCTCGATGGACCCGGCGACCCGGCGCATGCTGCGCGTCGCCCAGCGTCCCGGCGCGGTCGACGAAACGCGGCGCATGTTCAGCCTGCTGATGGCCAAGGGCGAATCCGGCGGCCGCCGCGCCTGGATGGAACTGAAGGGCAGCATCGTCGAAGCCGACGTTTGAGGCAGCGCCGAGCAGTCATTCATCAGTCTATGAGACTATGCATGTTGGGTTGGCGGCTTTACCGCGTAACCCAACATGTCAAAGCACTACATCGACTGTTTTCTGCGCACTGCAACGCCAACTTTGTTGGGTTACGGCGCAAAAGGTGCGCCTAACCCAACCTACCAAGCTGGGTGCGCACGACCTCCATTCGCGGCCAGGAGGCCGTGACCGAAGGAAACCCCTTGAGGGGCTCCCACGAATGCCCCTTCGCCCGAGCATGGCGCTCAGACGAATTTTTACAACCTCTGAGCTTGAAGAAGGACTCAACGCGAACGGACTTGTTCAGCGCTTCCTCAGGAAGGCGCCAAGGAAACTGAGGGAGCCGAGGAACCCGAGGGAACCGAAGGCGCTGACTGCGCCGGCCGGGCAGTCTGTTCGCCCTCCTTGCGTTCCTCCTGTCCGCGACTGTCCGTTTCCCGGATCTCCGCGCTGGGCAAGGCCTCCATCCAGCGCTTCGGGGTGCACAACGACCATTGGGCGCCCGGCGCATAGAACAGCGCCGTCTTGGTGCGGAACAGGGTGTGGAACGAGGGTTGATGAATGACCCGGATCACGCCGTCGGCGACGAAGTATTCGACACGGTGGGTCGGATAGGCCATGACCATGCCGCCGCTGGAAAAAGCCAACTCCTGCGGCTTGGCGATCGAAGCCAGGCGCATTTCGCTCATGCCGGGCTGAAGCAGACGCATACCCTTGGCTTCGCCATCAAACAGCTCGCTGGCATCATAGTCGTTGCGCGCCGTGTTCAGCGTATTGATGACGCTCAATGGGTTGGACCCCATCCCGAGAAACGAGCGGATCTTGCCGATCAGCGGATTTTCCGCGACCTCGCGGATGCTCTGCACCGTCGACTTGCCGGAAAACTCAAGCTCCACCGAGCTTACCGGCCGGGCATGGGCAAGCAGGCTGTCCACCCAATCCGACGCCTCGCTCGACCAGTAGCGGTTGGGGGGCACCAGCGTATATCCGCGGCAAACGTAGTAAGCCTGCGCATCCTGGCGCGAGAGCGAGCCGTGCAACTTGCCGTCGACGAAAACCAGGGCGCCGGTCTCCGTATCGGTGAACGCCACATAACTGATCAGCCGCCCCTGCAGATCGTAAGTATCGAAACGCTCCATCATGGACTCAGGAGGGATGGCATCGAGAACCTGGCGAAAATGACTATCCAGGTTAACCGTCAGGCTGGGCGCATTGAAATTCCGCTCCGGCTTGCCGGCCGCTGCCGGCGCCGCCTGGGGTGTCGATGCGCAACCGCCCGCCGTCAGCAGCATGGCCGACATGGCAAGCAACGCACAACTGCGAATTCCGGTCTTCATGGCAAGCCTCCTTCCCCACCTCGCCTGGGTTAAACCTTGGTAGGTTACCTGGGTTAACGGAAAACCCCTACCAATCTGTAGCGCCCTGGCTGACGAACTCCACAACAGTCGAGGTCGCCGGTTCATTCCGGCGCCGCCTCCATCCGTGGAGTTCAATGCTGACAATGGTGAGTCAAGATGGCCTGCCGACCATGTTGAAAAGTGCACGTGGCGCGGACTATTTGTGGCCTGCCTCGCCTCGTCCGAACCGAATTCTCCACTCCAACTATAGCTCCTGACCGTCCGTCGTCCACCCGCCGCCATCGGCCCGGATTCGGGGCGGCGGCGGCCCGACCGCGCGCAAAGCCTAAGGGTCAGTCCGTGCATCGAGGCGCCGTTTCGATTACCATCCGCATGTCATCCACCTCATCGAACGTCAGCTTGCCATGGCACGCCCTCTCCGACTCGAACTATCCGGCGGCATCTATCATGTCACCTCGCGCGGCGACGGCCGCGAAGACATCTATCTGAACGACGAAGACCGCGAAGCCTGGCTGGAAATCCTCGGCCAGGTCTGCGAACGCTTCCACTGGATCTGCCACGCCTGGTGCCAGATGACCAACCACTATCACCTGCTGATCGAAACGCCCGAGGCCAATCTGGCGCAAGGCATGCGGCAGCTGAACGGCGTCTACACCCAGCGCTTCAACCGCGCCCACGAACGCTGCGGCCACGTCTTCCAGGGGCGCTACAAGGCCATCCTCGTCGAACGCGACAATTACCTGCTGGAACTGGCGCGTTACATCGTGCTCAATCCGTTGCGTGCGAAGATGATCAAGCGCCTGGAGGACTGGCCATGGAGCAGCTTTCCCGCGACGTGCGGTCTTGCGCCGGTTCCGCAATGGCTGCAAACCGACTGGATACTCGCCCAGTTCGGCGTGCGCCGCTCCAGCGCCATCGCCAAGTACGTCGCCTTCGTCCACGAAGGCGCGCGGCTGCCAAGCGTGTGGTCGAAGCTGCAAGGACAGGTTTTTCTGGGCTCGGAGGATTTCGTCAGCCGTATGCAGACGCATATCGCCGCAAGCCCCACCGTCAAGGAAATCCCCCGCGCCCAGCGCCGCGCCCTGAAGAAATCGCTCACGGAGTTTGCCGAAGCCCACCCCCGCAACGAAGCCATGGCCCGCGCCTATCTCTCCGGCCAGCACACCATGAACGATATTGCGCAGCATTTCGACGTGCATTACTCGACAGTCAGCCGGGCGGTCAGGGCGTTCGAGAGGGGGGATGCTTGAATGCAAGACTTGACCCCGGCTGTCCAGCATTACAAAAAAACATGCTGGTTTTCTGAACCTGAAGCAATGGCTCTCTGAGATTGGAAATACCCAGCTTGCCGATGTTTATTTCAATCCAGCGACCAATGCACCAGTAAAGAAGGGGGGCATCGCATATACCGAATCGATCCGCTTTTCGACCCCAGCAATGCAAACCGCTTGGGCTAACCGATATTTGTCTGAGGACGTTGGAAATGGTCTCGCGGGAAATGGCTTATACAACGAAACTGATCCGGCCAAGCAGCCCTATCAATGGCATGGGCGTGGCCTAAAACAACTAACCCATAAGGCCAATTACCAAGAATTTGGTAGGTACTTGGACAACAATCTGCAAGGAGCGATCACGCCATTTCCTGGGGTGACTTTTGAGCAAGCATTTATGGATAATCCAAATCGCCTGTTTGATCGAACAGAAAGAGGAATTATCAGCATTACTGGGAGCCAGTTGTCGGAACGCGGGAGGATGCTACAAGTAGCCTCTGCCGCATGGTTTTGGAGCATATCCAAGAAGCTTAATGGCCTAGCAGATCAACTTGAGTTTGATGGCACAGATGGAAACCAATCAGGAAGCCCGTTTTATCAGATCACGCAAAAAGTCAATGGTGGACAAACAAAGGCGACCGATCGATTCAAAGCATATACAGATATGCAAAAGAAGGCTACAAAGAACGGTAATGCTTATGAAGACATTGTCAGTGCATTGAACCACCTGGGTCTGACTGCACACGGTGCGGTTGGGTACAGCAATCAATTTGGCATTGCTGTGCTCAATGCGCGCACACCCATCGTGGTAATTACACTTCAGACTCTCGAAGCAGATCCAAATACGAGCAACGCTTCCGATCAACTTATTCAACTGGCGCAAGCGATGGAATTGCCAGTGGAGGAACTTACTGTGTTTATCGATGCCGTCCTAGATCACACGGGATCACCCGCAATTTATGTTGCTGCAAAGGAGCAAAACTCCACGAGCAAGAGTAATTTGCCCAATAAGTTAGGCGTATGCAATGAATATCGATCCAACGGTAGCCATCCTGTGAGGCCGATTTTTGATGCGGAAGATTATTTCCTTAAATACAAGAAAGGCCCGGCTGTTGTGGCCAACGTTGGCAATAACCTCCAAATTCGAACGGAGACCCAAATTGAGGTGGCAAAGCAGCCTAGCCATGGCCGCTTGGATCTCTTTAGACCAGGGGCAGATGCCGAAGACGTCGATAAATATGGCTACCTCTATATCCCAGACAAAGACTATGTGGGATTGGATAAGTTTGAGTTTATTGTTTCTGTGGATGGCAAGAGTTTAAGAGTTTATTACCAGGTAAAAGTGTTTCCTGAGGATGATAATCCTAATTATGTGGGGTATTGCAATTGGGAGACGCCTACCTGGAAGATATCTAACAATTCTTCCATGTCTGGAGCCCCTTCCGGTAACCTCGCCGCTTGGGATCGCACAACTGATATTTCCCGTTTGCTTGCTGTAGCCAGCCAGTCCCTCACCGGATTTGCTGTCCTCCCCGGGAATGTCGTAGGCACCACCTTCGGCGACGGCTCCACTGCGCAACTCACCCTAGACACCGACGCCGCAGGCTACGGCTGGTACCTCGACCCCACCCCCGACGCCAACGAGGAATACCTGCCCACCTCGAACCCCAACGAGTGGGTCGCCAAAGCGGGCTCCGATGCCGCCGGCAAGATGGACATGCTCTCCGTCCTCCTGCACGAATACGGCCATGTCCTTGGCATCGAGCACAGCGCCGATCCGCACGACTACATGGGTACGACGCTGGCTCCCGGCGTGCGCCGCCTACCGAATGCCGACGAACTTGCCCTGATGGCCAAGCTCGCCGGCGAAGCACGCGCCGCGCTGGAAGCCACCGGCGACACTCCCAGCGATCCCGGCTCTCCGTCGCCGACGCTGCCCCTGGGCACCAGCCTCGCCCTCGTCCTTGCCGGCCGCCTGCGCGGCACGCGCTATGGCGCCTGGAACATCGACCCGAGCGGCGTCAAGCTCGTGCCCCAGTACGACATCGCCGCCAACCCGCAGCTCGCCAACACCGGTTTCACGAGTTCGGCGAATGACGCCAATCAAGCCGACGGCTGGGCCACCACTGGCAGTATCACCTTCGCCAACGGCGCCGCTACTCTCAGTGAGAGCGCGGCAACACAGTCCCGCCTCAATCAGGTCTTCATCCTCGGTGAGCACGACCGTTTCCTGAGCTTTACCGTCGCCGGCACGGTGGGCGATCAAGCCACAGGCCCGGACGACGCACTGGACGTCGCGCTGCTCGACGCGAACAGCGGTCTCTCGCTGCTCGGCGCCACCGGCCTCACGCGCAGCGACGCTTTCCTCAACCGCCAGACCGATGGCTCGGAGCACAAGGCCAGCGGCGTCAGCGTCGTCGCCAACGCCGACGGCAGCCGCACCTACCTGATCGACCTTGCCGGCATCCCGGCTGGCACGGCGGTGAATCTCTCCTTCGACCTCATCGGCTTCGGCCAGGGCGCGGAGGCAAAGAACAGCCAGATCACCATCCGCGACCTGCGTCTCGGCGTGCCGCAGACGGCCGACGATGTGGCGATGCTGGCCGAGGACACGCCCGCCGATATCGATGCATTGGCCAACGACTTCAACGCGCGCCAGCCGGGCTTTGCGCCCGTCGTCGTGCAAGGGTCTGCGCACGGCGCGGTGACGGTCAACGCCGATGGCAGCTTCCGCTACACACCGGAAGCCAACTGGAATGGCGAGGATAGTTTCTCGTATCAACTGTCGGACGGCGTTGTCGCCTCCAACCTCGCCACGGTGCGGCTGACCGTTACTCCGGTCAACGACGCCCCGACCGCTGCCGATTTGACGCTCAGCGGCGACGAGGATGCGCCCATCGCCGGCAACCTGCTCACTGGCGCCGCGGACATCGAGGGCGACGCGCTGCAAGCGGCCATCGTCACCGGTCCGCAACACGGTACGCTCGTGCTCAATGGCGATGGCGGTTTCCTCTACACGCATGAAGCCAACTACCACGGGGCGGACAGCTTCACGTACCGCGTTAATGATGGTGAGCTGGATTCCAGTGTCGCCAACGTCGCGCTGACCATCGCGTCAGTCAATGACGCGCCGACGATTGCACCGCTCACGGTGGCGCTCGATGAGGACACGCCTGTCGTGGTCTATCTGCTGCAAGGCGCTCCCGCATCCGTCCTCCCTCGTCGACTCACACCCCGGAGAACCGCACCGATGCTTGTGTTCCACGGCGCGCTTCACCGAGAGCCGCACCACTGCTCGATCCTGGCGCAATGACCAGATTTGTTCGTGCCACCCAGCCCGTTTGCCTAACATGGGGCCTATAATGCGCATACGATTCAACATGATTCATGGAGAGCAGCATGGGAAACACGCAAACGGTTAGCACCCTGCGCAAGGCAACCAACATTTCCCTCGACCAAGCGCTGCTCGCCGAGGCAAAGGCTTTGCGCATCAATGTCTCCAAAGCCGCGGAGGCCGGACTGGCGCGAGCGGTGGCGGAGCGACAAGCCGAGTTGTGGCTGCAGCAGAACCGGGAAGCGCTCGAAAGCTCGAACAGTTATGTCGAGCAACATGGATTGCCGCTCGCCAAGTATCGGGGCTTCTGATGGCGCGTTTCGATGTCTACGCGAACCCCGATGCCGACGGTTATCTGCTGGACGTGCAAGCCGACCTGCTGAGCCACCTGAATACGCGCATCGTGGTCCCGCTGCTGGCAAAATCCCGGGCGCCGGCTGCCGCAGCGACCCTGAATCCGGTGTTCGACATCCAGGGCCAGCAATTTGTCATGACGACGCAATTCATGGCAGCGCTGCCGCTGACGCTGCTTAAAATGCCGCTGCTGAATCTCGAATCATCCCACAACGAAATCACGCGGGCGCTCGACTTCCTGTTCCAGGGCTGCTGAGCCTCCTGATAAATAGGGAACACCGCTATTTCGCAGAGCGGACGCGCGCCCCTGGATTCCGGGCCAAGCCGTGAATGACAATCACATTAGTACATTCCTTTGCACTCGCACGGGAGGAAGGCAAGACCTATGAGCTTTGATTAATCCCATTTGCCCGGCCTTTTGACATTCTGATCGCATCGGTTAAAATTAGTCCATTACTTAGTCCAACGGAGCCTCACATGACCATGATCGTCAATGTGCATGATGCCAAGACCCACTTTTCCCGTTTGCTGGAGCAAGCCCACGCCGGACAGGAAATCGTGCTGGCCAAGGCGGGCAAACCGTATGCGCGGCTGGTTCCCCTTGCAACCGCAGCGGGAAAGCGGCAGCCGGGACGGCTGGCCGGCCAGGTCGGCAGCGTATTCTTCGAGCCCTTGCCGGATGCTGAACTCGCGGCTTGGGAAGGGCAATGAAACTCCTGCTCGACACTCATGTTCTGCTCTGGTGGTGGACCGACGATCCACAACTCTCCGCCAAGGCGCGGGAACTCATCCACGACCAGGCAAATGACATCCTGGTCAGCGCGGCAAGCGCGTGGGAAATTGCGACCAAGCACCGCCTCGGCAAACTACCGATAGCCGCTACCGCCCTGCCGCGCTTTCATGAGCTCATCGAACTCGACGGTTTCGAGCATCTGCCGGTGACTTACCTTCATGCCCTGCGCGCCGGTAACTTCCAGTCCGGGCACCGCGACCCTTTCGACCGCATGTTGGCCGCGCAAAGCACCCTGGAAGGCGCTCAACTCATCACCTGCGATCCTGCATTCTCGTCATTCGATACGACGGTCGTTTGGTAGATTCTGATCGCACGCACGTCCGGCCCCCTTGATTCCGGGCTGTCTTGAGCATCCGCAATAGTGTGAGGCGGTGAGAATATCGCCTCGTTTGCGCCAACCCAACGTTGCTTGCTGTGGGAGCCCATGCCGCTTGCCCTCCTGCATTCGGCCGTTCCGCCGCGAGGCTGTTAGACTTGTGGTTTCAGGCGAGTACTCCCGAGTGGGGATGACGCAACGCCCTTCCGCTGCAACCCGAACCGAATCACGATGAACAACGACACGCCCGATCTTTTCGACAGCCCGGCCGAAGCAAGCGGTGCAACCGAAGCAAACGAAATACCGCTCGCCGCCCTCCCACCCGACCAGCCGCCCGAACCGCCGCAAGTGCTCGAGCAACTCCCCGACGACGCCGCGCCGCTCGACCTCTTCGCCGAACGCGCCTATCTGGCCTACGCCATGTCGGTGGTGAAGAGCCGCGCCCTGCCGCAGGTCGAGGACGGCCAGAAGCCGGTGCAGCGACGCATCCTGTATGCGATGAACGAGATGCGCCTGAACGCCGGCGCCAAGCACGTCAAGTCGGCGCGCGTGGTCGGCGACGTGCTCGGCAAGCTGCATCCTCACGGCGATTCTTCCGTGTATGACGCCATGGTGCGCATCGCCCAGGACTTCAGCCTGCGCTATCCGCTGGCCGACGGCCAGGGCAACTTCGGCTCGCGCGACGGCGACGGCGCAGCGGCGATGCGCTACACGGAAATCCGCCTGACGCCGATCGCCGAGCTGCTGCTGTCCGAAGTGCATCGCGGCACGGTCGACTTCCGCCCGAACTACGACGGCAGCTTCGAGGAGCCGGCGCTGCTGCCGGCGCGCCTGCCGTTCACGCTGCTCAACGGCGCTTCGGGCATCGCCGTCGGCATGGCGACGGAAATCCCGCCGCACAATCTCACCGAGGTGGCGCAGGCGGCGATTCACCTGATCCGCAATCCCGAGGCGACGGTGGCCGACCTGCTCCAGCACATCCACGGCCCGGACTTTCCGGGCGGCGGCCAGATCATCTCGCCGCCGCAGGCGATCCGCGACGCGTATGAGTGTGGGCGCGGCAGCCTGCGCCTGCGCGCGCGCTGGCGCGTCGAGGAGATGGCGCGCGGCCAGTGGCGTGTGATCGTCAATGAGCTGCCGCATGGCGTCTCGGTGGCGCAGGTGATGGCGGAGATCGAATCCGTCACCAACCCGCAGCCGCGCGCCGGCAAGAAGGACATCAGCCAGGAACAGAAGAACCTCAAGGCCGCCGTGCTCGCCGTGCTGGACGTGGCGCGCGACGAGTCGAGCGACGTCGAGGCGGTGCGCCTGATCCTCGAACCGCGCTCGTCGCGCATCGCCGCGGCCGACTTCATGGCGGTGCTGCTCGCCAACACCTCGCTGGAGACTTCGGCGCCGATCAACATGACCATGATCGGCCGCGACGGCAATCCGCAGCAGAAGAACCTGCGCCAGATCCTCGCCGAGTGGGTGGACTTCCGCTACGTCACCGTCGAACGCCGCACGCGCTTCCGCCTCGACGAGGTGGACCGGCGCATCCACATCCTGCAAGGCCGCATGATCGCCTTCCTGCGCATCGAGGAAGTCATCCGCGTGATCCGCGAGTCGGACGAGCCGAAGCAGAGCCTGATCGCCACCTTCGGCCTGAGCGAGACGCAGGCCGAGGACATCCTCGAAATCCGCCTGCGCCAATTGGCGCGCCTCGAAGGCATCAAGATCGAGAAGGAACTTGGCGAACTGTATCTGGAGCGCAGCACGCTGCAGAACCTGCTCGACAACCGCAGCGCGATGACGCGCGCCATCATCAAGGAGATCGAGGGCGATGCGAAGACGCACGGCGACGCGCGG
The DNA here is from genome assembly GCA_964500425.1 of uncultured Rhodocyclaceae bacterium. GTDB lineage: Bacteria > Pseudomonadota > Gammaproteobacteria > Burkholderiales > Rhodocyclaceae > Sterolibacterium. The sequence continues at coordinate 30,341 of CAZCPD010000007.1, forward strand.
CGCACGCTGATCGAGGAGGACGTTTCCGCCGCCAGCAGCCGCGGCGATCTGAAAACCAGCGTGGCCGACGAACCGGTCACGGTGATCCTCTCCAAGGCCGGCTGGCTGCGCTCGCGCCAGGGCCACGGCATCGCGCCGGAGAGCATCAACTACAAGACCGGCGACGAAGGCTTCGCCGTGTTCGAGACGCGCACCACCTGGCCGCTCGTCATCCTCGACAGCAACGGCCGCGCCTATAGCATCCCGGTGTCATCGATCCCCGGCGGCAAGGGCGACGGCGTGCCACTGACGACGATGATCGAGTTGCAGGACGGCGGCAAGCGCGCGCAGGCCATCTCGGCGCCGCCCGAGGCGCAGTTCCTCTTCGCCAACAGCGGCGGCTATGGCTTCGTCGCCAGCATCAGCGACCTCGTCAGCCGCGTCAAGGCCGGCAAGGCCTTCATGAGCCTGGAGGCCGGCGAAGTGCCGCTGCCGCCGGCGCCCGTACCCCCGGCGAACCCGGCAAACGCCTCTCACATCTGGGCCGCCAGCAGCAACGGCCGCCTGCTGATGTTCGACGCCAGCGAGATCAAGGTGCTCGGCAAGGGCCGCGGCGTCATGCTGATGAGTCTGGAAGCGCACAACACCCTGGCGAGTTGCGGCTACTGCGATGGCCAGAAGCTGACCATCGACTGCCGCGAACGCAACAAGGTTGCCCCCCTGACGCTGAGCGGCGACGACCTGGCCAGGCACCTCGGTCAGCGCGCGCGCAAGGGTATGCAGCTACCGGGCAAGAAGCTGCCGGCATGACCCGAGCACCAAGCACAGCGCATTTCACGCTAACATGCCGCAGCCCACTCTCGCATAAAGGAACAACGCCATGACGATCGACTCGCGCCAACCGTTGCCCACCCTCTGCACCGCCATGGCGACGCTTGTTGCCGCGCTGCTTGCCACCACACCGCTCGATGCCCACGCCAAACGCAGCTTAGGCTCGCATTCTTCATCGCACGACGGCGCGCATGTTTCCGCTCACGTCGAGGAAGGCACGACCAGCAAGGTGATCTCGGGAGCAGCCTCGGCGACGAGTCGCAATGCCGCCCGCGGGGACGCGCAGGAGCGTGCGAGCGACGATGGCGCCGCGCCGGCCAGAAACGCCGCACCGACGCCCTCGGCACAGCAGTCTGCCGCCGAACAGAAAGCCGCCGCCGCAGAGCAGATGCGCCAGCTGGAAGAGCGCCAACGCCAGGAAAAGCTCGACAAGGCCGCAGAGCTGGCGCGACAAATCGAAGAAGAAAAGCAAAGGGCCGAAGCCAAGCGCAAGGCCGATGTGGAATTGGCCGCCAAGATCAAGGCCGAGCAACTCGCCGCGCGCAGACAGGCGGAAATGGAGCAGGCCGCCGAACGCGTCCGTCTGCAACAGGCGCTGGAACGCCAGTGCGTCATCAAGCCGGTGATGACGGATGCGGAAATCGCCACCTGCAAGGCCGTCTGGCGCTGACGTCCGGCGCAACCGCCGATCATGGACATCGCCAGCATCGCCGACCTCGCCCGCACGCGCCATAGCTGCAAGGCGTTCGATCCATCGCGCAAGATCCCCGCGGAACTGATCGAACAGTTGAGCGACGTCCTGCGCTACTCGCCGTCATCGGTGAATTCACAGCCCTGGCATTTCGTCATCGCCGGAACCGAGGCCGGCAAGGCGCGCATCGCCACGACGACGCAGCCTGCCTTTCCCTATAACGAGCAGAAGATACTCAAGGCATCGCACGTCATCGTCCTGTGCTCGCGCGTCGATCTCGACGACGCCTATCTGGCGACCCTGCTCGCCCGGGAGGAAGAGGATGGCCGCATCCGGACCGCGGAAGCGCGCACCGCCCAATGCAACACGCGCAGCCATTATGTCAATCTGCACCGCCACGATCGCAAGGACTTGCAGCACTGGATGGAAAAGCAGGTTTTCATCGCCCTCGGCGGCCTGCTGCTCGGCGCCGCGGCGCTCGGCGTCGATGCCTGCCCGATGGAAGGCTTCGA
>CAZCPD010000008.1:0-5127 GCA_964500425.1 uncultured Rhodocyclaceae bacterium
GCGCTTGTCACAATCCCGAAGCCATTCTGCATTACCCTTGCAGCCTTCATGCCCAATCCCAAAAAAACCCCGAGCTTTACCACACGGCAGCGCGCCGAACTTGCCGAACTCGCCGAGCTCGAACGCATCATCGACGACGCCGCGGGACAACTCGACGTGCGCATCGTCGGCGAGTCTGCGGTGGGCGAACGACGTTTCCCTCTTTACGTCATCACCCTCGGCAATCCGTCCCCTGAGGTTCCTGCCGTCGGCTACTTCGGCGGCGTGCATGGCCTCGAACGCATCGGCGCCGAAGTCGTTCTGGTATATCTGCGCAGCCTGGTCGCGCGCCTGAGCTGGGATGCAATGCTGCACCGCCAGCTCGAATCCGTGCGACTCGTGTTCATGCCGCTGGTCAATCCCGGTGGCACCTGGCTCGGCACGCGCGCCAATCCCGAAGATGTCGACCTGATGCGCAACGCGCCGCTTGAATCCCGGGAACGGGTGCCTTTCCTGCTCGGCGGACAGCGCATCACCCGACTGCTGCCCTGGTATCGCGGCCGTGCCGACGCGCCGATGGAGCTCGAAAGCCAGGCGCTCTGCGACGTTGTCACCACGGAGCTGCTAACGCGCGAATTCAGCATCAGCCTCGACTGTCATTCCGGCTTCGGCGTGCGCGACCGCATCTGGTTTCCCTATGCCCATACGGCCCTGCCGATCGAACATCTCGCCGAGATCCACGCGCTGAAGACCATTTTCGACGACACCTACAGCCACCACAGCTATCAGATCGAACCGCAGAGCCATCAGTACTTCACGCATGGCGATCTGTGGGATTACCTGTATCTGCGCGCACAGGGCGGGGCCGGTGATCAAGCACCGCGCATCTTTCTGCCCCTGACGCTGGAGATGGGCTCCTGGATGTGGGTGAAGAAAAACCCGCGCCAGCTCTTCTCGCGCCACGGCATTTTCAATCCGCTGATCGAGCACCGCCAGCAACGGGTCTTGCGCCGCCACCTGTCGCTGCTGGATTTCCTCGGCCGCGCCGCGGCCGGATATCGGCGCTGGCTGCCGGATGCCAACGGACGCGTTCATCATCGCGAGGCGGCGCTGGCGGCGTGGTATCGCGATCGCAACCGCCCCCCGACATCGTGAGCACCTGGGTCCTGCTGCGCGGCCTGACGCGCGAACGGCGCCACTGGGGCGAGTTTCCTCAACGCATGAAAGCCACCCTGCCGGAAGCCAACGTGATGACCCTGGATCTACCCGGCAACGGCGCCCGCCATCGCGAATCAAGCCCACCCGACGTCGCGACAATGGTCGAAGCCTGTCGTGCCGAGCTTCTGCGCCAAGGCGCTCGGCTGCCGTTTCACCTGCTCGCGATGTCGCTCGGCGCCATGGTCGCCGTCGAGTGGGCGTCGCGTTACCCACGCGAGATTGCCGCCGCCGTCCTCATCAACACGAGCTTGCGTCCCTACAGCGCTTTCTACCAGCGGTTGCGTCCACGCAATTACGCGGCCTTGCTGGGCCACCTGCTGCGCGCGGGAAACGACGATGCGATCGAAGCGCGCGAAGCCGCGATACTCGACATGACCAGCCGCATCGCCGCCGCCGATGTCGAGCGCCGCCGCAAACTCGTCGAGGACTGGAGCGCCTGGCAACGCGAATGCCCTGTCGCCGCGCGCAACTTCCTGCGTCAGTTATGGGCAGCCAGTCGCTACATGGCGCCGCCGCAAGCGCCCACCGCGCCGCTGCTGATCCTCGACGGCGCCGCCGATACGCTGGTCGACCCGCGATGCTCGCGCCACCTCGCCAGCGCCTGGCAGGTCGATTACGCCGAACACCCGATCGCCGGCCACGACCTGCCGCTCGACGATCCGGAATGGGTAGTTCGGGAGGTCAAGGAATGGTTCCACCGAAAAGGAGCGAACCCCTAATCGTCCTTTCCGGCAGCCAGCTTGCGGTGGTTGTACTCCTTCATTTCCTTGGCTTTTTCCTTGCGCGCGGCCGCAGCCGTGTCTGGCGGCAGCATGTTGCCCTTGAAGGCAACCTCACAATACCAAGTAGCTGCTGGTCTTGTAACCCGCTCAGAATCCATACGAAGAGCCTCATCGACGGACTGAAGATAGATCATCGGATTCTTCAACCTTTCCTGATGGAGTTCAGGAAAAGTCTTCTCAAGAACATTGGACCAGGGATAGCGTGGATCTCCTCGACACTCCTTCGCATCCAAGAATGCCCATGTTCTGGCTCGTGCATATAACTTCAAGGCTGCAACAGGGTCCTTCGGCAGCTTACGGTACGCCAACACATACATCAGCGGGACATACCCTTCATCAGCCTTCGGAGCAAGCCATTTCAGATCCGTAGTGAGATTCCGGTTCACGACCACGTTCCCCATGGATGGCTTGAGTCTCTCCGGAACAAGTGCGACCAACAGCGCCTCATATCGCTGCTCCGCGAGCAGCTGATCCAGAGCCTGAATTCGTTCTGGATAGAAGTCATTGGTTGCAAGCGGCTGGCTCGCTGTATTGCCCGTCTTGGGGCCGGCGGCGCATGCCGTCAAGAGCACGGCCATCAAGACCGCGATCAATCTCATCGTCATCAGAAATCACCTTCGGAGTTCATCTAAACGGCGAAGTATATTGGCATACGCTGACCTTGCCAACCCAGGACGAAGCCCTTCAAGGCAAGGCCAAATTCTGGGCAGCAATAAGAGCGTCGGGCCGCGCCATGAATGGCACCACGCCCAGCAGCGGCACGCGCATGCAGTCCTTCAGAGTCGCGAGATTTTCCTCGAAGCAGATCATCGCCGGATCGACGCGGTTGGCCACCCAGCCGGCGAGCGTCAGACCGCGCGCGGCGATGGCTTCCTGCGTCAAGAGCGCATGATTCAGACAGCCGAGGCGCATGCCGACGGTGAGCACCACGGGGAGGTTCAGTTCGCGCGCCAGATCGGCGCTGTCGTAACCATCGGCCAGCGGTACGAGAAAGCCACCGGCGCCTTCGACGACGATGGCGTCGGCCTGGGCTTGAAGACGCTGGAAGCTGGCGAGGATGCGCGCGGACTCGATGCGAACCCCTTCATGGGCGGCGGCGAGGTGCGGAGCGATGGCGGCGCGGAACAGGTAGGGATTGATGTCCGCCGCTGCGGCGCGAACGTCGGACGCGGCGTTGAGGATGTCGACGTCGGCGTTATGCCAGAGGCCGTCCCCGTCCTGCGCGCAACCCGCCGCCACCGGCTTCATGCCGACGGCGCGCCAGCCCTGCGCGCGGCACTTGTGCAGCAGCGCGGCGGCGATCAGCGTCTTGCCGATGTCGGTGTCGGTGCCGGTGACGAAGCAGCCGAACTTCAGCGTCATTGACCGTGCTCCAGCGCCAGCAGCGTGTCGACGAGCTTCTGCACCTGCGCCGTGGTGTGCGCGGCGGACAGCGTGATGCGCAGCCGCGCCGTGCCGGCGGGCACCGTCGGCGGGCGGATCGCCGGCACCCACAGGCCGGCTTCGAGCAACGCGGCGCCAACGCGCAGGGCTTCGCTGTTCTCGCCGAGGATCAGGGGCTGGATGGGGGTTGCCGAATCGATGAGGCGCCAGGTGTGCAAGCGAGACGACCCCTCCCCCTCTCCCCCGCCCCGCTCCCCACTTCGCGGGGCGTGGGGAGAATGAATGCCCAGGCCGACGCGCAACTGGCGGATCAGCCCTTGCAGATGCGCGCGGCGCGCATCGCCGCGTTCGATCAGATCGACGCTCGTCAACAGCGCATGCGCCAGCAGCGGCGGCGCGCCGGTGGTGAAGATGTAGGTGCGGGCGCGTTGCAGCAGCCATTCGATGACGTCGTCCTGCGCGGCGACGAAGGCGCCGGCGACGCCCGCCGCCTTGCCGAGCGTGCCGACATAAACGAGGCGCGGATGCCGTGCCGCGTCGATGCCGAAGTGCTTGAGGCTGCCCCGGCCGTGGGAACCGAGCACGCCGAAACCGTGAGCGTCATCGACGAGCAGGAAGGCGTCGTGCCGTTCACACAACGCGAGCAGCTCGGGCAAAGGCGCCAGATCGCCGTCCATGCTGAACACGGCGTCGCTGACGACCAGCTTGCGGTCGGCCGGGCTTGCCGCGAGCAGCCGCTCCAGCGCGGCCAGGTCGACATGCGGGTAGATGTGCTTCTCGGCGCCGGACAGACGGATGCCGTCGATCAGTGAGGCGTGATTCAGCTCATCCGAGAACACCGCGGCCGTTCCCGCCGGACCTTGCGCCAATGCGGTGATCGCACCGATATTGGCCATGTAGCCGGTCGAGAAGAACAGCGCGCGCGGCATGCCGACGAAGGCGGCGAGGCGTTCTTCGAGCGCATGATGCGGCGTGTAATGGCCGCTGATCAGGTGCGAGGCGCCGGAGCCGACGCCATACAGGTCCGCCCCCTCCTTCGCCGCCGCGACCAGCGCCGGATCGCTGGCCAGACCGAGATAATCGTTGCTGCAAAAGGCCACCACCTCCCGGCCATCGACGATGACTTGCGGACCGCAGGCGCTGTCGACGATGCGGCGCACGCGCAGCAGCGACTGCTCGCGCAGGCGGTCGAGGTCTGCCTTGAAAGCCTCGTTCATGCGTGGCCCCTCTGCCCGTCCAGCACGTCATCGAGCACGGCGCGCGTCTGACGCAGCAGGAAATCCATCTGTTCCTCATCGATCACGTAAGGCGGCATGAAGTACACGGTGTTGCCGATCGGGCGCAGCAGCAACTCGTGCCGCAGACCGCTGGCGAAGACACGGCGGGCGAAGGATGGATCGGTCGTGTCGACGTCGAAGGCCTGGATCATGCCGCGACCGCGGAAGTGCTTCACGCGCGTATGTTCGCGCAGCGGAGCGACGCGTTCGGCGAAGAACGCTGAACGGCGGCGGTTGGCATTGATCACGTCGTCGTCGCGGAAGATGTCCAGGGTCGCCAGCGCCGCGCGGCAGGCGAGCGGATTGCCGGTGTAGGAATGCGAATGCAGGAAGCCGCGCGCCGCCTCGTCGGCGTAGAACGCCTGGTAGATATCGTCCGTCGTCATGACCACCGACAGCGGCAGATAGCCGCCGCTGATGCCTTTCGACAGGCAGAGGAAGTCCGGCCACACGTTGGTCCCCGCCTGCTCGCAGGCGAAGAAGCTGCC
>CAZCPD010000008.1:5137-30545 GCA_964500425.1 uncultured Rhodocyclaceae bacterium
GATCTCGTCGCAGATCAAATGCACTTGGTAACGCTCGCACAGGGCGCGGGCGCGGCGCAGGTAGTCGGGGTCGTGCATGGCCATGCCGGCGGCGCACTGCACCAGCGGCTCGACGATCAGCGCGGCGATCTCCTCATGATGCCGGGCAAGATGGTCGTCGAGCGCCTGGGCGCAGCGGCGCGCGTAATCGGCGGCGCTTTCGCCCGGCGCGGCGAGGCGCGCATCCGGACTCGGCACGGTAGTGCCGCCGCGCAGCAGCGGCGCGTAGGCGTCACGGAAGATCGCCACATCGGTGACCGCCAGCGCGCCCACCGTCTCGCCGTGATAGCTGCCGGCGAGATTCAGATAGCGGGTCTTCCGTGGCTGCCCGACGTTGCGCCAGTAATGCATGCTCATCTTCAGCGCGATCTCGACCGCCGAGGCGCCGTCGGAAGCGTAGAAGCAATGCCCGAGCTGGTCGCCGGTCAGCGCCGCCAGGCGTTCGGAAAGCTCGACGACCGGCTCGTGGGTAAATCCGGCGAGCATCACATGCTCCAGCTTGTCGAGCTGGTCGCGCAGGGCGGCGTTGATGCGCGGATTGGCATGGCCGAACAGATTGACCCACCAGGAACTGACCGCATCGAGATAGCGCCGCCCGTCGACGTCGTACAGCCATATGCCCTCGCCGCGCGCGATCGGCACGAGCGGCAGCGTCTCATGCGCCTTCATCTGGGTGCAGGGATGCCAGACGGCCCGCAGGCTGCGCTGGAGCAGTTGCTGGCTGCGCGACAGGCTCGACTCGTTCATCGCGTCGTCTCGATTCCGGATAGGCAGGTGGGAAACCGCTCATTATATGGGGCTCGCACGGGCCGCGTGCGACGCATCCACGCCCCACAGGGCAATCGCATATGGTCTCCCCTCTCCCACTTGTGGGAGAGGGGGCCGGGGGAGAGGGCGCTTCTATGCGCCACTGAGCGGAAAATCGCCCCCTCTCCCCAACCCCTCTCCCCCACTTCGTGAGGGAGAGGGGCTCCAAATAACGATCGCCGTGCCAATGACGAATGTGTGTGCGATTGCCCTGCCACGCCCCAGGCACGGGCAATCGCATTTGGAAGCTCCCCTCCCCCCCGGCACACTACCGAATGCACACATTTCGCAAGCGACTGATTTCACTCCCCGCTCCCGCTTGCGGGAGAGGGGTCGGGGGAGAGGGAGCGTCGGCCATGGCTCCGCTAATTCAGCCCCCTCCCCAACCCTCTCCACCAAAAAAAGCGTTGGGGGAGAGAGGGCTATTTCCAGATGCGATTGCCCGGCACACCCGAAGAGAACGTCGTGTTTGAAGGTCTCGCCCTCTTCTCCAATGCGTTTCATGGGGGAGGGAGGACGTCGTAAATGTGATGCCGGAGTGCATGAAACCTTGCTTGGTCGCATAATTCCAAGGATATCCGCATGCGCCTCCATTTCCACCAATGAAGTCATTTTCAGCACCTCTCGTCCGCCGCCGCGTAGCCCTTAGCGCCTGTCTGATCCTCGCCATCACATTGGGCGCGCCGGTCCTGGCCGAATCCACGAGCGAATCCGGGGGCGAATCGGCAACCGAGACCGGCGCCCGCCTCACTCGCGTCGAATTGCAGGCCCCGGACGCGCTGCGCGAATTCCTGCTCAGGCATTTCGAATTGCCGGCCGCGCCGGTCGACGATGCCGGACGCCAGGCGCTGATCGTGCGCGCCCGCGCCGAGATCGCCGAACTGCTGGCGACGGAAGGCTATTTTTCACCGGAAATCGAATGGCGCGAACTCGCGGCGGCCGAGCCCGCGGCCATCGTCGTGACGCCCGGCGCGCAAACGCGCGTGACGCGGGTCGACATCGAATTCGCCGGCGCCCTCGCCGCCGACGCACCAGAAATCGCGCAACGCCGCGAGGCGTTGCGCGCGGCCTGGCGACTCAAGCCCGGCGCAGTTTTCCGCTCGCCGGACTGGGAGGCGGCGAAGACCGCCTTGCTCGCCGCCGTTGCCGATGAAGACCACGCGGCGGCGCGCATCGTCGCCAGTCAGGCGGAGATCGATCCCGTTCAGTCCGCGGCGACGCTGTCGCTGACCATGGACTCGGGCCCCGCCTACCGTTTCGGTGAACTGGCGATCGAGGGACTGAAGCGCTACGACGCATCGCTGGTGAAAGGGCTCGCGCCGTTCGCCCCGGGCGCGCCCTATCGGCGCAATGCCTTGCTCGTCTTCCAGTCGCGCCTGCAAAACACGCCCTGGTTCCACTCGGTGCTCGTCGAGGCGGCGCCGAGCGCGGACGGCGGGGAACTCCTGCCGGTCAGGGTTGTGCTCGCCGAGACGCCGTCCAAGCGTTTCAGCTTCGGCGCGGGCTATGGCACCAACACCGGCGCGCGCGGCGAAGTGAACTTTCGCAATCACGACCTCTTCGGTCGCGCCTGGGATCTCGGCAGCGGCCTGCGCCATGAGCAGAAGCGGCGGACGCTGTTCGCCGACCTCGCCCTGCTGCCCGACCGCGATGACTATCGGCTCGGCTTCGGCGCCAAGCTGGAATCGACCGACATCGAGGGTCTGACGACCGAACGCCAGGTCCTCGGCGCAAACCGCGGTCGCACCCGGGGGCGCATCGAGACCCGCCTCGGCGTCGAATGGCAGCGCGAGGAACGGCGGCCCCTGGGCGCCGCCGCGGAGACCGACCGCGCATTGCTGCTCGACTGGCGCTGGATCCATCGCGCGGTGGATAACAGCATCGATCCGCGCGACGGCCACCTCATCGAGATCGGCGTCGGCGGCGCCTCCCGGCGCGTGCTGTCGACGCGGGATTTCGTCCGCAGCCACCTGCGCGTGCAGCAATGGTGGCCGCTCGGCCGGCGCGACACGCTCGCGCTGCGCGGCGAGGCCGGGCTCACCGCCGCCCTGTCGCGCTTCGGCATCCCGCAGGATTACCTGTTCCGCGCCGGCGGCGCACAGTCGGTGCGCGGCTACGACTACCAGAGCCTGGGCGTGCGCGAAGGCAACGCCATCGTCGGCGGCCGCGCCCTGCTGACGGGCAGCGCCGAATACATCCACTGGTATTCAGGTCCCTGGGGCGCGGCGCTGTTCGTCGATGCCGGCGACGCAGCGGACGACTGGCACGCCCTCGATCCGGCTCTCGGCATCGGCGTCGGCGCACGCTGGAAGAGTCCGGCCGGTCCGCTGGCGTTCGATCTGGCGCGGGGCCAGCGCACCGGTCGCTGGAACCTGCACTTCTCGCTCTCGGTGGCTTTCTGATGGGCGAACACAAACAGCCACATCGCCCGACCGCGCGGCGCATCCTCCGTACCGCGTTCATGGCGCTGATCATGCCCGCCCTGCTCTGCGGCACGGCGATCTGGTTCTGTTGCAGCGCAGGCGGACTGCTCGTCGGTGCAGCCTTGCTCGAACGCGCCAGCAACGGCGCGATCCGGATCGAAGGCGTGCGCGGTCGACTGATCGGACCGCTGGAGGCTGCGCGTCTGGAAATCGCCGACGGCGAGCGCGGCGGACGCCTCGTCGTCGAGGAGTTGTCGCTAGCCTGGAACCCGTCGGCGCTGATCGATGGCCTACTCGAAATCCACAACCTGCGCGCCACGATCGTCCGGCTGCCCCCATCAAGTGGCGAGACGCCAACACTGCCGGTCGATCTGCGCCTGCCGGTCGCCGTCCGCATCCATGCGATTGACATCGACGCGATCCACGCAACGGGTTCTGGCTCCGGCTCCAGCAACGATCCCGCCCTGCTCGGCGCGCTGCACGCCGCCTTCGTCAGCGACGGCGTCAACCACGAACTGAAATCCCTGGAGGCGCGAGTGAGCGCGGGGCGACTCAGCGGCGGCGCCACGCTCCGGGGCCTGGCGCCGTTCGAGCTCTCCGCGACCGCGGCGTTCGAAGGCGGCGTCACGGCGCAACCTCCACTCCCGCCACTGCGCCTGCGGGCGCGAGCCGAGGGCACGCTTGCAGCCTTGCGCGTCGCCATCGTGGGCGCTCCCGCCGATGAGAAGAACAACGTCTCGCTATCCGGCGAGCTGCGCCTGAAGCCCTTCGCCGCGCAGCCCCTGGAGGCCCTGCATCTCGACGCGCGCAACCTTGATCCGCGCGTCTTGCGCAGCGACGCGCCACACGCCGCGCTGACCTTCACGACCGATCTGGCGCCCAACGACGATGGCGCCCTTGCCGGTTCCATCCGTCTGAGCAACGCCCGGCCGGGCCCGCTCGACCGGGCGGCGCTGCCGCTGACGCAGGCTTCCGCCAATGTGCTTCTGGCATTGGGCGAAAACCCGCGCCGGCTGCGCATCGACGACTTGCTGCTGAAGGCAGGCCGCGGCGCAATGACCGGCCGCATCGATCTGAGCTGGCCGACGGACGATGCCGCCTTGCCCCGAGGCCAGGCCGATCTCCGCGTCCGCAGCCTCGATCCGGCCGCCTGGCATTCAGCGCTGCGACCGGCGCGCCTCGCCGGCAGCATCACGCTGACCGGCGATACGCAGACCCAAAGCGCATCCCTGTCGCTCGACGATGGCCCGCGCCGACTCGATGCCGAACTTCGCTTTCAGGACGACATTCTGTCCGTCGCCCGAGTCGCGCTGCGCCAGGGCTCGGCGGAACTGAGCGGAAGCGGGGAACTGAATCTGCAAGCTCCGCGCCGCTGGCGATTCACCGGGGAGTTGCGCCATTTCAATCCCGCCGCCTTCGCCGCGCTGCCGACGGCCGACCTCAACGCCCGTATCGAAACATCGGGCAGTCTGCTGCCAAACAGCGCCGGTCAGTTGCGCTTCGACCTGACCCAAAGCCGCATCGCCGGCCAGTCCCTCTCGGCGCGGGGCGAGCTGAGTTTCGCCGGCATCGAGCGCCCCGCCGACCTGATCGCAGCCAACGGGCGCGCCCATGTGCGCGGAACGCTGGCGGCGGCGCTCGATGCCAGCCGCCTGGACGCCCACGGCGGCTGGGGCGGCCCAACGGACAAGCTTCGGCTGCACCTCCAGGCGCCCGATCTGGCGCGTCACCGCGCGCTGGCGCCTGAATTGGGCGTGTTGTCCGGCGCGCTCGACCTCCATCTCGACGCCGCGCCGGGCGGGCCGGCGACCCCGCCGGAAATCCGCCTCGAAGCGCATGGCCGCGATATCGCGCTACCCGGCGACGTTCGCCTGGGAGTGCTCGACGTGAACGCGGGTCTCCACGACGACGCACTGAAAGGGCGAGTCGCCGTCACGGCACTGCGCCATGAGAAGCGCGCCATGCTCGAACGCGTCGAGCTGACGCTCGACGGCACTCGAAGCCGGCATCGATTGCGCCTGACCGCCACCGATGCCGGACGCATGCTCGAACTGGCGGCCGGCGGCGCGCTCTCCGCTCCCCCGCCGGACTGGCGCGACACGACGTGGACGGGCGCGATCGATCGACTCAAGTTCAGCACCGCCGCGAACCCGCCGCTGCCCGAAGCCCTGGCGCAAACCCTGACGCTGAACGCACCGGCGCGTCTGGCGGCGAGCCGTCGGAAGGTCGCGCTGGACGCAACCACCCTGGCATTCGCCGACGGGCGCATCGAACTGACCGAGACCGTCTGGTCCCCCGACGGCTGGCGCAGCCGCGGCCGCTTTCGCGATCTCGCGCTTGGCGCCGGTCTCGCCGCTGCCGCTGCCGCTGCCTCTGCCTCTGCCGCTAACGATGCCGCTCCGCGCGCCGCCGGCGAATGGAGTCTCGCGGAAAATCAGGCTGGCCTCCTTGCCGGACGCTTGCGCGCAAACGTGCCCGATCTGCGCGGCCTGGGGGCGCTTCTGGGAGCCGGCCTCACCGCCGGCGGGACGCTCGAGGTGGATATGGAGCTGGCCGGCAGCCGCGCGGCGCCGGCGTTGCGCGGCCGTCTCGACGGCAGTCGTCTGGCGATCGGCATTCCCGAGCACAACCTGCAACTGCGCGATGGCGCGCTCGCGCTGCGCTTCGAAGGCGAACGCGCCATCATCGAGCGTCTGACGTTCAGCGCACCGCATGCCCCGCCGGCCCGCGCCCTGGCCGAAACCGGCTACAAGGCGCCGAGCGAGCCGGGGCGAATCGAGATCAGCGGCGAGTTCGACGTCACGGGGCAGCGTACCCATCTGGCCGCGCGCCTGAGCAGCCTGCCGTTGATGCAGCAGCCGGACCGCTGGCTGGTCGCGTCTGGAACCGCGACGCTCGAACAGGACTTCCGCCGCCTGCGGCTCGGCGCGCGGCTCATCGCGGATGCCGGCTTCATCGGCGGACTGGCGGCCGGGCAGCCGCGCCTTGCCGACGACGTCGTCGTGCGCGGCCGCGAGCCGCGGGCGCAGCGCGGACCGGCGATCGAAATGGATGTCGTGCTGGATCTGGGCAAGCGTTTCCGCCTGCGCAGCGCCGGACTGGCAGCGCGTCTGGAGGGGCAACTGCACGTGCGCGGCAATCCTCTCGCCGCCACCGGCAGCATCGCCGCGCAGGACGGCACGTACGAAGCCTACGGCCAGCGTCTGGTCGTGGAACGCGGCATCGTGAATTTTCAGGGGCCGCTCGAAAATCCCGGTCTCAATGTGCTGGCGCTGCGCAAGGGCGGCGCCGTCGAGGCTGGCGTCGCCATCACCGGCACGGCGCAGCGCCCGGTGGTCAGACTGGTGTCGACACCCGCCGTGCCCGATGCGGAAAAGCTTTCATGGATCGTCCTCGGCCGCCCGCCGGATGCCGGCGGGGCCGATGCCGGGCTGCTGCTCGCCGCCGCCGGCACGATCCTTGGCGGCGAAGGCGAAGCCCTGACGACCCAGATTGCCCGCACCTTCGGCTTCGACGAACTCACGCTACGCAACGCGCAAAACGGCGCGCAGAACGGCGCCGCCCTCGACAGCCAGATCGTCAGCCTCGGCAAGCGCTTGTCGCGACGCGCCTACCTGAGCTACGAACAAGGCCTGTCCGCGACGACCGGCGCCCTCAAGCTGACCTATACGCTGACCCGGCGCATCTCCGTCGTCACGCGCACCGGCGAGGACAATGCCGTGGATGTGTTCTACAACTTCGACTTCGACTGAACGCCTCGACCGAGCGGCCGGGTGCAGCGGACGAGTGCTTGATCGCCTCGACGGTGATGTTGAGGCTCACCTCGTCGCAGGAATAGAAGGAAGCCGGATATCTCAAGCGCGGATGCTGAATCGGTAAATCGAACCTGGCTCATTTGATTCCTATGAAGGGGGGGGAATTGCGGTGCGTCCCCTATCATTTTTGAATGGATGATCTGACACCTTCGCTGCATGTAAGACCCTGTCCGGTATCTCACAGGACGAACTCAACGCCATCGCCAATCGTCTCAATGATCGCCCTCGCCGCATCCTCGGCTATCAATCCCCCAGAGAGGTCTTTGCCAAACTCCTGGCGGACGAACAGCTTAAATCCAGGGTCTTCGTGAAAGAGTGTGGGTAAAAATGCATGTCAATCAGATTTTCGGCAGCATGCAGGTGAGAACTTTGAGCCGCAGGTACTCCTCGTCGCGTAGTCCGTATGCACGACGCTGGATGACGCGAATCTTGTTGTTGAGTCCCTCGACGAAGCCAAGCGAGACCTTGTTGTCTGGATTGCAGTAGGCCGCGATTCCATCCCAATGACGCTCGATCATTTCCGCGAACTTCTCGTAGGGCTTGAGGCGTTGCCACTTGAGGCTGGCTTTCCAGTTGTCGAAGAAGCGCCGCGCCCAACCCTCGCGTTGGTAGCTCCACAACTGGCCGAAGGACTCCTTCAGGAGGTAGGCGGTATGGAGTCGCTTGTTGACGGCCAACAAGGTCTTCAAGGACTGCCAGTCCAGATGCAGTTCTTCGGCAACATCCTTGATGGTGCTGCTGCGGCAGCGGCGTCCGACAAACCAGGCAAACCGCTTCGTGTAGAAAGGATTGTCTGCAAGAAAGTCGAGATGCTCGCGCTTCACCTTGCCGCAACATCGGCAGAGAACTCGCCGAACCTCCAGTTCCAGATAGACCCGCGTGTTGCCACAGGACAGATCCCGCACTCGCCGTGGCGTTCGGTCGTACCAACCCGACTGTGCTCGACCACACTCCTTGCAGACAGTTTTTTTGAGCGCCGCACGAACGTGATGACGCGCGCCGCCGAGTCGCCGAAGACGCCGCGAATCTCTTCCTGCGGACGGAAACCGGCGAACCGGTATGCGTCGAGAAGACGCTTGTGCTTGCGTAAAGTAGCCATTGCAAAATCATGCCTGTTTCCACGGCACTGTCAATCCGCGAAAACCAGCTTCCAGCAAGGCTTCCCAGCGATTTCATGACGAAATTTACCCACACTCTTTCACGAAGACCCTTCAAACTTAACACCAGCAACATTCTTGGGACACGGCCCCTCCAATGACATTCGATTGACTGGCGCGCCCGTTCGCTTAGAATCCCCCCGGTCGCCGCCGTGCCGGCGGTTCAGTCCAACGAGGTTTATCCGCCGCCATGATGCCGTGCCTTTCTAAATATGTTCCGCTGCGGCGGAAAAACGCTATTTGTTAGAGGTATTCATGCCGAACCGATATCACTACACCGTTGAAAAGCTCACAGGCGCCATCGATTGCTTGGCAACACATCCTGGAGATGTTCGGGAAAGGCTTACTTGCGCATTCCTTGGGTTCCACACACTCACTGAAAAAGATTTCCCGCCTGAACTGCAGGCTGATTGGCGTTGGGTAATGAAAGAACTAACCAAGTTCGGCCCACTGCTAAACCATAAAGGCGAGGTTTGGATTGGGAGCGTTGAAAACACCATGAGAAGAGTTCGAAGGGCTACCGGTTCGAAAATTGCCAAGAAGCTCTACGAGCTTTATTGGGCAGTCAGCGAAAACCAGCCATAACCCTAACGATGGCACTCAACCTCGCTCCCTTCGGTCTCGCAATCAAATGAGCAATCAAGCGTCAGATTCGTATCTAGCGGCAGTCCACAAAGCACTTCTCTCGTTCCAGATGATTGAAGAAGCCTTGAAGATTTGTATTGGCCTGTCCTATGAGGTCATTGCAGAAACGGCACCCGCGCCAATTGTCTTTCGCTTCGATCCAGTGGCCATAAATAACACCCCGCTCGGAAAACTGATCAAGATGTTCTCGGAAGTCAATTGCAATGCCGAACTGATCAGTGATCTTGGGAATGTCTTGAAATGGCGGAACTTCTGCGCACACAACGCGTTCGCCCATGAGTTCCTCGATAGAGCGGGCGCAAGCGCATTCGCAGCACACGACCTCGAAGATGTACAAGCCGTCGTCAAGTTCTCGACCGCTCTGGTCGAACGTCTCGGCAATGAAATGAATGTAATTATTGAGCTACACAGAGTCGTCAAAGGTGATGGCCATGACTAAGGTGGCAGCACGCCGCTCAATCGGGTGTTGCCGATATAAAAGAATAATCGGGACAGACCACCATTTCCCGGCTTGCTGCCCCCCCCCCTCCTCCGAGGACCATCGCGCCGATCTCAAGCATCTGGCAATCATGGTCCATCCTCTGTTCCTTAGCGTAATGGCCGGCTTTGTTGGGTTGCGGCGCAAAAAGCCGCGCCTGACCCAACCTGCCGATCGGCGATTGATGTGCCGGCATCTTCACGGTGACTTCCACTACTGCTTGATCGCCTCGACGGCGATGTTGAGGACCACCTCGTCGGAAACCCAGGGCGCGTACTTGCCCATGTTGAAGTCCGAGCGCTTGATCTTCGCCGTGGCATTGCCGCCGATCGCGTCCTTCTTGACCATCGGATGCGGCTTGGCGAGGAAGCCGGTCACCGTCAGGGTGACCGGCTTGGTCACGCCCTTGATCGTCAGATTGCCATCGACCGAAACCGGCTGGTCGCCTTCGTACTTCATGGCGGTCGACTTGAAGGTAATGGTCGGGTGGGCGGCCGTGGCGAAGAAGTCGTCGCTCTGGATGTGCTCGTTGAACTTCTCGTAACCCGTGTTCACCGACTTGGCGTCGATGACGACGTCGACCGCTCCCGTCTTCGCCGCGCGATCGAGAACGATGGTCCCCGTCGTCTTGTCGAAGCGATGCATCTGGCGCGAATAGCCGTGGTGGTTGTACTCGAAATACGGTGCGGTGTGGGACACGTCGATGGCGAAGGTTTCCGGCGCTGCCAGCGACGGCGCGGCAATGCCGGCGGCCAGCATGGCGAGGGTGGCGGCGATGGTCTTGTTCATGTTCGGACTCCTTGTCGATGAGGGGTTGAGGGATGCGGAGGATGGCAGAATCGGTCTCGCGATGTCCATGGCAATGGCCTGAGACAGCCGTCGATTGTAGTTCCATTTCCGTCGCGGGTGCGCATGACCATGCCATTGACGGGGCCTTTCCGGCTGCCGGCGCGACGGGCTGCTAGACTTCGGTTCCCGCTCCCGATCCGCCGGCCATTCCGCTTGCAGCCATGCCGCCCTCCCGCCGACTCCACGATTCCCGCCTGGTGCGCACGCTCCTCGTCGCGACCGGCGTGGCGGCGCTGCTGCTCGGCCTCGTCGGCATCTTCCTGCCGGTGCTGCCGACGACGCCGTTCGTGCTGCTCGCGGCCGCCTGCTTCGCGCGCAGCTCCGAGCGTTTCCACGACTGGCTGCTCGCCCATCGCATCGCCGGGCCGATCATCCGCGAATGGGAGGAGCATCGCAGCATGCCGGCGGGGGTCAAGCCGTGGGCATTCGGGCTGATGGCCGTTTCCTTCGGCGTATCGATCGCCATGATGAGTTCCCCCTGGCATTGCGCGTTGCTGCTCGCCGTCGCGCTCGTGCTCGGCTATTGCCTGTGGCGCGTGCCGGTGCGGCCGCGCTAACGGACATGGCTTTGAAAAAGGCGCCCCGAAGCATGAAAGTCATGTCCGTTTCCCTCACCCCCAACCCCTCTCCCGCGAGAGGGCGAAGGGAGCATTCAGAGTCGCTTGCGCGACTTTCACGTTAACGCCGCCCGCGCGCGCGGCTCAGTCGTCGTCATGCTCCCTGCCGCCGCGCTTGCCCTCGCGGCGGCCTTCGCCACCGCCGTAGGGTCCGCGGATGTCGTGCTCGTCGGCGTTGCGGTGACATTCGACGCAGTTGTCGAAATCGCGGATGCCCTCCTCGACATGCTCCCGACGGATGTTTTGCGGCGTGTGCTCGTGGCAGCCGAAGCAGGTGTAACGGGCATAGTCGTCGCGCACGTGACAGGTCACGCAGCGTGCGTTGTGATCGCGATCGAGTTCGAAGTACTTGGCGTGGTCGAACGTCGCCGGCGTCCACTTCTGGTCGCTGTGGCACTGGCTGCAGTTGCCGGTGATCTGCTGGTGCAACGCGTCCTTCGGCGACTTGTGGCAGCTCCTGCATTCGCCGCGCGTTGTCTTGTCGAGCAGGGCATGATTGAAATTCCCGGTCGGACGGAAGCGCTTCACGCCGGCATGGTCGCTGTGGCAGGCCACGCAATCCTGGGTCAGCAGCTTCTGGTGGAAAGGCGTCGCGCTCAGCGGTTTGACGATCGGCAGGCCCGCGCTGGTCAGACGGCCGATGTTCTCGGGCTTGTGGCAGCTGGCGCAGCGTTCTGACGCGGCGCCGGTGAACGGCGCGTGACAGGCGAAACAGTCCGCTTCGAGCTGCTTGTGGCCCGGGATCAGCTTGCCCGGTGCGACCATCAGGTGCGGATAGACGAAGGCGAGAATGGCGAAGGCGATCAGGTTGATCGCCAGGAGGATCTTCAGGGTGCGGTTCATATCCAGCCCCAGAACAGGAAGATGCTGACGATGTGGCCCAACGCGAGCGCCGAGAACACGATGAAGATCGGAATATGCACCTTGCGCCACTTGGCCATGGCATCCAGCGTCACCGCATTCCAGAACACCGCCTGTTCCACCTCCGGCCGCGACAGACCGCGCAACTGATAGTGCTCTCGTTGCCCCTCGACATGTTCGCGCGAACGGCCGAGGAGCAGCTTGCCGACCATGCCACTGATCACATTGACGCCCATGGCCACGGTGGCCAGCCACGGCAGGATGGCGTTGAAATGGATGCCGGCGTGCAGCAGCACCATCAGCGAGCCGAGCCAGGTGCCGATCTCATGCAGGTTCAACAGGGTCTTCGGATTGCCCGAGGTAATGTATTTGCGCTTGCGCAGGGAATACACCAGCGAGCCGATGATCAGCAGGGTACCCGGGATGCCGAGGTAGCGGCCGACCCAGACGAGATTCAGACGATGCAGGAAGTAGTCGCCGACCAGGGTGGCGGCCGCCAGCAGGCCCAGCAGCAAGGTGAAGGGCAGGATGTGCCGACGCCACAGCGATGATGTCATTCAGGCCTCCAGGGTCACGCTGGTTTTCGGTTTGCAGACGCAGAGCAGGCAGGCGCCGGGCTCGGGATCGAAGTCCGGCGGCTGGGCGTAGGCGATCTCGCCGCTGCGTATCGTCGTCTGACAGGTGCCGCAGCAGCCGGCGCGACAGCCGGAGTCGACGGCGATGCCATTGGACTCGGCAAACTCCAGCAGGCTGCCGGCCGCCGGCTGCCAGGCCAATGTCTTCCCGGACTTGGCGAAGGTGACGACGATGTTACTCCCGCTCCCGCTCCCGGCGGCGTCGTCCCGGGCGGGGGCAGCGGCGTTCTTCCGCTTGATCGAGGCCGGCCCGAAGGCTTCGAAATAGATGCGGCCGTCGGGCACGCCCCAGTCCTCCAGGCCGTGCACCAGGCTCTCCATCATCGGCGTCGGCCCGCAAATGTAAAAATGATAGGGCTTGAGCGGCAGGAGCCGCCGCAACAGGGCGACATCGACGCGTCCCGATTGGTGATAGTCGCGCCCGGCCACGTCCTCCGGCAACGGGTTGCTGAAGCAGAGTTGCAGGTGAATGTTCGGATGGGCGGCGGCGAGCGCTTCGAGCTGCGCTTTCATGATGGGCTCGCGGCTGTTGCGCACGCCGTAGAACAACCAGACTTCCCGCCCCGGCTGCTCGGCGAGACACCAGTTGAGCATGCTCAGCATCGGCGTGATGCCGATGCCGCCAGCGATCAGCACCACCGGCGCATCGCTGCGTTCGATGTGGAAATGACCGCCCGGCGCGCGTACCTGCAAGACACTGCCGGCATCGACATGGTCTTGGAGGAAATTCGAGGAACGCCCGGGCGGCAGCTGGCTGCCGGCGGGAGGCGGCACCCGCTTGACCGAGATTCGATAGTGATCGGGGCGCGGCGCGTCCGAGAGCGAGTAGCAGCGGACGATCTGCTCGTTGCCGCCGGCGGAAGCCGGCACGTCGAAGCGGAAGGTGAGGAACTGGCCGGGCAGGAAGCCGGGCAGCGGCTGACCATCCTCCGGCGCCAGATAGAACGAACAGATCGCCCCGTCCGCATCCTCGACGACCTTGCGGACCACCTTGAACGAGCGGAAGCCCGTCCATGCCGCCGCCGCGACGGGTTCGGCCAACTCAGGGAGCGAGGAGATCCCCGTCCCCTCCTCCGTCGGCTTGCCGCTGCGCAGCGCCAGGTATTCGCGCCAATGACGCCAGAAGCCGATGGCGAGCCAGAGCGCCAGCTGGATGGCGACGCCGAGGACGATCCAGATCAGCAGGGTCAGGGATGTCATTGGGCTATCGTCTTCGCAAGATGGGTCAATCGATCAATATAGTCGAAACAGATTCCTAACGCATCTCGAAGGCTTCCTGATGGAAGCGCGGCCGCCAGCCGAGGGTGCGCAATCCGTTGCGCAGCGCCTCGGCAAGACCGTTCGGCCCGCAGAACCAGATTTCCGCATGCCGCGCTTCGCCCAGGGCCGCGGCGCTCAGCGTCGCTCCCTGGCGCGCGCCGTGGATGTGCAGCCGTATGCCGGGCAGCGTTGCGCACAAGGCTTCCAGTCGCGGCACGAAGGCATCGGTGGCGCGATCGCGCGTGCAGTAATGCAGATCGGCGCTCAGGGTGGGTGTCGTCTCCGGCGCCGCCTGCAACGACTCCAGCCAGGCCAGGAACGGCGTCACGCCGATGCCGCCGGCGATCCAGATCTGCCGGGCGCGCGGATTGCAGCGGGCGATGTCGAAGCGTCCATAGGGGCCTTCGACGCGCACCGCCTGACCCGGGCGCAGGCGGGCGGCGAGTCCGTTGGTGTAGTCGCCGAGCGCCTTGATCTGAAAGTTGATGGTCTTGTCGCCGTGGTCGGCGCTGGCGATCGTGAAGGGATGCGCGCCCTCCTTCTCGTCGAACGTCACGAAGGCGAATTGTCCCGGCCGGTGCCCGCGCCAGGCCTGGTCGAGTCGGCAGGTCACGCCGGTGACGTCGGCTGCCGGATGTTCGACGGCGATGATTTCGCCCGTCGCCACGCGCGCCCGGCCGATGGCGCCGACCAGCGAGCGGATCGCGCCATGCACGCCGACCGCAAGCAGCACGGCCAGCAGCGCGCCGGCGGGCTCCTTCCAGTAGGCCGTCGGCGCGAGCAGCGCGGCGTGGAAGGCCAGCATCAGATAGATGACCGGCATGGCGCGGTGCAGGAAGCGCCACGACCGGTAGGGAAACTTCTTCCAAAGGGTGATCGCCAGCATCACCAGTACAGCGTAGATCGCCCACTCGCCCATGTCCTCGGCCAGGTCGCGCAGGATCTCCAGCATGCCGCCGAACTGTTCCTTCGGCATGCGCCCGGCGCGCCCGATGGTCGACTTGAGGATGCCGCCGGCATTCTCGATCAGCCAATGGACGGCCGCCAGGGAGATGGCGAGGATGCCGGCCCACTTGTGCAGGCGATAGGCCCGGTCCATGCCGCCCAGTGGCGCCTCCAACCAGGCCGGGCGCGTCGCCAGCAGCATCGCCAGCGACATCAGCGCGATCGACAGGAATCCGCTCAGATACAGCGCCTCCTGCCGGGCGAACCAGAGCGGATGCACGCCGGCGGGAACGGCGCCATTGATGACGTGCCAGCCCCAGACGGCTGCGACGATGGCGGACAGAGTGGCGAGTATGGTTTTCATGATGATCGGACCAGGAAGGTGAACACGGTGTTTGCATGAATTGCGCCCGACCGCGAGCGGCGGGCGCCATGAGTTACCGGGGAGCCGGCATGGCCTTTTGCGGCATGGACTGCTGCGGCAGGTCGTCGCGGCAGCGGCGCTCGTTGCAGTCGGCGCCGGTCGTTCCGTCGCGCCGACGCCGTTCGCCATCGGCCTTGCCGCGCTTGCCGGCCTGGAGCCGGTCCAGGACCTCGCCGCTGCGCGGATTGACGAGCAACTTGATGCGGGCCCCGTTGCGATCGGTGGCGCGCACTTCGTAGCCGCCGCGTTCGCGTTCGATTTTCTCGATGTCGCGGTAGCCGGCGGCTTCGAGCTTTTCATGGACTTGCGGAATCGATAGCCATTGCGGTTCGACTTTCGGCGTTGGCGGATTTTCCGCGGCGAAGGATGGCGCCAGCAGGACGGCCCCGGCGGAAATGCCGCCGGCGATGACAAGGGAAGAAGCCAGAGTGAAAAATCGCATGATGAATGCCTCCGTGTGCTGTGGATATGAATGCGGGTGCTGAAACAAGGTGGGCCGCGCGACCGGCTCGTGTTCAGGTCATTCGTCGTAATAGCCGCGCTCGGCGTCGACATGGCAGGCGGTGCAGTTGGCCTTGCTGCGGACGTCCTTGTGCTTCCACTCCCAGGCCGGCACCTCGCGGTGTTCGCGCACCCACCTGGGCAATTCCGTGATGCGCAGCGGGGCGTTCGTGGCGGGCACGCCGCGCAGCAGCTTGTCGCTGTAACGCCGCCCGCCGGTATCCGCGGCGTTTGCGACGAGGTAGTCGGTGATCTGCGCGGCCAGGGCCGGATCGATCGTGGCGTCGTCGCCGAAGTGATCCTTGAGATTGCCCATCATGCGTTTCCAGGAACTGGCGGGCAGCATCGACGGCGCGAAAGCGATGTGGCAGCTGCCGCATTCCTCCTTCACCACCGGGTCGGCAACCGGCGGAAAGTAGTGGCTGCCGCCGGCCTGCGCCCTGCCCAGAACCAGAAGGGTGAAGGCGGTGGCGAGCAGACCGAGCACGACGATGCGCTGCGGTCGTATGGGGTTTTTCATGTTCATCTCCTTTTCTGAAGGGGTGATATTCGACGATCTACTGGCCGGCCATGAAGGTCAGCCAGTCGCCCTTTTCCTGCGGCGTGCATACGCGACCGAGCACCTCGCTACAGTTGCGCTTGAACCACTTCTCGATCTTGGCCGGATCGGTGTAGCGCGATGGCGAAGCGGAGACCGCCATCGGATTGATCGTCTTTCCCGCCGGCGTGCGGCCGGCGCCGCGCGGGTCATCGCCGTGGCAGGAGGTGCACGCCGGCGTATCGGGCTTGCCGCCGGCAAAGGCGCGGGTATGCAGCGTCTTGCCGCGGGCGGCGGTGAAACCGGCGAACGCGGTATCGGCGGCCTTGGCGGCAGTGGCATACTTCGCCAGTTGCTCCTCGCGCGGACCGGCGCTGGCGGCGCTGGAAAGGGTCACGGCCAAGACGGCAAGCAGGCTGGTGACGATAATGCGATGCATGGATATCTCCTCGGTTGAATCGCCATGAATACTGCGATGGAGGCCAATATGCACCCGGCGAACTGAACGCAACCTGAATCCCGCATTCATCCTGCGTTCACCCGGCCAGGGCTATAAGAAACCTTGAAGGACACCCGCAAGAAACTCTGGAATCTGGAAATCAGGAATGGCCGTGACCGAATCTCGCGCACCTCGACTCACCATTCGCCGCTGGCGCTGCGCGCCGTATGCGCTGTTCGCGGCGCTTCTCGTCGGCGCCGCCGGCATTCCCACGGCCTCGGCCTTCGCGCACAATGACCGAGATCACGACCGCGATCACGACCTCGCCCGTCAGGCGCGCGAGGCCGGCGAAGTCCTGCCGTTGCCCGCGATCCTGGCGCGGGTCGAGCGCGACTACCCCGGCAAGATCCTTGATGTCGAACTCGAACGCGATCACGCCGGACACGAACCCGCGGGACGCTGGGTCTACAAGATCAAGGTGCTGCGCAGCGGCGGTTCGCTGGTTAAAATCAAGGTCGATGCCCGCGATGGCGCCGTCATGGGCACGAAGGACGCGACAAGAGGCGGCACGAAATCCGGCACGGGGAACAAGCACTGATGCGCATCCTGATCGTCGAGGACGAACCAATCCTGCAGGCACAATTGGCCGAAGCCCTCAAGGCGGCCGGCTACGCCGTGGACTGCGCCGACAACGGCAGCGACGCCCACTATCAGGGCGACATCGAACCCTATGACGCGGTGATCCTCGACCTCGGCCTGCCGAAAATGGACGGTCTCACCGTGCTGAAGAAGTGGCGCGGTGCGGGCCGCGCCATGCCCGTGCTGATCCTCACCGCGCGCGACAGCTGGCACGAAAAGGTGGCCGGCATCGATGCCGGCGCCGACGATTACCTCGCGAAACCCTTCCACATGGAGGAACTGCTGGCCCGCCTGCGCGCACTGATACGCCGCGCCGGAGGCCACGCCAGCAGCGAGCTCAGCTGCGGCCCCCTGACCATCGACACCCGCGCCAGCCGCGCCACCGTGAATGGGCAGACCCTGACGCTGACCAGCCACGAATACCGCGTGCTGGACTACCTGATGCATCACCACGATCAGGTCGTTTCACGCGGCGACCTCATCGAGCACATCTACGCCCAGGACTTCGAGCGCGACTCGAACACCGTCGAGGTGTTCATCGCACGCCTGCGCAAGAAGCTGCCGCCGGGCATGATCGAAACCGTGCGCGGTCTCGGCTACCGGCTCGCCGCGCCGCAATGACCTCCTCAGCGACATCGCCGGCCCCGCGCCGATCCGTGCATCGCTCACTGCGCTATCGCCTGCTGTTCGGCACCCTTTTCTGGATCGCCGCGTCGATACTCGTCGCCGGCTGGAGTCTGAGCGGCATGTTTCGCCAGCATGTCGCCGCGCAGTTCGACGCCGAACTCGCCACTCACCTCGATCAGCTCACCGCACACCTGACGCTCGATGAAGCGGGACATCCGCGATTGGCGCTCCCCCTCAGCGACCCGCGCCTGAGCCGCCCCTATTCCGGGTGCTACTGGCAGATCGACCAACTCGAAGCCGCCGTGGGCGCAGCGCCGGGCCCCGGACAGTTGCGCTCGCGCTCGCTCTGGGACCAGGTGCTGGTCGTGCCACCTGACACGCCGGCGGACGGGGAAGTCCACCGCCATCGCATCGCGGGTCCCGAAGGCAGGATGCTCGGCATGCTCGAACGCAGCGTGCGCATCGAGGATGCCCCCGACGGTCAAGCACGCGGCTTCCGACTCATCGTCGCCGCCGACGAAAGCCAGATGACGGAACCCGCAGCCCGCTTCAGTGGTGCGTTGTGGCTGGGCCTCGCCGTGCTGGGCGCCGGGCTGGTGATCGCGGCGCTGGTGCAGGTGTATGTCGGCCTGGCGCCGTTGCGTCATCTGCGCGCGGCGCTCGGCAGGCTGCGCAGCGCCGAGGCACAGCGGCTCGAAGGTGACTTCCCCGATGAAATCATGCCGCTGATCGACGATTTCAATTCCGTGCTCGCGCAGAATGCCGAAGTCATCGAACGTGCGCGCACCCAGGCCGGCAACCTCGCCCATGCGCTGAAGACGCCCTTGAGCGTGATCGCCAACGCCGCCGGCAGCCGCGAGATCACACACGCCGAGTTGGGCCGCCTGGTCGGCGAGCAGGTCGACGTCGCCCGCCGCCAGATCGACTACCATCTCGCCCGCGCCCAGGCCGCTGCGACGACGCGCCTGCCTGGCGTGCGCACCGCCCTGGCGCCGCTCGTCGAGGGCATGGCGCGCGCCATGCGGCGAATTCACGCCGAGCGGCAGCTTGAACTGAACGTTCAATCCTTCCCCGAAGCGACGTGCTTTCGCGGCGAAGGCCAGGACCTGCAGGAAATGCTCGGCAACCTGCTCGACAACGCCTGCAAGTGGGCGTCCCGGCGCGTCGAACTCAGCATCGGCGTCAGCGTTAACGTCGGAGCGAACGGCGCCCTGCTGACCCTGACCGTGGACGACGATGGCCCCGGACTTGCCGCCGATCAACGGGCAGCGGTGATGCGTCGCGGAGTGCGCGCCGACGAGCAGGTGCCCGGCTCCGGACTCGGCCTGGCCATCGTCGACGATCTTGCGCGACTGTATGGCGGCAAGGTCGAACTGGCCGATTCCCCACTGGGAGGGTTGCGCGTCGTGCTGACGCTGCCGGCGGCGCAGCCGGGCGCATTTCGGGTAAACTGAAAACGGGTGTCCTTGCCGCGAGCCGCGGCAGGACAGGTTCAAGCGCCGGTCGGGCCGCCGCGCCGTTCGTGTCGATGGAATCGATGAAATGATTTCCGTCAACACAGACTTACCGGAAAGACCATGAACCTGCCAAACCCCTCCGCCATCGAGCTGAGCGCCGCGATCGTTTTCGCCATCGCCGTCGTCCATACCTTTTCGACCCGTTATTTCGAACGCCTCGCCCATCGTTACCCCCGGCATGGCGGCGTCTTGCATCTGCTGGGTGAAGTGGAGGTCGTCTTCGGCTTCTGGGCCATGGTGCTGATGCTGATCATGCTGACCACCGACGGCCGGAACACAGCCACCGCCTACCTCGATGCACGCGATTTCACCGAGCCGATGTTCGTCTTCGCCATCATGGTCATCGCCGGAACGCGCCCGATCATGGTGTTCGCGGAAGCCTCGGTCAGGCTTGTCGTGCGCTATCTACCGCTGCCACAGGGCATGGGCATGTACTTTTCGCTGCTCGCCTTCGTGCCCCTGCTCGGATCCTTCATCACCGAGCCCGCCGCCATGACGCTTGCCGCCCTGATCCTGCGCGACACGCTGTTCACGCGGCCGGTCTCGACCAAGCTGAAGTACGCGACCGTCGCCGTCCTGTTCGTCAACATTTCCATCGGCGGCACCCTGACGCCTTTCGCGGCGCCGCCGGTGCTCATGGTCGCCGGGAAATGGGACTGGGACATCTGGTTCATGGTGGCGAATTTCGGCTGGAAGGCCGCCATTGCCGTTGCGCTCAACGCCGGAGCGGCCACGCTGCTGTTCCGCAACGAGATCGGTCATGTCGGAAAGAAGTCCGCAAGCACGCTATCCACGATCCCCCTGGCGGTCATTGTCGTGCATCTGTTCTTCCTCGTTGCCGTCGTGGCCTTCGCCCATCATCCCGCCGTCTTCATGGCGCTGTTCCTGTTCTTCCTCGGCTTCACCACGGCCTACCAGGCCTGGCAGCATCCGCTGATCCTGCGCGAGGCCTTGCTCGTCGCCTTCTTTCTCGCCGGGCTGGTGGTTCTCGGCGGGCTGCAGCACTGGTGGCTGCAGCCGATGCTGATGGGCATGGACGCGGACGCCGTCTTCTTCGGCGCCGCTGCGCTGACCGCGATCACCGACAACGCGGCGCTGACCTATCTCGGTTCGCTCGTCGACGGCCTGACACCCGAGTTCAAGATCGCGCTCGTCGGCGGCGCCGTTGCCGGCGGCGGCCTGACGGTGATCGCCAACGCGCCGAATCCGGCGGGTGCGGCCATCCTCAGGGGCCGGTTTCCCGACAACGCCATCCACCCCATCGGCTTGCTGGTTTCGGCGCTACCGCCGACCTTCGTGGCCATCCTCGCCTTCCGCGTGCTGTGAGCTCACCCGCCGGCAATACTGCCGCAAGCCTCGACACGCTCTAGTATCACGCCCGCGATGACGCGACCTATCGAATCAGGAGATCGTCAGCTGCCGCGTGGTCGTCCCCGACTTCTTCGGCAGCGTCAGTTGCAGCACGCCATCGCTGTATTTGGCGATGGATTCGGCCTGATCGACATCGCGCGCAAGCGTGAAGCTCCGCGACACGCTACCGTAATAACGCTCGCTGCAAATGATCTTCCTGCCTTCCTTTTCCTCTTTCTCCCTCTTCACCTCGGCGCTGATGGAAACCAGATTTCCGTCGATCGAGACCTTGATGTCCTCCTTCCTGACGCCCGGAATCTCGGCCTTGACGGTGTATGTCCTGTCGTCCTCGGCGACATCGACCTTGATTTTCGGCTCGCTGATGTCCATCCCGCTGAAGATCGGACGCAGCATGAAGCCCTTGAAGAAGTCATCGCCAAACGGGTCGTAGCGGGTAATGTTGGCCATGGTCATGCTCCTGTCGAGAGGTTGATATGTGTGTGCAACAGGTATCAGTGGCGCGGCAGATCAAGTTCGAGCAGCCGATAGACTTCCTGCTCGGCATCGAACCAGTCCTGCCATTCGAATCCGGCGGCGAAGCCGCGTCGCTCGGCGCGAAAGTAGGCTTCCTGACGAATCAACTGCTTCAGGTCCGCATCCGCAATGCTGCTCGCGCGCGGTGCAGATATCTTCTTGCCGGTCCTGGCGGTCTTGCCAATCGTCACGGCCGCGGGGTCGCTGTCGATCTTTGCCACCCTTCCGGCCTGAACAGCCTTGCCCATCGCGCCTCGAACCGCGCCACCAGGATTCGCCGTCACGACGGTGTCCAAACAGCTGCCGCCCGACGCCTTGCCCGAACGGCCTGCCTTGCTGGTACCGCCAGTTCCTTGAGTATTCTTCATTCTCCCTCCAGGCTGCCTACGTCCATCTCGGATATGTCCATGATTTCCGCCACGCGGACTCAACCCGCGGAAGGTTGACGCACATTCATCAGGTACATGTCCTCCTTCTCGACCGACATTAGCGACAAGCGAATTTCCACCGGAAAATGCTGCCCGTACACGTCGATGGCCTGAAATCGCCGCCAGATGCCGGCACTGCACAGATACGCGATATGGCGCGCATTGAAGCTCGGCGTTGCGTCGCTCGGCGAGATGCCGGGAATCAGGCTACCGATTGCACTACCCTCAAGATCGGCGTGATCGCCGCCGAACAAGCGTACCCCGCCGTCGCTGCAACTGACGACCACACCGCGTCCGTTGAAGACCAGTGACCCGAGCGTCGCCCGCCGCTCGGGATCGCGCGCCTCCATCCTGCCACGCGACCGGTGCTGATTTGGCGGCGCCGCGCGCCGGGTAGCGGCCAGCTGTACCATGATCCGATCCTCATGACGTACCCATGCCGATGTCGGCATGTATGCCTGCATGCGAGAGCACAAAATAGCGACCGGCGGCCGGCATGAAAATACAGGAATCGCCGTATTTTTCTTAACGTAAAGGGGGTAACCATGCCCCCCACTGAACGCCCGGCGTGTCGTCATGCCGGCGCGATCGGCTTGCGGATGTACCACTCCCGGAGTAATTTGTGGAGCTTGACGGCGAACAGATACTCGACCTGCGTATGCATTCCGACATTGATCAGCTGATCGAAGAAATCCAGGCCGAGACCCGCTACACCTGCGACACGACAGGGGTTTCCGCGATCGCGCCCGAGGTGATCAAGGCCCTGCGCGAAACGCCGCGCGAGTTGTTCATCCCCGACGGACTGCGCGGCCAGGCCTACGAAAACCATCCGCTGCCGGTCGGATATGGCCAGACCATATCGCAACCCTACATCGTCGCCATCATGACTCAGCTGCTGCTGCCCCAGGCGGGGCATCGGATTCTGGAGGTCGGCGCCGGTACGGGCTATCAGGCCGCCGTTCTGGCCCGCCTCGTGCGCCTCGTCGTCAGCCTGGAAATCATTCCCGCTCTCGCTGCGGCAACGGCGCAACGCTTGCGCGAGCTTGCCGTGAGCAACGTCGAAATCCACTGCGCCGACGGGAACCACGGCTGGCCGAAACAGTCGCCATACGACGGGATCATCGTCACCGCCTGCGCCGCCAAGGTACCGGCAGCCCTCCTCGACCAACTCAAGCCCGGCGGCCGGATGATCGTCCCCGTCGGCGAACCGTATGGCTTTCAGGATCTCTACCTGATACGCAAGGGCTCCGATGGCGCGATCGACTCACGCGCGGTGCTGCCGGTGGCCTTCGTGCCCCTGACGCACGACTCAGCACCGCCATCGCCCGGCGACCTTGCAGGAAAGTCTCCCCGCGAAACGCGGCATTGACCGACAACGTCCGCGAAACCCGGAACCAGCGATGACGTTCGCAGGAAACCTGGCGACTGATCCGCGCTCGCATCGGAGAATGGATCATCGGGACTGCAACTGCTTCGGAAGCCCCCCGACGGCAACGTGTCTTGTCTGTCGTAATGACCCTGGGCTCAGGGCGCAATCTTGCGCTTGAGCGCACGGGTCACCGCCAGCGGCAGGCTGGGCAAAGAGCGCAGCACCCACGGCAGCACCTTGCGTTTCACACCGTTCAGCGACTCCGGCACCATGACCTCGATGAGGTGCGGGCCGTCGTGGGCGAAGGCATAGGCCATGGCTTTGATCAGTTCTTCGGCGGTGCTCACGCGCACGCCGTGCACGCCCATGCCTTGTGCCAGCTGGGCAAAGTTGATGACGGGGCCATTCAGGTCCAGCTGCGATTTGGCTTTGGCGCCGACCGATGCGGCTCCCACACGTTCGAGTTCAATGTTCAGCACCGAATAGGACGCGTTGTTGAAGATGATCGAGGTGACGTTGAGTTTCTCGCGCGCCATCGTCCACAGGGACTGGATGGTGTACATCGAGGCGCCGTCGCCAATCAGCGCCAGCACCGGTCGTTGCGGGCAGGCGATGGCGGCGCCGATGGCATTGGGCAGACCCTGCCCGATGGCGCCTCCGGTGAGGGTGATCAGGTCGTGGCGGGGGGCGCCGGCGGTCATGGCCGGCAGCAGCAAACCCGAGGTGATGGCTTCGTCCACGATGATGGCGTTGTCGGGCAGCAGGTGGCCGACGGCCTTGCACACCTTTTCGGCGGTGAGCCTGCCGCGCGGGCAGCCTGGGCGCTGGCTGGCCTGCAACTCGGGCGTGGCGTTGCCGGCACCCAGCGCGCGGACCAGCTTGTCCAGACTGCCGGCGGCATCCTGTCCAGGGGTGGCGAGCGTGTGCACGGTGCAGGTCTCCGGCGTCAGAAAGCTCTTCTTGTCGGGATAGGCGAAGAACGACACCGGCGGCTTGCTGTCCACCACGATCAGGTGCTCGATGTCGGCCAGTTGCACGCCCGCCAGTTCGGCGAGATAGGCGATGCGCTCCACCGGCGGCAAGCCGGCGCCCCGTTCGATACGCGTGGGGAAGGTATCCGCCAGCAGCATGACACCGTTGTGGGCGGCGATGCGCGCGGCGGCGAGCAGGCTGGCCTCGCGCAGGGCGCGGCCACCCAGCAGCAGGGCCGCTTTCTTGCCGGAACGGATGGCTGCGGCGATGGCCGCCACGATGGCGTCATCGGCCACCGCAGGCGCGGCGGCCGTGGGCAAAGCGCAGGGCACGCCACCTTCGCCCCAGGACACGTCCGCCGGCAGGATCAGCGTGGCGACCTGGCCCGGCAGGCCGCGCGCGGCGACGATGGCATCAACCGCGTCCTGGCACAGTTCGGCCGTGCTTTGCGAAGTGCGCACGAAGCCCGGCGAGACGTTGCGCGCCACGGTCTCGATGTCGGACTGCAACTGCGCATCGAACTTCACGTGGTAGGTGGCATGGTCGCCCACGATGTTCACCACCGGCACCTGGCCCTTGCGGGCGTTGTGCAGGTTGGCCAGGCCGTTGCCCAGGCCGCAACCCAGATGCAACAGCGTGGCCGCGGGCTTGTCGGCCATGCGCGCATAACCGTCGGCGGCGCCGGTGGCCACCCCTTCAAACAGTGCCAGCACTGCACGCATTTTCGGTTCGTCGTCCAGCGCCGCCACAAAATGCATCTCGCTGGTGCCGGGATTGGTAAAGCAGACTTCGATTCCCGCATCAACCAGGGTATTCATCAGGGCTTGTGCGCCGTTCGGCATGGGGTTCTCCGGTATTTTCTATATTGTGCGGGTGTGGAGCGTGGCATCAGCGTCCGCCAATGATGAAGCGGGCCGCCGCACGTGCGGTCAGGATGCAGCCGGGCAGGAAGGTGCCCTCCAGCGAGCGCTTGCCGCTGGCGCCGCCGCCGCCAAAACCGGCGGCCTCGCCGACGCAGTAGAGTCCTTCGATTGGCTTGTTCCGCGCATCCAGGACGCGGCTGTGCAGATCGGTGCGCAGCCCCCCCAGGCTCTTGCGCGTGATCAACTGCATGTGCATGGCAATGAACGGCCCAGCTTCCGGCAATTGCAGCGGCGCCGGCTTGCAGGTGCGCAGGCGGTCCGGTTTCCACTGGCGCGCATGCAGGATGCGGCGGATCTGGTCGTCATTGTGCAGACGGTTGCCGTGCTTGAAGTTGGCATCGAAGGCGTCGGCCGTCGCCTTGAGCACGGCCGGATCGATATCGTGTGAGCATGTCAGCGCGTTCATCTTCAAGGCCAGCCCTTCCAGCGTGGCGTCGACGATGAAGTGCGGGCTTTCCTGCTGCATCTGACGCACCAGGCGATGATTGCCGAGCAGGGTTTCCTTCAGGAAACGGATGAACTGCTTGTCGCGGATACGCGGGTTGTGTTCCGCCCCGGAAATGGCGAACTCCTTGGCGGCAATGCGCCAGTTCAGCAGGTGCCAGGTCCAGGGCTT
>CAZCPD010000008.1:30645-32200 GCA_964500425.1 uncultured Rhodocyclaceae bacterium
GGGATGGGCGCCGTTGAGCATGGTCGCCGGCAAGGGACGATGCGAGGGCCAGTTGGCGCGGCACTCATCGTGGCCACCGTTGATGCCGCCCATGGCCAGCACGACGATCGGCGCACTGAAACGCACGACTTCGCCGCTGTCTTCATTGACGGCGACGGCGCCACTCACCTTGCCGCCGACATGATCGAGCTGCGTGATGCGATGCCGGTGCAGCAGCCTCAGGCGACCGTTGGTGTTGGCGCGATGCAGGGCGGCCACCATGCAGCGCACCAGTTCGCGCGAGGTGCCCCACACCACGTGATAGCGCGGCAGGCTGTTGCCGTCGCCATTCAGGCCTCGCTCCACCCAGTTCACCGCTGGCATGAACTTGATGCCTTCGTTCTTTAGCCACTCATACACCTCGGCCCGCGAATGCTCGACGTAGTAGCGCGCCCACTGCAGCGGCCATTCGTCTTGCGGATCCAGTTCACCAAAGCGCGTCCAGTCGCGCAGGGCGACGTCCGGCGAGTCGGGAATCTTCATGCGCGCCTGTAGTGGCGTACCGACCAAGGCCATCCCGCCGAAGGCCCACAGGGCCAGCCCGCCCAGACGCTCTGGAGTGTCGCGATCGACCACGGTGACGGTCTTGCCGGCACGCAATGCTTCCAGCGCCGTGACGAGGCCGGCGAGGCCGCCACCCGCCACCAGGATCTCCGAGGCTATCAGTTTGGTCATGTCCCGTTAGATGCCTTTGATTTGTGGTTATGGGCAGTTCGCCATGTGTTGTTGAGGAACAGGCGCAAAACCTCGCCAACACAGCGGGGACGGATAAAAAATCCCAACCGGATATGGGCTGGGATTTCTCAATATGGTACTGGGGCCGCAACCAGCACCACACCCCATCAATTCAGACCATTCCGCCCCTCGCTTATCGCTGCGGAAATATGCGGAAACCTGCTCTGCTACCGGAAATTGTAATCGTCGAAGGTGTTTCGAGTACAGTGCCCGGGAGGACAAAATAGGACCAACTGCAGACGCAGTTGGTCATCGATATTGGCGGTGGGATGGAACCCCGCATCAAACGACTATCGAAAGTGCGTAATCGAAGCGCTGAGGGTTGTTGCGAACCCGTGCGAACTCGATCGAAAAGCCTGCCGGATTGTAGGCCTGTACGCAGGTTTTCCAGCCATGCTGGTCGCCGGGACAGGGCAATCGCATATGGACTCCCCTCTCCCACTTGTGGGAGAGGGGCCGGGGGAGAGGGCGCTTCTATGCGCCACTGAGCGGAAAATCGCCCCCTCTCCCCAACCCCTCTCCCCCACTTCGTGAGGGAGAGGGGCTCCAAATAACGATCGCCGTGCCAATGACGAATGTGTGTGCGATTGCCCTGGTCGCCGGGAATGTGCATCAGACCCGGCTGCTTTCCAGTGCCAGTTCAATTCCGATCCCGGGAATCGAACCCGGGTCCGCATGCTTGTTCAGGTAGAGGGTTCGGCGGCTGCGTCATTTTCGGCGGCAGGATCGGTGAGCCGCCGAATCGTCAGGGCGCAGCGTTGTTCAATCAAGGTATTGATTT
>CAZCPD010000009.1:0-30343 GCA_964500425.1 uncultured Rhodocyclaceae bacterium
GATACGTTCCAGACGCTCCACGAGCGCGGCGTCTTCATGGAAGCGAAGCCGTTTTCCATCGGCGTGCGCATCGAGCATCCCC
Source organism: uncultured Rhodocyclaceae bacterium (assembly GCA_964500425.1). GTDB lineage: Bacteria > Pseudomonadota > Gammaproteobacteria > Burkholderiales > Rhodocyclaceae > Sterolibacterium. The sequence goes on from CAZCPD010000009.1 coordinate 83, forward strand.
AGTCGCTGATCGACCGCGCCCGCTTCGGCAAGTTCGCCGGGCATCCGCTGCTCGGCGCCGCCGACTACAAGCTGGTGCATCACTGCGCCAACGGCCGCAGCGCCTACAGCTTCTGCATGTGTCCGGGCGGCACGGTGGTCGCCGCGACGTCGGAAGAGGGACGCGTCGTCACCAACGGCATGAGCCAGTATTCGCGCAACGAACGCAACGCCAACAGCGCCATCGTCGTCGGCGTCACGCCCGAGGATTTCCCCGGCGATGCGCGCTCGAATCCGCTCGCCGGCATCGACTTTCAACGCCATTGGGAAAGCCGGGCCTTCGTCGCCGGCGGTGGCCGTTACGCGGCGCCAGCGCAGCGTGTCGGCGATTTCCTTGCCGGCCGGCCGTCGACGGCGCTCGGCGCTGTGCAGCCGTCCTACACGCCGGGCATCCATCTGACCGACCTGTCGGCCTGCCTGCCGGATTACGTCGTCGCCGCCTTGCGCGAGGCGCTACCGGCCTTCGAGCGGCAGATTCGCGGCTTCGCCATGGACGACGCGATCATGACCGGCGTCGAGACGCGCACCTCGTCGCCATTGCGCATCCGGCGCAACGAGCAATTCCAGAGCATCAACACACACGGCCTGTTCCCGGCCGGCGAAGGCGCGGGTTATGCGGGAGGAATCCTGTCGGCGGCGATCGACGGCATCAAGGTGGCGGAGGCGGTGGCGCTGAGCATGGTTGGACGCGGCACGGCAGCGGCAGCCCCCTCTCCCTAGCCCTCTCCCCAAGGGGAGAGGGAATCACCTCCCTCACCAATCAGGGCATGATCTCCACGTAGTCATACACCTCGCAATCCGTCAGCTGCTTGCGCACCGGCAGCGGCAGCCGGGCGAACCATGACCTGGGGTCGTGACGGTCGATTTCCTCGCCCATGAAGCGCACCAGATCACAGATCGGATCGGTGACCCGCTTGCGATATTTCTCGTCGTTCTTGACGTAGGCCAGGTAGAGATTCTTCATGCAGTTGCCACGGCACCAGCCGTAGGCTTCGCATTCGCCGCAGGGCATCTCGGCAGTGGGCTGCAACGGACTGGGCTTGAGCCAGTTGGCGACGATGTCGCCCTGCAGCATCTCGGGCAGGTGCATCATGTCGGGGCAGGGATAGACCTTGCCGTCGGGCATGATGTTGAGGATGTGGGTCGAGGCGCGGCACTGCGTCTTGCCGTCATACAGCTCTTTCGCCCGCGAGGGCAGCACCTTGTTGCGTACCGCGCCCATCAACGGAATGATGGGGTAGAGCGTATCGGTTGAAGCGAAGAAACGCTCCACCAGACGACGCAGCACAGCCTTGCGCTTCTCGACGCCTTCGGGCGTATAGGCCTCGCCGGCGACGAACTGGAAGTAGAGATAGTCGAACGTGTGCGCCAGTTCGTCGAGCTCCTCGAAACTGATGTCGTCGTTGCTCCAGGTGACGCGGGCAGTCGTGGTGCCGACGACGCGGTCGCGCACCTTGCCGAGGTTCTTGACCACCTGACGGTAGATGCCGCGGCCGCGATAACCGTCGGTGGTCTTCTCGCCGCCGTCGATGGATACCAGGATGTTGGAGAGACGCGACAGCATGCCGTCAGGCAGATCGTCAAGCAGCGTACCGTTGGTCTGCAACTGAAAACGGAACTGCGGATAGCGCTCCATCACCGCCTGCATGAAGGGGCGATTCAGCGTTGGTTCGCCGCCATAGAAAGTGACGTAGGTTTCCAGGTCGGCAAGATGCGTCCGGATAAAGGCATCCAGGGTGTCGAGAGAATAGGTGACATTGCCCTGCGAACCCAGCACTTCACCTTCGGCGATCGAACAATAGGTGCATTTGAGATTGCAGCGCAACGTGGTCAGAAGCTGAAGCTCGACGCGGTTCCCTCTGATCGCACCGGGTTGCGGCTCGTGCGGAACAGTGGCGTTGCGGGCAGCGGAGTTGTGGAATGTAACGGGGGCTTCCATGACGCGATCCTGAAGAATTGGTTTAAGCTTGAAACAATATGAAATGCGAATCCGGATTACCGATTGCCAACCTTGGATTATCGCAGGGTTTCCGCGGAATTGGCTTGCCGCCGCGATGATTGCTATATGATTCGACAGCTTAATTCCCTACGACCGGCGGCGCAGCCAAAGCCTCCACCTCGCACTCCGATCCTCCATGACCACCCACGCGAACACCACCCAGAGCCGCAACCTCACGATTCTGCGTCAGCTCGGCCAGTTCCTGCGTCCGTACCGCGGCCGTCTGATGCTGGCGATGCTGGTACTGACGGTGGCCTCGGCAGCAGCACTGGTGTTGCCGATCGCCGTGCGCCAGGTCATCGACCTTGGCTTTTCGCGCGCGAACGCCGCGCACATTGATCGTTATTTCCTGCTGCTGTTCGGCGTCGCCCTGGTGCTCGGGATGTTCACTGCGCTGCGCTTCTATCTGGTGTCGTGGCTCGGCGAGCGCGTTGTGGCGGACATCCGCTCCGCTGTCTACCGTCATATCATCGGCATGAGCCCCGAGTTTTTTGAAGTCACGCGCACCGGCGAAGTGCTCTCGCGCCTGACCACCGATACGACTCTGATCCAGGTGGTTGTCGGCACCAGCATCTCGATGGCGCTGCGCAACCTGTTGATGCTGGTCGGCGCGCTGGCCATGATGGCCGTCAGCAGCCCCCGCCTCACGGGCTATACCCTAGCCATGCTGCTGGCGGTCGTGCTGCCGGTCATCCTGTTCGGCCGCGCCGTGCGCCGCCTGTCACGCGCCAGCCAGGATCGCATCGCCGATTCGAGCGCGCTGGCCGGCGAAAAGCTCAACGCCATCGCCACCGTGCAATCCTTCACCCAGGAAGAACGCGAGTGCCGGCAGTTCGATTCGGCCGTGGAATCGTCCTTCCTCACGGCCCTGCGCCGCATCCGCGCGCGGACCGCACTGACCGCCATCATCATTGTCTTGGCTTTCGGCGCCGTCGTGCTGGTGCTCTGGCTCGGCGCTCACGACGTGCTCGACGGCGCCATGAGTGCAGGACAGCTCGGCCAGTTCATCCTTTACACCGTGATGGTGGCAGCCAGCATCGGCGCCCTTTCCGAAGTCTGGGGCGACGTGCAGCGCGCCGCCGGCGCGACGGAGCGCCTCATGGAACTGCTCGCCGCACGTCCGACCATCGTCGTGCCCCGCCAGCCGTTGGCATTGCCCACGCCGCGCGGTGAAATCCGCATCGACAGCCTGACCTTCCACTACCCTTCGCGCCCGGACCATGCGGCGCTGACCGAGCTTTCGCTGCACGTCAGGCCCGGCGAAACCATCGCCCTGGTTGGCCCATCGGGGGCCGGCAAGAGCACGCTGTTCCAGCTTCTGCTGCGCTTCTACGATCCACAGCGCGGCGCCATCCTGCTCGACGGCGTGGACATCGCCCAGGCCGATCCCCGCGAAGTGCGCGCTCGCATCGGCATCGTGCCCCAGGACACCGTGATCTTCTCGGCGAACGCCCTGGAAAACATCCGCTATGGCCGCGCCGATGCAACGGACGAGGAAGTGAAAGCCGCCGCGCGCGCTGCCGTCGCCGACGAATTCATCGAGCGCCTGCCCGACGGCTATCACAGCTTCCTCGGCGAACGCGGCGTACGCCTTTCCGGCGGCCAGCGCCAGCGCATCGCCATCGCCCGCGCCATCCTCAAGAGCCCGCCCTTGCTGCTGCTCGACGAAGCCACCAGCGCCCTCGACGCCGAAAGCGAACAACTGGTGCAGACCGCTCTCGAACATCTGGTACGCGACCGCACCACGCTGGTGATCGCCCATCGCCTGGCCACGGTGCGCAAGGCCAACCGTATCGTCGTCCTCGACGACGGCCGCATTGTCGCCAGCGGCCCGCATGACGAACTCATCCGGGCAGGCGGCCTGTATGGACGGCTGGCGGAGTTGCAGTTCGGGATGCAAGCGGCGTCTCGCGTCTGAACTTGACAGTATGCATTGAATGCATATACTTCGCTTCATGAAGATCGTATTCGACCCAAGCAAGAATCGACTCAACCTCAAGAAGCATGGTGTTGATCTCGCCGATGTCGAAGGCGTCTTCTTCGATGCCAGGGCATTGACCCGGGAAGACCCTGACCATCAGGAAAAACGATTTGTCACTTTGGGTATGGATGGTTTCGGGCGATTGCTTGTTGTGGCTTACTGCTATCGCGGCGACGACGAGATCCGGGTGATTTCCCCCCGCAAGGCCGAACCACGCGAACGAAATGCCTACGGAAAGGACTAGATCATGAAGGACAGCTACGACTTCACAACCGCCAAGCGCGGTGCGGTTGCCGAAACAGCAGGCAAGACGCGCATCACCATCTGCCTTGACGACGATGTTCTAAACACATTCCGTGAACGCGCTGCCAGCGAAGGCAAGGGCTATCAGACACTTATTAACGAGGTCCTGCGCCAAGCCATCGCGCCCGATGCCGCTCCCGTCACGGTAGAAGCCTTGCGCCGTGTGCTGCGGGAAGAGCTGCACGCTGCTTGAAGGAGCACAGCGCCGATCCTCTCAGCGGCACGCATGGCAAATTGAGGCGTGAAAGCGCCGACATGGCCGCGTGGTAGAACTTCGGTTCAGCCTGCGCCGAGCCACCGCGCCCAATACCGCCCTGGTCACCTCGGGGACACTGCGCCGCCGTGCGACCGAGAGAATTACACGCGACTCAAGTCCGGGTCTCAATCAGACCCAATGGCAATCGACCATATGTGCCACATTGTCTTTGTCATATATTTCGCGTATATTTCGACGCGCATGACGTGCGCACCAACTCAACCACTGTTGGACATTATCAAATTGGGAGTAACCATGAGAAAAATGGCTCTGGTAGTTTTTCTATTTCTTATGCCAACGTTTTCGTTCGCATTTGGAGACGCAACGCCGACTGCCTTGACCGATTTACGGTGGCGGGTCGCGTCAGCGCCTCAGTTCAGTGTTTGCGTGCAGATGACCGACATTGTGCTTGATGTTTACACGGCGAACACATATCAGGGCGGTCTATTCGGCTACGCGACGTGCAATACCGCCTCCGGTCAATTGGCGTTTCCTATGACCGGGACGTTGCTTGTCACCCAGGCCGGATACGCCATTTCGGTCTATATGACAGACGCGCGATTGGTCTGCACGTTGGGCTCAAGCACCCTGTCATCGACTGCCTGCCAGATCTATCAAATCGCTGGTGGGAATCTGATCGGCAGTTTCTCGATGACTTTTGTACCTTAAGTTGAGTCTCGCACCGGCTGCTCGAGTATCAACGAGTCAATCGCCGTGAGGATGCTCTGGCGGGTTCTGATCGCGACCTCATCCATGGGCGCAATTGGACTGTGGACGTTCGTTGGCAATATTGCCGGGGAACATCCCGAACAACAGCTTCCAACTGCCGTGCCACAGTTCGCTCCGACGGTTGTTAGCGCCGAAGATCATCTGACTCGCGCCAACAAGCAGGAGGATATTTTGGTAACCTCCGCACCGCCCACGCCCACCCTCAGGGCGTCTCTTGAAACGACTGTCAGCGCGCTTCGTGCGCAAACGGGCGCGCACCCTGCCTCCGCTATTCCTTCGCCACCATTGCGGATGATCGGGGCATCGGCGTCGGACGAAGGAGCGATGCCGCCGCCGTTTGGCGAAGCTGTCCGGAGACTTCGGGCTGAAGCTGGCACGGGGAGTAGCAAAACGAAGATCTTGCCCCCCCCAAGGATGCTTGGTGCAGAACAAGCCGACATTCCGCCCGAAGGAAAGCCGCCGAACCTATTCGAATCTGTCAACCGGCTGAGAAATATGGCCGGAGCCAACCCATCCGTTCGAGACACTCATTTCCCGTTCCAGCGATAACACCGGCCAACCGCCGCAGCCCGGGTACCGGCAAGAATACGCTGTCCCACCAATTGCCTGCGCTTCTACGATCCCAGGCGCGGCACCCGGTAGCTCGATGCCATCGCCCACCGCCTCGCCACGGTGCGCCAGGCCGATCGCATCGTCGTGTTCGACCACGGCCGGATCGTCGCCAGCGGCACGCATGACGAACTTACTCGCGGTGGCGGCCTGTACGGACGGCTGGCGGAGCTGCAGTTCGGTTTGCAGCAAGCCGGAGCACGTTTCACACGTCACGCGCGCACCCCCGCTCTCGACCAATCGCACCAAAGACAACGGCCGCTTCCCTTGCGGGAAGCGGCCGTTTGAACTGCTTACAGCCTAAACAGCGCGGGGCTGATTAGAAGCTGTGACGAACGCCAATCTGGAAGCCGCTCGGATCGATGCCGGGGTTGCCGGTGACGTTACGCACGCCATTGCCGCCGCCGAAGTTGTAGACGGCTGCGTCTTCGTTATTGAGGCGAGCGTAGATCACCTTCAGCATGGTGCGCTTGGAGAAGCTGTGCTCGTAGCCCAGCTCGAACAGCTTGGCGCCGCTGTTGTCGGTGCCGGTCATGTTGTTGGCCTTGTAGTACTGGGCAACCACCTTGCCGGTCGGGGTGGCGTTGAAGGTACCGCCGAGGCCCCAGGTGTTCTGCTTCAGATCGGTACCGACGCTGTCTTCGGTCTTGGCTTGGTTGAACAGAACGCGAACGCTACCGGCGCCGAAGTCATAGGCGAAGGCAACTCGGGTGTTCTTGGCCTTGGTATCGACGAGGTCACGCTGCTTCTGCTGGGCGTAGGTCAGGCCGACCAGGATCGGGCCGTTCTTGTAGTTCAGACCCAGATCCCAGCCGGTGCTGTTCTGCTTGGCGGCGTTGTTCTGGTTCTTGTTCTCGCCCGCGATGTAGGCCAGCGCGCCGCTGAAACCGCCGTAGTTCACCGTGCTGAACTGGGCAGTGTTGGTCTGGCGGGTATCGAAGCCTTGGTCGCTGATCAGGGCAGTGTTCGCGCCGATGCTGGTGGCGCCGACGTTGACGTCGATGGCGGTGCCGAGAGCGCGGGTCGGGGTGGTCAGAACGCCGAGCTTGATGTCGCCGAAGGCGCCGGCCAGGCCAGCGTAGGTGTCGCGATTGGCGCCGAACATGCCGCCATTGTCAGCGTTAACAGCGCTTTCGAACTGGAACAGAGCCTTCAGGCCGTTGCCCAGATCTTCCGTGCCCTTGAAGCCGAGGTAGGAGCTGTTGGAGGAAACGCGGGTGTAGGAACCGGTCTTGGTGTCGACGTTCGGGGTCGCGCCGCCGGAGGTCTTGACGATGTCGAAGGACAGGTCGGCGACACCGTAAACGGTGACAGCGGAGGACTGGGCGAACGCGCCGCCGGAAACGAGGCCAGCAACGGCCAGGGCGATCAGTTTCTTCTGCATTTGTATCTCCTGTTGAGTAGTAGTTAAAACGCTGAAAATCTTGGCAAAACGGTCGTGCAAGAAATCGGTGAGGACAGCAATGACATGGGTTGTTTGTTGCTTTCCGGTCACTGCTGTTGAACCTTCCGCCCCCCCCTCGGCGGGAGGAAACTGCCCGATATTCTGCCGAATTCGTCACACTTCCGACAAGAAGAAACTGGATTCGGCCGACGGCCCGGGGTATTTTTTGTTGTTTTTTTGCAACGGAAAGTCGGAGGCAGGGGCCATCGCCGATTCGTCCACGTCTCGATGCGATGCCAGAGAATACGGGCGACGCCAGGAACCTGGCGCAGGGAATGGAAACTCTGGGCAATTGGGCGAATGGCCCTGCGATTGGCCGCTATAATGCGCGCTTTGCTTTTCGTTTCGCATCATGACCTTCGACCCGAAATCACACCTGACCGAGCTGCTCGGCAGGGCGCTGGCCAGCGTAGCCCCCGAGCAGCGCGAGGCCGCCATACTGCTCGAACGACCCAAGCAGGCCAGCCACGGCGACTTTGCCAGCAACCTGGCAATGCAGCTGGCAAAGACGCTGAAGGCGAATCCGCGCGAGATCGCCCAACGGCTGGTGCATGAACTGCCCGTGTCGCCGTGGGTCGACAAAGCCGAGGTGGCAGGCGCCGGTTTCATCAACTTTCGCCTCGCCAACGCAGCGCGCACCCTGGTGGTGGGCGAAGTTCTGAGCCTGGGCGCCGACTTCGGCAGAAGCCATCTCGGCGGCGGCCGCAAGCTGCAGGTCGAGTTCGTTTCGGCCAACCCGACGGGCCCGTTGCATGTCGGCCATGGCCGCGGCGCGGCGCTCGGCGCCAGTCTGGCGAACCTGCTGGCGTTTGCCGGCTTCGAGGTGCAGCGTGAGTATTACGTCAACGACGCCGGCCGGCAGATGGACATCCTGGCGGTGTCCACCTGGTTGCGCTATCTCGAACTGTTCGGCGAATCGATTCCCTTCCCGCCCAACGCCTACCAGGGCGATTACGTTGGCGACATGGCCTGGCAGATCCGCTCCGCGCACGGCAACCGTTTTCAACAGCCCGCTGCCAGCGTGCTGGCGGATGTGCCACCGCTGAAGGAAGCGCCCGATTCGAACATCGAGGAGCGCCTCGACGCCCTGATCGCCAATGGCAAACGCCTGCTCGGCGAAGGCTGGGACTACATTCACCAGTACGCGCTGACCGAGCAACTTGCCGACTGCCGCGCCGACCTGGAAGAATTCGGCGTGCAGTTCGACATGTGGTTCTCGGAACGCTCGCTGTACGACACGGGCATGGTCCGGCGCGCCGTGGAGCTTCTGGAACGAAACGGCCACGTCTATTTGCAGGATGGCGCAAGGTGGTTCCGCTCCACCCATTTCGGCGACGAAAAGGATCGTGTCGTGCAACGCGAAAACGGCCTCTACACCTATTTCGCCTCTGACATCGCCTACCATTTCAACAAACTGGAGCGCGGCTTCGACAAGATCGTCGACATCTGGGGCGCCGATCACCACGGCTACATTCCGCGCGTGCGCGGCGCGCTCGATGCGCTCGGCTGCAACGGCGGGGAAGACGGCCCGCTCGACGTGCTGCTGGTGCAATTCGTCTCGCTCTGGCGCGGTGACGAGAAGGTGTCGATGTCCACGCGCGGCGGCCAGTACGTGACACTGCGCGAATTGCGCGCCGAAGTCGGCAATGACGCCTGCCGCTTCTTCTACATGCAGCGCAAAGCTGAACAGGCGCTCGATTTCGATCTCGATCTGGCCAAGTCGCAGAGCAACGACAATCCGGTGTATTACGTGCAGTACGCCCATGCCCGCGTCTGCTCTGTGCTGACACAGTGGGGCGGTGACGCGGCAACATTGGCAAACGCCGATCTGGCGGCACTCACCGGCGAGCGCGAGCTGGCGCTGTGCGCGCGCCTGGCGGCTTTCCCGGAAGTGATTGCCGACGCCGCACGCGATTACGCTCCGCAAGCCATTGCCTTCTTTCTGAAGGATCTGGCCGGTGACTTCCACAGTTACTACAATGCCGAACGCATTCTGGTCGGCGATACGGAACAGCGCAGTGCGCGCCTGGCGCTGGCGGCGGCGCTCCGCCAGGTGCTGCGCAACGGGCTCGCCCTCCTGGGCGTTTCGGCGCCGGAAAGCATGTGACATGGCCAAACATACTCAGCGCACCCAGCATACTCAATACGCCTCACAGGCAGCCCGGAAGAAAAGCCATGGCAGTACCCTGGTCGGTCTTTTCATCGGGCTGGTAATCGGGCTGCTCTGCGCCTTCGGCGTCGCCTGGTACATGCAGAAATCACCGTTTCCTTTCCAGGACAAGGCATCCCGTGCCGAGAGGAACGATGCGCAAGGCACGGCGCAGCAGTCGTCGGCTCCCCTGCAATTGCCCGGAAAACCTGGCGACAAGACGCTCAATGGCCCGGGAGAAAAGCCGCGCTTCGAGTTCTACAAGATACTGCCCGGCGGAGAAGTCGCCCCGCCTCAGCCGGGCAACGGGCAAGCGCCTCAAGACCAGGCCGCCGCGAATACCGCACAACCGGCAGAGGGCCAGCCGGCGCCGATCGTCGAGTCATTCTATCTGCAGGCTGGCGCCTTCCAGAAATCCGTCGATGCCGACAACCTGAAGGCCAAGCTCGCGTTAATGGGACTGGAGACCAGTGTGCTGGAAGCGAATGTTCCCGACAAGGGTCTTATGTACCGGGTGCGCGTCGGCCCGTTCGCCAAACCGGAGGAAATGAACCGCGCGCGCAATCAGCTGTCGCAGAATGGCATTCAGGCGAGCGTCATCAAGATCAAGGAAAAGCCGGCGCCAGCGCAACAGACGCAATAAGCCCGCCACTTCACTTCTAGCATTGGAGAATCGCATGCTGAAACCCGCCCACATCCTCGCCACCGCCTGCCTTGCGCTGACTTTGCTAACCGGCAACGCTCTCGCCGCCGAAATCAGGGAAGGCAAGGATTACGCTTTACTCCCGCAGGCTCAGCCGACGGACGCCAAGGGCAAGATCGAGGTCACCGAGTTCTTCTGGTATGGCTGTCCGCATTGCCATGAGTTCGAGTCGGTGCTCAACATCTGGCTGAAAACCTTGCCGCCGGATGTCGCCTTCCGCCGCGTGCCCGCCGACTTCGGCCGTTGGACGGGCGGCGCCAAGTTGTTCTATGCGCTTGAGGCTATCGGCGAACTGGATCGCATCCACAAGGACCTGTTCGACGCCATACACGGCGAACGCCTCAACTTCAACAACCAGGCCAAGGTCACCGACTGGCTGGCGCAAAAGGGCGTCGATCGCAAGAAGTTCGTCGAGGCTTACAGTTCCTTCGCGGTGGCGAGCAAGGTCAATCGCGCCCAGCAGCTGACGGGCGCCCATGCGCTGGGCGGTGTTCCGGCGATTGTGGTCGGCGGCAAGTACGTCACGAACAACGTCATGGCCGGTGGTTATGAGCCCCTGCCCGGCATCATGAACCATCTCATCGCAAAGGTCCGGGCCGCGCAAGGCAAGAAGTGATCGCGCGATACTCCGCCGCTTCGGCCGAGACTCCTGTGCGAGTCTTCATCACCGGCGCGTCGGAGGGGTTGGGTGCCGCGCTGGCGCGCCATTACGTCCGAGCCCAGGGCAGCAATGTCGAACTGGGGCTGGTAGCGCGGCGCGGCGACCGGCTGGAGGCGCTCGCCGCCAGCCTGCCAGCGCGCTGCCGCCTTTATCCTCTCGACGTCACCGATCCGGTTGCCCTGCGCCAGGCAGCGCAGGATTTCATGGCCAACGCCGGGCTACCGAACATCGTCATTGCCAACGCCGGCATCAGCGTGGGCGCCCTTACCGAGGAAAGCGACGACCTCGAAGTCTTCAACCGCGTGCTGCAAGTCAACATGCTGGGCATGGTCCACACGTTTCAGCCCTTCGTGACGCCGATGCGCGAAGCGCGACGCGGGCAACTGGTCGGCATCTCGTCGGTGGCGGGCATCCGCGGCATCCCGGGCGCCGGCGCGTATTGCGCATCGAAATCGGCCGCCATCAGCTATCTGGAAAGCTTGCGCATCGAACTGCAGGAATGCGGCATTAAAGTCACGACCATACTGCCGGGCTACATCGCCACGCCGATGACGGCGAACAACCCCTACCCGATGCCTTTTCTCCTCGACGCGGACGAAGCGGCGCGCCGCATCGTCAGGCAAATTCGACGCGGCGTCAGCTACGCGGTGGTGCCATGGCAGATGGCGGTGGTTTCGAAATTGCTGCGCTCCTTGCCAAACCCGGTGTTCGACCGATTGTTCGGCCGGATGTTTGCCAGCGGGCTGCGCAAACCCCGCCAACTGCGGATGTAAAAACCTGAAAACTGTCAGGCTGCGGCGGCCGCGTCGCCCGCCAACTCCTCGAGCAGCCGCTCGGGGGCGACGATCCTGAACCTTCCGGCCAGTTGCTTGCGGCGCGCCAGCTTGAGCAACGCCTTGTCGCTGGTCGCCAGAATGTGCGCTGCGCCATCCCGCGCCAGTTCGAGAAACTTCTGGTCGTCGCGGTCACTGCACTTGGGCAGCGCTATCGGCAATTCGTCCGTCGCATCCTGTGCCATCGCCATCATCGTCACTACGCTCCGGTATTCAGCAATAATGGCTTGCTGCATTTCCGGCGACAGCTTGAATTCGGGATAACCGAGAACCCTTTCAAACTCGGCCAGACAGTCGGCACGACTCAAGGCCAGCAATGCGCCCGACTCGATCATCGCGCGTAGCGGCGCGAGCCTGCTGCCCCCGGGGCTCTTGTCGAACACCCAGAGCGACAGCAGGACGTTGGTATCGAAAACGACACGCAGCGCTTGCGCGGCGTCCCTCAAGCGGTTGCCTTGTCGCCGGCAGTTTTGTCCGTAGCAGCAGGCTGCGTGTCGAGACGGAACTTGACGAAGGAGCCCGGCGCATCCTCGACGACCTTGAGCTTGCCCTTGGCCGGATCGCGCGCCGGTACCATGTGATCGTCCAGCTTGGTGACCCAAGCCTGCCAGTCGTTCCACCACGACCCCTGGTGTTGCTCGGTACCTTCGAACCACTCTTCGGGTGTCTCGGGCAGGCGCTTGCAGTCATTGGTCCAGTAACCGTACTTGTTGGCCGCCGGCGGGTTGACGATGCCGGCGATGTGGCCGGAACCGCCGAGGACGAAGCGCACGGGGCCGGCCATGCGCTTGGCGCCCAGATAGACGCTCTTCCACGGCGCGATGTGGTCTTCGATGGTGGAGATGAAGTAGCTCGGCGTCTTGATCTTGTTGATGTCAATCGGCACACCGGCCAGCGTGATGCCGCCCGGCTCCTTGAGCAGGTTCTTCATGTACATGTTGCGCAGGTAGAAGCTGTGCATCTTGTATGGCATGCGCGTTGAATCGGAATTCCAGTAGAGCAGGTCGAACGGGAACGGCTGCTTGCCCATCAGATAGTTGTTCACCACGAACGACCAGATCAGGTCGTTGGCGCGCAGCATGTTGAAAGTCGTGGCCATCTCGGCGCCTTCGAGGTAACCGCGTTCCTCCATCTTCTTTTCCAGGCTGGAAACCTGCTGCTCGTCGATGAAGACGCCGAGTTCGCCGGGAATCGAAAAGTCGAGCAAGGTCACGAAGTAGGTCGCCGAGGCGATGCGCTTGTCCTTGACGGTGTCGAGATAACCGATCGTCGAGCCAAGCAGCGTGCCGCCCAGGCAATAGCCGATGAGATTCACTTCCTCTTCGCCGGTCTGCCGGCAGACGGCTTCGAGCGCTGTCAGCGCACCTTGGGTCAGATAGTCGTCGAATGCCTTCTGCGCAAGCTTCGCATCCGGATTCACCCAGGAGATGACAAACACCGTGTGGCCCTGATCGGTCGCCCACTTGATGAAGGAATTCGACTGGCGCAGATCGAGGATGTAGAACTTGTTGATCCAGGGCGGAATGATCAACAGCGGACGCTTGAGCACTTTCTCCGTCGTCGGATTGAACTGCAGCAGCTGCATCAGTTCGTTCTGGAATACCACCTTGCCCGGTGTGGTGCCGACGTTGCGGCCGACTTCGAACGCGGTCGGATCAGTCATTTTGACGCGCAACTGGCCGCCGCCTTCCTCGATGTCGCGCAACAGGTTATTGAAGCCGTTGAGCAAGTTATTCCCGTGACTCTTCACCGTCTCGCGCAGCACTTCCGGGTTCGTCATGGCGAAGTTGGACGGCGACAACGCATCGATGAACTGGCGTGTGAAGAAGTTCACCTTCTTCTTTTCGTTATACGGCAAACCCTCGACATTGCTGACCGTGTCGTGGATGTGGCGCGCCGTGATCAGGTAGGACTGCTTCATGAAGTCGAACAGGAAATGATCTTCCCACTCGGCATCCTTGAAACGGCTGTCGCTCTTGGCCGGCGTGGCGATCGGCTGAGTGTCCATGCCGGCGAAGCGCAGCATCGAATGCTGCCAGAGCGAGAAGTAATCCCACACCAGATTCATCTGCGCCTGCGCCAACTTGTACGGGTTGGCGAGCAACTTGGCCATCATGTCCATGAAGGCCTGGGCGATACCCAGCTCGTCGGCCGGCGAAGCGATGCCCTTCTTCATCTGGCGCTGAACGTGATCGTTGATCAGCTTGGAAGCCCTTTGCGCAATTTCGCCATAGGTCTTGGCGACATCCTTAGGGTCGGGCAACTGCGGCTTCAAGGGGTCCTGCGGCGAGGTGCTCATGTGGTTTCTCCGGAGTGAACAGGAAAGTGTGGAAGGATCATTGCGGAACGGCGTAGCGCAGAATGCGTCCGTCATCGACACGGACGAGGCGGTGCTGATGCTCGAGATAGTTCAGGTGGGCGATCGTCTCGCCCATGGCGAATTGCAGTTGATGCGCATCGCTGATGTCTCGATCGAAGAGTGCCGGCAGCAGCTCGGCGGCCGACTTGGGTGCGTTACAGGCTGCCAGCAGCGCCGCGCATCGGCCAGCGTGATGCTGCTGCAACTGTAAGATGCGGTCGTGCAGGCCGCGGAATGGCTTGCCATGCGACGGCAGTACCAGCGTATCCGGCGGCAGCGGAAGGAAACGTTCGAGCGAATCGAGGTACTCGCGCAGGGCGTCGGTTTCCGGCGCCGCGGCATTCACGTGCACGTTGGTGGTGATGCGCGGCAGCAGCATGTCGCCGGAAATCAGCACGCGCGCCTCCGCACAATAAAGCGCGGCATGTTCGGGCGCATGGCCGTAGCCGACGATCACGCGCCAGCGGCGCCCGCCGATGTCGAACTCGTCGCCGTCGCGCAGGCGGATGTAGGTCTTCGGCATGTCCGGCACGCCGCGCAGGAAGGCGTTGCCGCGCGCTTCGAGCGCCGCGACACGTGCTTCGTCGAGACCATGGCGCGCGAAGAATTCCATCATCGCGCGATAGCCATAGCCGTCAATGCCCGCACGCAGCAGGTGGCCAACGGCAAACTCGCCCTGGGTAATCCACAGCCGCGCCCCGCTCTGCCATTCCAGCCAGGCGGCCAGGCCCAAGTGATCGGGATGGCAGTGCGTGACGAACTGCCGCGTCAGGCGATACTGGCCGAGCAAGCGCGTCCAGTTTTCCTTCAGGCCGTCCAGCGCGATGCCCGTATCGACGGCCGCCCAGCCGTTACCATCCTCGATCAGCCAGAGATTGACATGATCGAGGGCGAAGGGCAGCGGCATGCGCACCCAGCTAATACCCGGCGCCACCTCAAGGGTCGCACCAGCGGCAGGGAGCTGATCGAACGGATAATGCATGAGCGTGGCGGCCTGTTCAGTCCTAACGTCGCTTGCGGCTTTGAAGCTTACTGTGGTGAATTGCGGGCGTCGAATCGATAAATTCAATTAAACTTGTCGGGAACCACAACGCCGCCAGAAGATCCCTCGATTGCGCGTGACCATCCTCGGCGGACTCGACGGGCGCTCAATCGTTTCATTGTACCCGAAGCAACGACCGTTAGTGCACTGCAACATGGCGCATTCGGCGCGGTGCCATGTTTGATTTTTTTTGCGGCAGAGCGCTGCCATTACACGAGGAATTCATGTTCAACGGCCTGCTCACCGAAGTCGACGGTCCCGTCGGCATCATCACGCTCAATCGCCCCGAGCAATACAACGCTTTCGACGTCCACCTGCTCAAGGAAATGATCGCGGCCATCGCCGTCATGGAGAACGACGCCGCGGTCGGCGTGCTGGTCATCTCAAGCATCGGTCAGAGCTTCTGCAGCGGGGCAATCGCCGGGTTGCTTGAAAGCGGTAGCGATCCCTCCATTGCGGCGACCAGTCCCGTGCTGTCAGAAATGCTGGCGGCGCTGGCGCACTGCAGCAAGCCGGTTGTGGCACGCGTACACGGCTCCGCCTATGGTGTCGGCGCCGCTCTCGTGGCGAGTTGCGATATCGCGATTGCGACTTTCGACACGCAATTCACTTTGAATGAAGTTCACCATGCCATTCCGCCGGCACTGGTCGGCATACACCTCGTCCGCGCCCTCGGCGCACGCCATGTGGGGCGCTACATGCTCAGTGGTGAGAGCTTCGCGGCAGCCGAGGCCTATCGCATCGGCCTGGTGCATGAAATCGTTCCTGATGAAGCGGCCCTCGACGACGCCGTCGGCGAAATCATCGACACCTTGCTGCGAAACGGTCAAGCGGCTCTCGGTGCATGCAAGCAGGCGGTTCTCGCCAGCCGCTGAGGGCGGATTCATTTCACCGCGAACGATGCGGTTCTTTTCAGTCCAGTCTCACGAGGCGTTGTCCGCGTCTCCAGGAAGACAAGATGCCGGGGACACTGAAGATACGGGAAGTCCTACTGAGCCACGCATTCCTTCTCCTGCCCCCTGCCGATTCCCGGACCGGCGGTGTTTTGACTGATGCTGGGCGGCATGGTGACCTGCACCCCCTGCTGCGGGGGAATGATCAGGGGCGCGCTGCCGGAATCACGGACGAAGCCGAACTCGCCAGCGGTGATCTGCTGTTGGCCTGCCGGATTTCGCACCAATATGGCACCATCGGCGACATCGAGATGCAGACCGTTTTCGGGCGGTCTGCCGCTGACGCTGGGAACCCCGACGCAATCGTCGTTGCAAAGCAGAGCGCCGAAGTGGGTACCGCGAATACCGATCGTCGCAGTGGCAGTCGAGAAGCTCACGGCATCGCGGTTGCGCTTGCCGATCAGGCCGGTCACCGCCCGCAAGCCGCCCTTTAGCAGGTTGAGCAGGATGTTGTCCGACTGGGGTTTTTTCTCGACATAGCTGTAGGTCGCCACGCGCAATTGCGAACCGGGACGCAGCACGACCTCGGCGCCATCCACGAACTTGATGCGTGCATAGGTATCGGCTTCGGTCGTCAGCAGGTCGCCCTCCTGCACTTCCGATCTCACCGACAGGAGTTTGGCCGACCCGTCGGCGCGCTTGACCGACAATGTGCCGGAAAGATGCGTGACCTGGCCGGCCACGCCAGCGTGGGCAACACTGCCGAGCAGCAACAGCCCCAGCGTGAAACCACCCATCAGGAATTTCATCAGCTTGGCTGTCATGGCCTCCCCCCCCCCCGCACCCTGGTTATATGACAATCAACTGCACATCGGCAGTTTCTTCACCACTGGCTTTTCGGCGTTCGCCTTCTTCGCGCCGCGGCCTTCACCTTCGTCATGCGCGGACTTCTTGTCTTTCTTGTCAGGGCCTGCATCCTCCTCGGACGCGCCCTCTTCGCCGCCCTGCCCACCGCGAGCAGCGCCGACCCGAGTCCCCGCCGCGGCACCACGCCCCGACACGCTTGCGCGGCCACCAAACGCCGTCGTCGAGACCATGCCCGATGATGTTGGAACGCCTCCGGAAACCGCGCCACCTGAAGTCGCGGGAACACTTCCGACAGACGGGTTGGCGCCGAATTCACCCACACCGCCTCCGATTGTCCCTGCCACCAAGCCACCTGGCGGCATCGATGCGGGTGCGGCAGGCCCCAATGGGGGCGACTGAATCAAGGCCAGCGTGGCTTCGCCGGACTGCTGCTGAGTGTTGGCGTTGACCGTCGTGACCACTTGTTCGATGGCCGACTGCAGCGGAGCCTCCTCGATCAGCGGGGTTTCGATCACCGAAACGATACTGGCGACGGTGGCCGCCTGGTCGCTGACTAAAACATAGTTTCCGGCATCGACACCGGATAGCGTGATGCCTTCGATCACCACGGGTTTGTCGATGCCGAGTTCCGGATCGTTGAAACTGCCGGTCGCAGCATCGACGATCAGGTTGTCGCCGTCGACCATCCCGTTGAAGATGGCGGCCGAGGTATCGAGCTGTGCGATCGTATTGCCATCGTATAGCTTGTCTTGCGCCTTGATGCCGCTCACGCTCTCGACAGTGGCCGGAGTGATGCTGGCAGTGGCTGTCGCCTCGTCACTGGCCAGGATGTAATTGCCTGCATCGGGGCCGGCCAGGACAATGCCGCCGATGTTGATGGCCTTGTCGATACCGACATTCTTGTCGATGAACTCGGCCTTCGCATCGCCGATGGCCAACAAATCGCCGTCGATCATGCCGTCGAAGACGGCCTTGTCGGTATTCAAACCAGCCTCCACGCTGCCGTCATAGACCTTATCGACACCCGCAATGTTGCTGACTCCGGCGATCGAACACGGCGTGATGTCCGCGCTCAGTTCGGCTGGCTGAACGAGGCCGCCTACGCTGGCATCCGCGGCTACCACCTTGTAGTTGCCAGCATCGACACCATTCAGGCTGAGGCTGCTGAGCGTCACCGGCTTGGCAACACCCACGTTTTTGTCATCGAAACTACCCATGCCGGTGGCGGAGACATCGTCACCACTGATGAGTCCGGTGAGCAGCATCTTGCTCATGTCCAGCTTGGCATCGGTCGTGCCATCATAGACCTTGCTGAATGCTGTATACCCACTCACGCTGAGCGTGGCCGGAGTGATGGTGCCGATATGGCCGGACGCGCTCGCCGGCAGCGTGTAATTGGACAGATCGGTCGTGCCCACGGGAGAAAAGTCGGCTGCATCCAGCGTCGCCGTCACCAGCAACCCGGTACCCACATTCTTGCTGGCATAGACTCCGCTCGTCTTGGTCACGAGAGCATCGTCCGTCCCGACAAAACCGCTCAGCAGGAAGTTGTCGGACGTCAGATCGGCATGTGTGGTGCCGTCATATACCTTTTCGGTCGATCCGCCCAGCGTCGCGACAATCGTGAGCTCAGCAGGGTCGACCGTGTAAGGCACCCCGGCACCGGAAACGAAAATGTAGCTGACCGGGTTCGCCATGGTGCTTCCCGAATATGCTACCGGGTTTGTCAATCCGCCATCGTAACCTACCGTGTAAGCACCCGCGCTCGTGGAACTGGAAAGCGCCGGTGAGAAGGTAGCCGTTCCGATGATGTCTTCGGCATCATATGTGCCGACCAACGAATAGTCGAATACGGCTGTTGGCGTCTGCCCGAAGACATGGCTCGTCGCACCTGATGCCAGCGAGGTATCGACAGTCAAAGATCCCGGTGTCGATGCATAGATGAATCCGTTGCCGGCTTCACCGGGCGTGGGATAGCTCGCATAGGTGGCGTTGTAATGACGGAACGCCGAAACCAGGCCATTCTTGGTCACATTGGCTGGACTGACGGCATAGACCAGCCAGCGACTCGTCGTGACCATGGCGCCGGCGCCGACATTGTTGACGAAGGTTCCACCGCCGGCATCGACGCTGACCACCCCGCTCCCCGCATTGATCGGCGACGTGAGCGTGATGCCACCGGTGCTGGTCGCAACGGACACAGCACCACCGCCAGATGCGAGTCCGCTGATCGCGGAGCCGCCGCCACTCACTGTGCCGACCGTCAGCGCGACGGAATTCTTGAAGGAAATGGCGCCGCCGCTCGTCGTGCCTGCGAGCGTCGCAACCTGATTGCCGACACCCAGGTTGACAGCCGAGGCACCGGTCACCGATCCCGCCTTGAAGACCAGCTGCTGCGCAGTGATCGGCGTAGACTGGGTGATGCCCCCCCCCGTGAAGAATAAAACTCCCTGGCCGGGGCGATTGATCGCAACGTCCAGGTTGATGTCGCCGGTCGTATTTGAATCCGCAGCCGTCTCGACGCCGAAAATCAACCACGGTGCGTTGATCGTTGCCTGGCCCAGGGTGTTGCTGACGGACATGGTCCGGTTGTCCGTAACCGTGGCAAGAGCGACCGTGTTGCTCGCCGTGAAAACCGGGGCCGGAGTCAGGTTGAAGGTGTAGTTGTCGGCCTCCAGTTCGATGTCGCTGCCATTGACGGTCGTGGCCGTCGTCGACGCCCCCATCGATATCGCTCCGGTGCTAGTCTGACTGGCGCGCAGCTTGACCAGACCGCCGCTGATGGCCGCCCCCGTCGTGCCAGGCACACCAAGCTGTAGGTTGGGCGCTTCCAGCCCCACCGATCCGCTGCCAGCCGCGACTCCGTTCTGGACGGTCAGCAAACCGCCGGCAGTGACATTCACGGCGCCATTATTCGCCGAGATGCCGTTGCCCGACACGCCGATGGTCATCGCGCCCGCATTCACGAAATTCAACGAACTCGGCGTGGAGCCGCCGGTCCCGAGGGAACCGACGCTATTGGCGTTCGACACGAGGTTCACCGCCCCGGTCGTCGACAACATCAAACCTTTGGTGCCGGCTCCAGCGTTGATCGGGGCGCCCGCATCCTGACTGATCCCGGCAGACCCGGCCGACAACCAGACACTGGCGGCATCGGCCGGCACTCCGGACTGGATGCCGCTGAATCCATTGACCGTCGTGACATTGATGCCGTTGCTGCTGGTGTAACTGAAGATATCGCCGGCGCTACTACCGGTTGTCTTGCCGGAAATGACGCCCGTGGGATTTGCCTCGTTGAGCACAACCCGGGCGCCATCGGCGTAAACCGCCTTGCCCGCCAACAAGGCGCCGCCCGACTGGGTCAATGCGTTGCTCGAAACAAGGGCGATTACACCGTTCGGGCTGCCCGAATTGAAGCCTGCCGCATCGAGATTGATGCTGATCCCGTTGACGCCATCGATGGCGCTGCCAACATTCAGGGACGGACCATTCTTGAACAGGAAACTCCTGTTCTGATGCGTCCCGTCGCCGAGTTGGGCCGCCAGATTGGTGACCAGATTCGGTGCGACATTGAGGTTGACATTGCCGAGCGCCTTGACCGCCAGCTTGTTGGCCGTGATGATGTCCGCCGAGGTTGCCTGGTCGACCGTGCCGCCGGACTCGAACGACAATGCGCCGGTACTGAACCCCGTGGGCGCCACCGGGCCGGAAAGGTGCAGATTGCCGGCCGTCATGGCGCCTATGCGCAGGGTACCGGCTGTCGATCCAGCGAGCGAGTTGAGTTCGGCCGCTGAAAGCTCCAGTGTGTTGGCGGTACTGTCGATGGCGGATCCCAGGTCGATGTTCCAAGTCCCGCCGACGGTTGCCGGTTTCAACCAAAGCAAGCCTGCTCCGCTATTGATCGAGGAAGCCGCCCCTTGCAGCGCCATGCGATTGGCCGTCAAGGTGATGTTTGCCCCCGCAAGCGTGAAGCCATTGGGAACAGTCAGCAGGTTGCCGGCAAGAAGGCTCAGACTGCTCGTCGTTGAAATGCTGCCATTCGTCGTCAAATTCTGCTGGGTGCCGATCTCGATTGGCGCCGCGTTCTGCGCGTAGACCGACTGCAGCGTCAGATCTCCGGTATGCGCCAGATACACGGCGCCCGGACCATAACTGGCAATGCCTATGGTGACGTTGGCGTTGCCTGTCCCGCCGGGAGAACTCGTCCTGAAGGGTGTGCCGGCACTGCCGATCGAGCCACCGGGGATGGCGCTGCTCTGCAGCGAGATGCTTGGCGCAATCACCGCGCCCGTTGCGCTGGCGACGATGTTCCCCGCACCTCCATTGACACTCGCGTTGGTTGTGCCTGTCACCGTCCCGTTAAGGGTGATCGCCCCTCCCGAAGTGTAAACCTGCACATTGCTTCCGGAAACCACCTTGCTTGCCGCAACGGCCAGCGCACCCCCACCGGAAGCAACCCCGACCGTGACATCGCCGCCGCTCGTCGAAACCGACTGATTAACCAGGATGTCGCCGCTGGAGTACTGCTTGACCATGACGTTACCGCCAGCAGTGACGCCAGTAGTCCCACCGACCGTGCCGACCGTCAAGCCCGAGCTTTTCGCATTTTCAATCGTCGCGGCGCCATTCGCAGTTGCGGCAACGATATCAAACTGGTTGTTGCCGGTCAGCGCAATATTGGTTTGAGCATTGACCTCCAGCGTGTTGGCAGTGATCAGGCCAGTTCCTGCGCCATTGCTGATGTCCGCACTCGTGGCCACCAGCTTGGCAGCGCCGCTGCCGGCATCGACGGTCGCGTTGAGACTGATGGACTTGCCTGTCGCAGTAAAATCGCCATGGTTGGTCGTGATGCTGCCGGCAGCGGAGACATTGACCTGACCGTTCGGCGCCCCACCCATCTGATTCGCCGTGAGGACGACATTCAGTTTTCCGACCGTCGACGATATGGGCACATTGACGAAGATGTCGTCGTGGGCCTTCAGCGTCAGGGTGGCTGCGCCGCCGGCCGACTTGGTGATCGCCGTGCTGACGGTGATGTCGCCGACATCGCCGCCCGCCCCCGTCGTATCGACAATCACGCTGGTGCCCGCGTTCAACTGGGTCATGATGGTCGTCGCAGCAACCGCGGAAGCACTTGCACTACCGGTGTAAGTATCGGGATTCCCGCCGGTGCCACTGCTGGTAACGTCGGCCGCGCCGATCGTGATGTCATATGGATCCAGCAGCCAGGTACCGCCCTGACCGATATTCAACCGTATGCCAGAGGTATCGAGATGTCCCGCCGAAGTCTCGACGAAGCCACCCTTGCCGCCGTCAGTCCCGCCATGCGCGGAAATGCTGCCATGGGCGCGCGTGTTGTCGTTTGCCCAGATGATGACCTTGCCGCCCTCACCCGTCTGTTGCGCATCGGCCGCGATGCTGGCGTTCAAGCCAAAATAGGTGCCGGCGGCGTTCTGAATATCCGGGTTCCCGCCCTGGTTGTCGCCACCGACCAGCACCGAGCCGCCGCCATTTTTTCCCGAGGCATCGAGCCTGGATTCATCTGTCACCGCAACGCGGTCGCCGAGCACTTCGATACGCCCGCCCTTGCTGCCCGTTGCGGTCAGGACTGCCTCCTTGTCGATACGGGTCTCCTGGCGTGCCCTGAGGAAGATGCGGCCGCCCTCATTGACGACGCTGCTCGCATTCAGGTTTCCGCTGTTCCTGACGAGGACGCCCACCACCCCGACCCGACCAGCCTCCGCCACGATGGTGCCGAGATTGGTCGCATTGCCCGCCGCGCCAGTGATTTCGACCTTGACGCCCGGCGTCGCCGTGTCGATCAATTCGACCGTCTGCCCGGCCGCGAGAATCGTTTCGCCCTGCGGCGTGGTGATGATGCCCTCATTGCTGACATCGGAGGCGACCAGATACACACTGCCGCCATCCGGTGTGCTGATGGCCCCCTGATTGACGACGGAGCCTGCTCCCGGCGTATTCTGGAAATTGAGACGTCCGGCCAGGAAGTCCTCATTGCGGATGTTCAGCGTTGACGCCACGAAGCCCGCGGTATCGATGCGCGCCCCGGGGCCGACAAGAATGCCAGCCGGATTGACCAGCCAGACGCGGCCGTTCGAACCAAGCTGCCCGAGCAACTGGCTCGGGTCGTTGCCCAGCACGCGATTGAGCACGCTGCTGCTCGCCGACGGCTGGTTGAAACGAACGGCTTCGCCAGCGGCGATATTGAAACTCCGCCAGTCGAGGATGGCATTGTGACTGTTGTTGATTGTCAGCACATTGCCACTCTGGTTGAAAGTGGCGGCGCCGGAGACCAATCGTGGATCGACCGGCATGGCATGCACTGCCTCAACAAAGCAGCTCGCAAGCACAACAGCCAGCAAGCGCCTGCGCACGGCGAGCGTTGCGGGAAATGAGGGCGGGATCCTAGCCATGTTTGCGCCTCCTGGTTTGAGGATAAAAAATCCCCAATTTTAGTTTAGCGCAAGAAACGTACTTCAACCAGCCAGGCTGGCTCCGCCCGAATGACTTGATTCAGAAACTGAGCGACATGTTGACATGCCCCAGCCAGTCGCCGCGACTTTCGGTTCCAGACGGGCCAGCCTTGGTCACTTCGGCGACATCGGCGCGGATCGCAATGTCTTTTTGCAGGCTGTAGCGGAGACCGAGGCCTCCTGCCGAAACACCCAGCCGCTCCGCCGTCGCTGCGGTGGCGGCCTGCACGCCGAGGTTCTTGCCGCGCGAAAAATCGTAGAACAGCACGCCGCGCAGACTGCCCGGAATGCCCAGCCCCTGCGCCACGTCGGGCGTGTAGGCTTCAAGGTTGACGAGATGCCCGATATCGGCCGCCACCGCTCTCTCGCCGAAACCGCGCACTGCGTTCGATCCGGCAAGACCGAACTGTTCTCCCGACACCAGCCCGTTGTTGCTGTATTGCCCCGAAAAAGCCAGTCTGGCCTGCCAGTCGGTAAACACGGCGGTCATGTAACTGGCGCCAAGACGCACGATGGCGAAATCGTCCGGAACCGGCCGGTTGGCGATCGTGCTGTAACGATCCTGTCCACCCTTGAACGAATAGCGCGAACCGAGCGGCCAGTTGTAAGCAAAGCCCAGATTGTAGTCAGCCATGGCGCCGGCGCCATGCCACTGGCCTGAATACGTCAGACTCAGAGGTCGCGTGGTATACGGCGTGCAACTGGCCAAGGCCGGCAATGGGGGGGCGATCGACTGGGGAACGCCATTGATGCTGCAGCGGGTATTGAAATACTTGTAATCCAGACCCAGCACGAGCTTCGAGGAAAACTCGCCCTGTCGCGGGAAATAATGGTTGAAGCGCAGCGCCACGACATCGCCCTTGCCCGCCAGGCCGAAACCCGTTGCCTGCACACTCGGCGTATTGACGCTGGATTTCCCGTAAATCACATCAATGCTGTCGCCCAGCATGTACAGCGGCAAACGATAGGCGAGACTGTAGATATCCACCTTGACGCCCTCCGGCGCATCGGGCGAGAAGGTATACGCCAGCGTCAGCATTTGGTCGCTGTCGAAAACGTTCGCATGCTGATACGCCACGCCCATCCGGTATAGCCCGGTCGTCTTGGTGCCGGTATTGTCGAGAGTGATGAATGTCTTTTGCGGATTCTCCTCGGTAACGACAACCCTGGCATCGACGGTCTTGTCATCTTCGCCGACGCCCAGCGTGACCGTGACCTGCTTCGCCGGGTTATCGTTGGAGAGCTGAATGTTTTCCGAGAGCAGGCGGGCATTCGGCACGGCGCCTTCCTTCAGGGCGGGCAGGCCGGCGCGCACATTGGCCTCGCTGAAATGCCTGTTGCCCGTTACCGTCACCCTGCCAATCGCGCCTTCACCAACCTCCAGACGCACGACACCTTGCGTCAGTTCCTGCTCGGGGACATAGACCTGGACGGTGTTGTATCCGGCGCGGCGGTAGGCTGCTTCCAGAGCCTCAAGGGCACGTTGCACGTCGCCGTAGACCTTCTGCTCACCGGTGAATGGCGCAACCAGTTCATTGATCCGTTCAGCCGTCAGCAGGGTGTTTCCCTCCACGGAAAACCGCCTGATCTCGAAGCGCTCGACGTCTTGCGCCACCACGCTGGCGGGCAAAGAACCCGCCAGGATAATGACTCCAACCACAAATATCCGCTTGATCATCTGTTCATCCCGGAAACCACGCCTACATCAACACGATGTCATACTGTTCCTGAGTGTAGCCAGTTTCTGCCTTCAGCGAAATCGGTTTATCGATGAAATCAGACAACATGGCCAGAGCCTGAGATTCTTCATCGAGAAACAGGTCAATCACCGACGGCGCTGCAAGCACACGGTACTCAAGCGCATCGAACTGGCGCGCCTCGCGCAACAGTTCGCGCAGAATCTCATAGCAGATGGTGCGCGCCGTTTTGACCTCGCCGCGTCCGCTACAGGTTGGACAGGGTTCGCAAAGGATGTGCGCGAGCGACTCGCGGGTACGCTTGCGAGTCATTTCGACGAGGCCCAGCGTGGTGAAGTCATTCGCTGCCACGCGCGTCCGATCTCGCGCCAGCTCCTTGTTCAGCTCCCCCAACACCGCTGTCTTATGCTGCTCGTTTTCCATGTCAATGAAGTCGGCGATGATGATGCCACCGAGATTACGCAGGCGAAGCGGGCGGGCTATGGGCTGAGCTTCTTCGAGATTGGTCTTGAAGATGGTGTCGTCGAAGTTCTTCAGGCCGACAAAGCCACCGGTGTTGACATCGATCGTCGTCATCGCCTCGGTCTGGTCGAAGATCAGGTAGCCGCCGCTCTTCAGATCGACGCGCCGCGCCAGCGCTTTCTGGATCTCGTCCTCGACGCCATGCAGATCGAACAGCGGCCGCGATCCCGTGTAGTGTTCGAGCAACCCTGCAACCTGCGGCATGTATTCCTGAGAGAAAGCCGAGAGTTTCTGGAAGTTCTCGCGCGAGTCGATGGTCACCTTGGTCGTCTCCGGCGTCACCAGATCGCGCAGCACACGCTGTTCCAGGCGAAGGTCGTGATGCAGCATCTCCGGCACCTGCGCATTCTTCGCGCGGTTGACGATTTCCGCCCAGAGCCGGCGCAGATAGGCGATATCACAGGAAAGTTCGGCATCGCTGGCGGTAACCGCCATGGTGCGAGCGATGAAGCCGCCCGGCTCCTCGGCCGGCACCAGCCCCTGGATGCGCGCACGCAACTGCTCACGTTCGGCCTCGCCCTCAATGCGTTGGGAAATGCCAATATGACGATCCTGGGCAAGGAAAACCAACAACCGGCCGGCAATCGACATTTGCGTCGTCAGGCGCGCGCCCTTGCTGCCAATCGGGTCCTTGAGCACCTGCACCATCAGGTTTTGGCCTTCGCTGAGGATCTTCTCGATCGGCCGCGGCACCGGTTGAGCATTGCCGCTGCGCTCGATCCAGATATCGGCGACATGCAAGAACGCCGTTCGTTCCAGGCCGATGTCCACGAATGCCGATTGCATTCCCGGAAGCACCCGCACGACGCGACCGAGATAGACATTGCCGACGATGCCTAGACTGGCGCTACGCTCGAGATGCAGTTCCTGCACGACGCCTTGCTGCATCAAGGCGACTCGCGTTTCCTGGGGTGTAAAGTTGATGAGAAATTCTTCGCTCATTGAATTTTTTCTGGAATGAAAAAGCCTTGTCCCGTGCTGCCAAAAACTTGCGCTAAATCGGGTAGCCGAAACGGCGCAGCAATAACGCCGTATCGCATAGCGGCAAGCCGACGATGCCGCTATGCGACCCCTGAATTTCGGCTATGAACATCGCTGCATATCCCTGGATCGCGTAAGCGCCCGCCTTGTCGAGCGGTTCGCCCGAATTTGCATAGCGCCGAATTTCGTCGTCGCCGAGTTCTCGAAAGCGCACCGTACTCACACTCAAGACATGTTCGATGCGTGAACTGCTCGATAGCGCCACCGCCGTCAAGACGCGATGTGTGCGCCCCGACAGACGCGCAAGAATCGCCGCCGCGTCAGCCTCATCGCGAGGCTTGCCAATGATTTCGCCATCCAGATCGAGCGTCGTGTCGGCCGCCAGCAAAGCACGCGGGGGAACATGGCGCATGCCGAGCAAGGAGGCGCCGTGCGCCGCCTTGGCCCGGGCAACGCGCACGACATAGGAATCGGCACTCTCGCCAGAAAGAATCGCTTCGTTTACCTCAGGATCATCGCGCGGCGGAGCACGAAAGACCATCAGGTCAAAACGCACTCCGATCTGGTGAAGCAATTCCCGACGCCGCGGACTGCGCGAAGCAAGATAGATTCTCGACTCGACCTGTGTCATGGGCTGGCATGAAATTCGGATTGATGACGCACCCGATTATCTCACCAGCCGCACGAATATTGTGCATTGCCCGCTTCGATTCAGGCGAAACGGCTATTCGCGGTGGTAGGGGTGGCCCTTGAGCAGACTCGCGGCCCGGTAGAGCGCCTCGGCCAGCAGCACGCGCACCAACGCATGGGGCAAGGTCAGACTGGAGAGGCGCAGCATTTCGTCAGCCTCCTGCTTGAACGCCGCATCGAGCCCATCCGGCCCACCGATGACGATGGCGACATCCTCGCCACCGCCCAACCATGCTTCGAGACGCCGGGCGAGCGCCTGGGTCGTCAGATCGCTACCGCGCTCGTCGAGGATCACCTTGCGGCACCGGCCAGGCAGTGCCGCGCGCAGACGCGCCGCTTCGGCAGCCATCAGTGCGACTGAAGGTTTGCCGCTGGTACGAGGCTCGGCCTTCACCTCGATCAGATCCATGGGCATCTCGCGCGGCATGCGTCGGGCGAACTCGGCATAGGCCTCGTCGACCCAACCTGGCATCCGCGTGCCAACGGCGACAACATGCAGCTTCACAGGATCACGCGGCGGGCTTACTCGCCCGGATCATCGGCAACCACGGCGGCCGAGGCGGCCGCTTTGGCCCGCTTCGGCTTGGTCTGCCAGAGCTCTTCGAGATTGTAGTGAAGGCGAACTGCCGGCTGCATGACATGGACGACGATGCTGCCGAGATCGATCAGCACCCACTCGCCTGAATCCTCGCCCTCGATGCCGATGACGTCGCCGCCGGCCTCCCTGACCTTGTCATGGACATTGCGCGCCAGCGCCTTGACCTGGCGCGTCGAATCGGCGCTGGCGACGATGATGCGCTCGAAGAGCGGGCTCAGCTTGCTGGTGTTGATGACTTCGATGTCGCGCCCCTTGATGTCCTCGAGAGCGGCGACGGCGAGTTTCTGTAATTTGCGAACGTCCATTGAGTCGAATGCTAGTAGGTGGATGAATACAACCGGTTGAGAAAAATATAGTCGAGAACCGGATCGGGGAGCAAATAGCGCGAGCTGCATCCTGTCGCAAGATTGGCGCGCAGCAGCGTTGCCGAAATATCCAGCGCGGTGATGGAGAACGGCAGGATGCCGCCCGCCGGCGTCTCGCCGAGGGCAGCAGAGGAATGGCAGCGGCGTGCCGCGAACTCGGCGGCCAGCGCATCCGGCATGCGCGCCATATCGAGCTGGCTTCCCGGCCGCGTTGCCACGGCAAGGTGAGCGAGGCCGAACAGCTCGCGCCAGCAATACCATGTCTCCAGACCGAGGAAGGCATCGGCGCCGAGCAGCAGCACCAGCGGACGCCGTGCTCCTAACTCGGCACGCAACCGCGCCATCGTAGGCACGCTGTAACTCGGCGCGGCGCTCCGCGCCTCGGCGTCGTCGAGATGAAAGGTCGAATTGCCAGCGATCGCCAGGCGCACCATCTCGAGTCGATGCTGCGGCGCACTGCGCGGCGCAACGCGATGTGCCGGCTGGCCGGCAGGAATCCAGCGCACTTCGCCAAGGCCAAGCTGCCCGCGCGCCTCCTCGGCCAGGCGCAGATGGCCGAAATGCACTGGATCGAAGGTTCCTCCGAGAATGCCGAGCGGCGTCAATTCACTCATGGGAGGAAGCATCGTCCGAGGAGTCGGCACTGCCGGTCGCAACCTCGGCGGATGCCGAGGTGACAGGTGCGAAGATGTCATTGTAGCTGCAATACGCGCCCGTCATCAGCACGGGAGCAAATACCAGCAACAACAGCAGTTGCAGAACGGTCGCGATGACGCCGCCCAACGAACCGGACAACAGGCCGAGCAGACCCAGCAGCATGGCCGGCGCCAGCACGCCGACCAGCGCAGATGCCGTGGCATAGACCAGAAAGGCGCGCCAGTTTCGCCAGACGGCAACCAGGCTGAAGAACACCGATTTGAACGGCGTTACGCCATGCCACGCAGTAAGCAGGGGGGCAAACCAGAAGGCGGGCAGCACGGCAAGACCGATCGCGCCGAGGTGCAGCAGCAGCAAGCCGAGCTGACCGGCATCCAGCCTGGCCGCCGCCTGAGCGGCGCCTTCGGCGGAGTCCGCCGCCTCCCGGGCGCCCACCAGCACATTCGGATCCACACTGGGCAGCAACAGATCGAAGAGCAGCACGACGATCATCACATAGGCCATTTGTACCACCCCGAGACGCAGCAGCAAGCGACTGTGCTCGCGCAGTCCGGTCAGCAGTGTGGCCGAAGGCAGCGGCAACAGGCCGTTCTGGGCAATGGCGCCACAGGCATTGGCGATCAGCGCCATCACCATCGGCGAGAACAGCAGCAGCAGGAACGGTCCGATCGGCTGCATCTGGCTGAAAACGAGCGCCAGCAGCATGTTGCCGAACGTCAACATGCTCAACAGCGGCGGATTGCGCCGGTAAATATTGAAGCCGGCGGCGATCCAGAAGGCGCCGCGCGCGGCGGGAAGGAGTCGGGCCTGCATGCGGCCTAAATTTCTGGGGCGGGCAAAGGGGTTGAGTTCAAGCGGCAGGATCGGACAGACACCGGGAGGTCCAGGTCAGAAAGTGCCGATCACCCACATCGGCACGCGCAGACCAGTGTCGAGCGACTCCTGGCGCGTCATCTTGCCATCACCTCTTTCGTCGATCAGGTAGTAGCTCGGCCCGTTCGGCGGCGTTACCTTGAGCATGTAGAGCTTGCCGTTGACGCGGAATTCCTCGACCCTATCCTCGCCACGCTTGGTGATGGTGACCTGCGGCTCAAGCGCCGGATCGACGACGCCCGGCGGCGGCGGCGGCGGTTCGGGCAACGGTTGCAGATCGGCCGGCGCTTGCTGCGCGGCAACCGGCAGCGCCAGCAGCATGGCGAAAATCAGGAAGGTGCGGCGCATGACTTTGTCCTTGAACGGGGCGCCCGGTCGGCGGCTGGCCGACCGGGGCAGGAGGACAGGAATTGTATCAAAGGTTGAGCAGCAGCTCGTGCTCTTCGGGCAACCTTTCGAAACCGCGCCGCTCGTAGTACTTGAAGATCGCCGCAACGACTTCCGCCGGATCGTCGATCACC